>NZ_JBBBBL010000008.1:143590-297145 GCF_037120585.1 Bacillus sp. CCNWLW194 | reverse complement strand
GTTGGGCTAAACAGGTATTAGCTGTAGGAGGAATATTAGGGTTCTGCTACTTGGTGTTATATGTTTTTAGTTTCTTAGTTGTTATGTAAATATTATATAACTAAACTAGTAGAGTCTTGCCAAGATAGGTAAGGCTCTTTTGTTTTTATCTGTGATGAGCAAACTACATACAAAACCTTTCAAGTTTGTCAGATACTATGTATGGTGCCTTATTTTTCTATGTTTTAGAACACTACCTCTTATTATTGAAAGTAAATAAACTTCTATTAAAAATTTTTCATTTATATTGAAAACACAATTGTATTGATAAAAAAATGTATTTTTATCAATACATCTTAAAAAGACAAGCATAAGTTATATTAAGTTTTGGTGAAATTTTTTTATCTTTGAAAAGGATTTAAATCTTACAAATAGATTTGATCCCTTTCTGTATACCATAATTCCTATATTATCATATGAATATAATATACTGAAATTAATTTAAAAGCAAGAATATTAGTAGGTGTCCACCATATGCCCATCAACTTAAGATTTTAAAGTAGCCCCTAAACGAAGAATTTTTTTAAAATTGATTGTTAGTAAACAAGATAGATTGGCAAATCACTAACTAAAGAAATCTCTTCAGGTAAGCTAATCAGTAATATATCAAAAGATTCTTTACAAAATTTAGAGATATATTTTGTAGGTGTTTATCCTTCTATTAGTAGATTGGAAATGCTGATATAATTCTACCAGTTGATTTATCAAGACAAATTTGGATTTGCCGTCTGTTCATTGATTTTCCGATATATGTATTTCTAGCTCCTTTTAAAAATTGAGCGTTTTGATAAGCTTCATTTTATAAGCGATACATGAAGAAAGCGATGAAGTTGCAATGTATTGGTATTTGCATTTCAAATGAAAGTACACCAAAATGCGGATATATAAATTCTTTGCTGTTATATTCGGGACACGCAAATAACTAAAAGAAAAAGGAGGTTTTTTTTCTGACAGTAGGGGGTATTTTTGATCTTGCTACCGATAATCAAACGATATGTTAATTAGATTTAGATAAAATAAATACGTAGGTATTTACGGTTGACTTCCTATTTTTTTAGAATTATTTTAGTGAATCAAAATTAAAACTTTGTATACATCTTTTGTACTAGTAGACCTAAGTCTAAAAGTATGTACAATTACAACATTTGGCTAGTGGGTAAATTTTACGAACTGATATATACTAGTATTGTGTCTTGCCTTTTTAGGTGCAGTACACAGCCGGTGATTGGCTAGTGGATGTTCTTCCATTTTGCCAGTGCCGGTTTTTTGTTGGATAATAGAGAAAATGAAGTTTTTATAAAGAAAGAAGGGGTTGTTTTGAAAGATGTAAATTCTATCTTTATGAGAGAAAAGATTGCTAGTACTTATCTTTATTTTATTTCTTTTCTTGGTTTGGTCACTATAACTATATCTTTACTTGAAATTAAAATCCCTTCTCATCCAACAATACTAATATTGTTGTTACTATTTATGGGGATTGCAGAGTATTTTCCTGTAAGATTTTGGAGAGGAACTAGTTCGCTTACCTTTCCAATCATTTACGCTATGAATTGGCAGTTTGGAATCCATATAACTATTATTGCTATTGTACTCGTAACGCTAATTATTCACCTGCATCGTCGTTCACCGATACAAAGAATGTTATTTAATAGTACTCAGCATGCACTTAGTTTGATTTTGGCCGAATGGTTTTCAAACAAATGTATGTCCTTATTAATTAATAAGATTGATATGTCAGTTCTATATGAAAATTTAATATCTTTGTTATTATTTTGCGTGTTTTTTTGTTTTTTCAACAATTGTTTTTACGATTTGTTAATGCTACTCCTTCCGCAGCCATATTCAATCCATCAGTGGTATAAAAAAACTGTAACGGTATTTCTTTGCGAAACTTTTGGTTTCTCTTATGCGGCACTGATGCACGTATTAATTAGTACATATAGTGTGGAAGTAAACGAGATTACAGTACTGTTTTTCTTTTTTCCACTTGTAGCAACTTCCGTTATTAGTTCTTTTTCTGTACGGATAAGGATGGAGAAGGAACGATTATATGAGTTATTTCTTATTACGACCGAAATTAGTCGAGGATTAACCGGAGGAAACTTGAAACATATTAAACAAGCACTTAAAGGGTTTTTTAGCATACAAGCATATGTAATATGGACAAAAGATGATGGGAACTGGAATATTCTATTGAAAAATGGGAAAGTCCGCTCTGATATATCTGATGATTTAGAAAAATCCGGGGGGTTTGAGGAACTTTCTAAAAATCTTGTATTTAATGATTGGAAAATTGGTACGGCTCCTGGAGATGAAATATTTGATAGTGTTATACGCTCACTTGTATATTTTCCTCTTATAGTAAATGATGAATTAGTCGGAATGTTTGTTGCAGGGAAAAGTAGAAATGCGGGTTTCTTTCCAGAAGATGTACAGTCGTTAGCTACATTTTCTAACCAATTAGCTAACGTTGTTAAAACAAGGATATTGATTTCTGAACAGGAAAAAAGAATGATCTTAGAAGAAAGAAATAGAATCGCCCGTGAAATTCACGATGGTATTGCGCAAACATTAGCCGGGGTGATATTCCAACTAGAATCCGCGCAGAAAAAATACCGTGATAAACCAAAAGATATGCAGCAAGTAGTAGAGAAAAGCATAAAAGATTTAAGAGGAAGCCTAGGAGAAGTTCGCTATTCAATTTATGCTTTAAAACCATATCCGACACAACAATTAGGCCTTAAGCAGGCAATAGCAAGTAAAATAAAATCTTTAAAACAAGAATATGAACTAGACATTACCTATCATGAAAGAGGTCATGCACGTGCGCTTAGTTTTTCAAAAGAAAGAGTTATATTTGATACATTACAAGAGAGTTTGCAAAACATTGTAAAACATGCACAAGCAAAAAAGGCTGATGTTTTACTCAGTTATCAAAGTGAGCACGTGCTTTTAAGGGTTAAGGATAATGGAGTTGGCTTTTCACTATTTGAGTCTATGGTTAAAACAAAGAATGAGCCACATTATGGTATATTACATATGAATGAACAAGCCGACCAATTAGGGGCTACTTTACAGATTGATAGTTCTGTAGGGAAAGGGACAGAAATTACACTGTTAATTCCAGATTCACAAACAAGGGGTGCGTAAAATGATTAAAATATTAGTAGTAGATGATCATGCTTTTTTACGAGATGCAATTCGGAGCATACTAGAGGATGAATCTGATATGAAAGTGCTTGGAGAAGCTAGCTCTGGGGATGGAGTATTGGGAAAAGTAGAAGAATGCCAACCAGATTGTATTTTGATGGATATTAATCTTCCAGGGAAAAATGGAATTGAAGCTACAGAATTAGTGAAAAAAAATTATCCGAGTTGCCGAGTACTTGTGTTTACAATGTATGAACATGATGAGTATTTAATGGATGCACTCCAGGCGGGTGCTGATGGTTATTTATTGAAGGATTCCTCATCAGAGCAGGTAGTAGCAGCAATTCGAATGTTATATCGAGGCGATTCAGTTATTCATCCGCGTATGACTAAAAAATTAATTACATATCATCAGCAAAAAATGAAAGTAGAATCAAATGAAAATGAACTAACGGAACGTGAAAAGGAAATTCTCTTTGAACTAGTAAAAGGACTTAGTAATAAAGAAATTGCTGAAGTTTTATATATTAGTGATAAAACAGTTAAAATACACATCAATAAAATTTTTAAAAAACTAAATGTGAAAAGTCGATCGCAAGCAGTGATTTATGCAGTTCGAAATCAATTGGTTCCGCTAGATTAAATAAGAAATCTATCAAAGAACTATCGTGTCGCTTTATTCTGTATCACAAAGAATAAAGGACAAGATAGTTCTTTTGTACTATGTAGGCATAGAATCCTTAGAGAAAAGATACTCCTTTTGATTAATTTTCAGAATAATCAAAACGTGAAATAATAATAATAGAATTACATTTTAATCCTATTAATAATTCATTTTGTGAAAATCTTTTGTTGAAAATAAATGATGGGGGGCTCCTATAGAAAGAGTAAAGTGAGTAATTAGCTATATGAGGTATGGGGATGGTAGTAGTGTTGGAAATCTTTCATGATACAACAGATTAAGATTGATAGAGTTTCCAACGCTAAGTAGGAATGGAAGAATCAATTGGTTTCAAAAAATAATATGAATAATGGGGAGATGCAATATGAAACGAGGGAAATTTGGAAAGATTCTTATTGGAACGTTAACAGTTGGAATGTTATTGTCTCAAGGAATTCCATATAACGTATTAGCAGAAGAGGTAAATACATCTACTTTAACTGGAATTGATGATGCAAATGCTATCTTGAAAGGTCTTACCAAGGAACAACGTAATGCCTTAAAAACGTTAGATACAAAACCAGGTTTTGTTATTTCGCCAGGTATCAATACAGCAAGTCCTAATAATGTGAATGTGATTATAGAATTTAAGCAAGCACCTAGCAAAATTGAGGTATTAAAACAAGCGGCTAAAGGGAAAAAGGTAGCTCTTTCAAATGCGGAACAAAAGGTAGAGGCATCACATAAAGGATTTAAAGCAGAGCTTGAACAGCTTCAAAAGAATAAAGAGAAAGGGACAAATGTAAAATCTGCAAAAATAACAAGAGAGTATAAGAATGCTTTTAATGGTGTAGCGATTTCTTTACCAGCGAATATGATTGAGGACTTAGTTCGTACCGGTATCGTTAAGCGCGTATGGGAAGATCATGAGGTTAAAATTGATTTACCAAAAGAAACAGCTAAGACTGCTGTTGAACCGAAAATGGCAGATAGTGTACCGCAAATTGGTGTGGACAAGCTACATGATGAAAAAATAACAGGTAAAGGAATTAAGGTAGGTGTACTGGACACAGGTATTGATTACAACCACCCGGATTTGAAAGATGCATATAAAGGATATCGTGCAAAACAAGGTGAGGATCCAAGCAAAATAGATCCGAACTCAATAAAAGGATGGGACTTTGTTAATAATGATGCTGATCCAATGGAGACAACGTATAAGGATTGGCAAAATTCTGGGGGATATCCTGAGATTTATGATGGAAGTGCATATTATACATCCCATGGTACGCATGTAGCTGGGACAATTGCTGCAGACAAACAGAATAGTGTAGATTATGCAGTGAAGGGCGTTGCTCCAGATGTAGATTTATATTCATATCGCGTATTAGGTCCATATGGAAGTGGACAAACAAGTGGTATTCTTGCTGCGATTGATAAAGCAGTGAAAGACGATATGGATGTTATCAATTTATCACTAGGAGCATCTATTAATGATCCTTTATATCCTACTTCTGTCGCAGTGAACAATGCAATGTTAGCAGGTGTTGTTACGGTAGTAGCAGCTGGTAATAGTGGTCCGGATGAAGGTACTATAGGATCACCTAGTGCAGCGGCACTTCCCATTACAGTTGGAGCCAGTGACGCTGCAATGAATATTCCAACGTTTTCCGCCGATGCAGGTGATGTACATGTAGATAAGATGATGCTACTTGGAAAAAGCTTTACTGATAAGATTGAAGATTTGAAAGGTCAATCCTTATCGGTTGTATATGCAGGGCTTGGGAAATCAGGTGATTTTACAGGGAAAGATGTGAAAGGGAAGTTAGCTCTGATCCAACGCGGTGAGATTACATTTGATGAAAAAATTAAAAATGCTAAGGAAGCAGGCGCGAAGGCGGTAATTGTATACAACAATGTAGATGGGGAAATTACAAGTTATCTTGGGGAAAGTACTTCATCTATTCCATCGTTCCGCTTAACAAAAGTAGATGGTGAGAAATTACAAGCAAAAGCTGTACAAGGAGATGTGTCGTTAGCGTTTGGAGAACTTAGTAATATAAAAACAGAGGGAGATCACTTAGCTGATTTCAGCTCCCGTGGTCCTGCAACTAAAACAGATGATATTAAGCCAGATATTGTAGCACCAGGTGTGTCTATTTTCTCAACTGTTCCTGAATATATTAATGATCCAAAAGATGGAGAAAATTATCCGGTAGCGTATGGACGTATGTCAGGTACATCTATGGCAACTCCTCATACTGCAGGGGTAGCGGCACTTATTTTACAAGAACATCCAAACTATAGTCCATTTGAAGTAAAAGAAGCACTTATGAATACCGCAGTTGACCTAAAAGAAGAGCGTTCTGTATTTGAGGTGGGCTCTGGACGAATTGATGCATATCGTGCAGTTCATGCAGATACATCTATCGAGGTTATCGATAAAACATCAAACGTTGTAGATGATGAAGAAGTAGAAATTGAAGAAAAAACAGGTTCTATTGCGTTTGGGTATAAAAATCAAATTGAAAATGGGCCTATTAAAGATAGTCGAAAAGTCTTAATTCAGAACAGCAGTAAAACAGATGGGAAAGAATTTAAATTAGAGGTAGAATTTTCACCTACAAGTGTAGGGGTGCAAGATGCAGCGAAGAATGGTGTGAAGCTAAATGTACCAGATTCTATTAAAGTAGCTCCTGGTACATCAGAAGAAATTAGCCCTGAAATTATCATTCCAGATAACGCTGAATTTGGTAGATATGAGGGATATATTCATATTTCAAATAAAAACAATGAAAAAGAAGTATATCAAGTACCATTTGCAGTTAAATTCACAGAAAAAGGGATTGCGTCTGTAGATTTACTGAGAGATGCAATGGCAACAGATGCATCTAAATTCCATCCATTTATGGAGAGACCAAGTTCGCCTTTGACATTTAAAGTAAATAGTCCTCTTGAAACTATTGATGCAGTTGTGAAGGACCGAAAGACAGGGAAGGCATTAGGAATCGTTGGTACACTTGATGCAAGTAGTCTAACACCGAATGTTGAATATATGATGTTTTCTGGTATGGGAGGGTATGTACTTCCATTTACAGGAGATCCAGCTCATCCAATTGGGGATAAACCTGTTATGTTGCCTGATGGAGATTACGAATTGAACTTCGTTGGATATGATAAGGAAAGAAAATCGTATACAAAAGGCGATAGCATTATCATTGATAATGTTATACCGGAAATGAAATTTAAGGATGTACAACCTGGTATACACGAAGTAAATGATTCTATGTTTAAAGAAGAAGACGGCCAACATGCATTATGGGTGCATGGTAATATTTATGATTCTACAGTAGATGCATTAAAAGCAAAAGGCTTGCAGTATGATCAAAAAGCGAATCAAATTGTATATTATCAAAACTCAGCCTTCCCATCAGGTTGGTTGAATACAGTTCAAGCAAATGGTGATTTTAAATTTGGAGTACTTCCAGAGGAAATAAATGAGCCGTTAAATTTAAGATTATTTGGATATGACCTTGCCACTGCAGGGAATATGGCAACTGGATATAAAGATTATGTCTTTGTAAAAGAAGGGACAGAATACGCTGTTCCAAGTTATGACAAAGATAAAATAAAATTAGGTGAAAAAATTACGTTAACTTTGAATCTCAATAATGTAAAACAGCTTATGTCAGGTACATTTGAAATTCCTTATTACAAGCAGCTCTTTAAATTTAAAGATGTGAAACCAAATCCAGCACTTACGGAATATGTAAAACAACATGGACTGAACCTTAAATTAGAAGATCCGAAGGTAAGTGAAGAAGGAGCTTGGGAAAACAAGGTGAAAGTTGGCGCGTCATTGGAAGGAAAAGAATTTAAAGGATTAGATGGAGATACACCATTTTTAGATGTTACATTCGAGATGACGAGCGATGAATACTTTAATGATTTAACTGCATTTGGAGTAGATAAGTTCTCTTATACAAAAGTTGGTGCAACAGAAGGTAATGAGATTCCTGTGTTTAAAGATAAATCTTTTGCTATTGTTTCGAAACATTCAACGGTTACAGGATATATTGGTCCGGAAGCTTTCTTGAATGAAGAGGGGTATTTAGGTAAGAAAGACTATACAAAACTAGGAGCAAAAGTGTATGCAGTTGGTAAGGATGGAAAGAAATATACAGGAACAATTGATGATAACGGGCAATTTGAAATTCGTAGTGTCCCTGTAAGCGATAAAGAATATGATATTTTCGTAGAAATGCCAGGTCATTTAAATAGTAAATTAACAACAAAAATAGGAAAAATGCAGGATGGAGAATTAGTGGGACAAAACTTTAGAGCTGACATGGATGATAACCTTGCAGGTGATGTAAACGGCGATAAAATGGTAGATATTCAAGATGCTAGAATAGCAGCTCTGTCATATGGAAAAGGAAAAGTATCTGTAAAGGATGGAGATATAAATCAAGATGGTGTTGTAGATGAAACAGATATTCGTTTTATTGAGAAAAACTTCTTGAAAAAGGGTCCAGATGCCAAAGAAAATCAGAAACCGAAAGAAAATGTAGGGCCAGTGACGCTAGATAAAATCTTACGCTCTATTGGTTTAGAACCAAAAAAATAAGTGGGCAAACTTCTAGAGTAAATAATGCAATTAGACAATGAATAGTAAATGAAATGAGATTGGCTAACAAATAACCGGTAATGATTCACGTTAATATTACCGGTTATTTTAAAAGTAATAGTTGTTGGGGTACATGAAGTAACTAGTTTAAAATATATTTACTTTTGTTATGGGAAAAGGTAGTTGCTTAATGATTATTGTTTGCGGGATGGAAATAAGGTTTATGGTTTGAACTTAAAAAATAGGGGGACTTGTGAAATGGGTATGAAGAAAAAACTTGGTATGGGTGTCATAACTGCAGCGCTGGGCTTATCTTTAATTGGCGGGGGAACATATGCGTATTTCAGTGATAAGGAAGTATCACAAAACACGTTTGCAGCGGGTACTTTAGATTTGAGTGTAAATCCTGAAGTTGTTATTAATGTCGACAATCTGAAACCAGGTGATGAAATGGAGCGCGGTTTTCAATTAGTTAACAAAGGAACCTTAGCAATAGGAGATGTGAAACTCCTGACAGATTACAGTGTAATCGATGCGAAAGGGGATAATGGAAATGCTGATTTTGGTGATCATATCCGTGTGGATTTCTTGTGGAATTTGGATAAAAATGAAGTTCCAGTATGGTCTACTACATTATCTGAATTAAAGGTAGCTACGCAAAATGGAAGTATTCCTGACCTTGTAAAGAAAGGTATTGTAGATCGAGAAGGAAATGGACTAGCTCCTGGTGATGATGATACATTTTATGTAATGTTCACATTTATAGATAGCGGTGAAGACCAAAATGTATTTCAAGGAGATGCATTGAAATTAAATTGGACATTTAATACCATGCAAACAAGTGGTGAAGAAAAGTAAGTGTAACAATTTGTTTACTGTATGTTTAAAACGTATAGTATACGATTAAAAGAACTTAGAAGTCTTAGAAGTTCAAATTATGTTTCTATTAAATAAAAAATACATCCTTATAGGGATGTATTTTTTATTAATAATAATGTTATAAATTATTCTACATGAACCGATATGCTTTTAGATAATACTTGCATTGAGAAAGGAACTCTAGATTCAAAAGCAATAGTGTTTGTTGAATTTGGTGTGTTTGAGAAGATGTAAGAATCCTTAATACGTAATCTAAATGTTTTTTCAGATCCGAATGGACCAGTATAAGAACTGACTTCGTCTAAAGAACTTCCCGCATATCTAACACCATTAACAGTCAAAGCCTCAGAATATGAATCCGGTGTACCTACTTCACTAACTTTCACATAAAGGTAATCGCCTTTAAGAACAGGAATAGTTAAGTAAGAACTTGCACTATACATTTTGTTATTATCCCCTACAGCGCTAATGCTAACACTTCGTAGTGGAGAAGAATCCGCCTTTGAAATAGTTGGTAAAAATGCTAGTGTAAGTGCAAAACACATAGCTAACATGCCCATAAATTTTTTCATATTAACAACCCCTTAGATATTTATTTAACATCCTGTATTTTACAGGTTAAAAATGTAAATTTTAATATCGTTATATAAGGAATGATTATGAAATTATGCATATCTAATATAAAGCACACCAAAAATCGGATACATAAATCCCTTGGGGTTACATTTGGGCTACGCAAATAACTAAAAAAAAGGAGATTTCTTTATGAGAGTAGGGGATCTCTTTGCGTTTTGTATCGATAATGAGATGTTATACGAACCTGACATGTATAGAGTATACAAACAAAATCAAACAACAAATCACTTCTTTTAAATAGTAAAATAGAGGAAAGGAGGTCCTGTATAATGCCTTTAGAAAACTCTATTTATTACGTAGGAGTTGCTATTATATTAATGATCATCGGTGCATTGCTTGGGGGGATTATACGTATAATTCGATATTCTAGCAATCGTAAAAAGCAAGATTCAGTTGAGCAAAAGTTAGATAAAGTTATTCAACTGTTAGAAAAACAAAACAAAGATTGACCTTACTCAAAATAGAAGTAGTTTGCAATAGCTCCCAATAACGAAAATTATGTAAATGAGCTGTCCATATGGATGGCTCATTTTACTTTTTCTTAGCGTGACTTTTCTTCGAAATACTGCAGGTACCCAATCACTATCAATCTAACAAAAGCAAATATCCTCAAAACAAAAAAATAAGTCGCACTTTGTCAAAAAGTAGGTGTTGTAACAGTGGTACGGTCCCATTATTAAACCGTTGATTCAGTCACTCCGGGCTGATGAGTACTTTTGTTGATGCTTCTAAACAGCTAGATAACTGAGCTAAAGAAGTTATAGCTATATTTTGGCCAACTCATACACATAAATTTACTAAACCTTTTGCTTGGTACTTACTGTTTTGTTGCACAAAACCAACATCTCTAGCAAGATACTGTAAGGTATATGGAGATAAAAAAATTCGAATTTCGTGAGCAATTAGTTCTAATTCATCTTACAGAGAAACAGACGTGAAAAAGCCATCCTTTCCTATGATTCTACAGAAAAAATTTCTATTTTTATATTTGTAGGATAGTTTTAGATACAAAAATAAAGAGATTGGTAATATATATATGCCGTAAAATAAAATATATACTGCATTTATGCAGTTAATAATTTAATATATAGAATATGAGATTTGTGGTATGAAGTTATCATTTACTAATGAGACGTATTTAAAGTCTATAAGTAAAGAGAAAATTGCAAGAGTTAAAAAAGTCTAATTCAACTGGAGTTTACCGATATTGTAAACGCTACGCGAAAAACCAGTAGTTATATTGAAAGTAATAAGTTTAACCCTTCTTTAAAACTTTGTATGCATATAGCTAAAACATTAGATAAATTATTTTGGGAGGAACTCTAAAATGGAAAAACTAAAAAAATGTTTTTCACTCAGTACACACTCAGATGAAAGAATTCAACAAATCGAAATGAAAATTTGGGCTCAATCTGGAATTGTTGTCCTACTTTTAGCTTTTATTGATGTTATTATAAGGGGAGCATATCTACACCGACCATTCCTAGAATGGATTGCTTCATTAGCCATTATAATTTGTTATATGATTTTCTTCTTTATTAAATCTATTCTAACTGGTGTTTATGAAACAGATATTAATAATAAAGAGCAATTAAAAGAAAAATTAAAAGAAAAAATGAGTGATACCTTTATTTTGTGTTTTGTAGCAATAGGTGCTACCACATACAAATATAATTTCCCTGAAGATTTCGTTGGATGGTTAGCAGTAATAGCAAGATTTATTATACTTTTCGCTTTCCTATTTGATATACAATATCTTATTACAGTAATAGCATGGAAGAGATCCAATAAAATATAAGGAAACGAAACAAAATCTATCAGCGTCTCTGTCAAAAATCAAAAACAGCGAAAAGAAGTACGAGAACGTTTACGTACAAAAGAAGGTAAAGAATTATATGTAAAACGACAAATAGAGGTAGAACCGTATTCGGTCATATTAAATACAATCGCTTCTTCCGACGTTTTTCCTTACGATACCTTTCCAAAAATCGACTGGAATGGGGTTTTATTTGTGTTGTCCATAATTTACGGAAATGGACAACAAGAGCTCAATCCAAAGCGAAAAACGCCCAGTTATAGTAGGAAATCTGTTGATTTTCTACTATAATCGGGCATTTTCTCATCCATATTAAAGTTAAAATAAAAAACTGTCTCCAAAAGGCTTTATTTAAAGACCTTTTGAGACAGCCTCTTCTTATCAAAAGTTGATTAGTTAGTAGCTTCTTTCAATGTATTCACGTTTTCTTCCATTAAAGTGAAGTAATCTTTATTATTTTTCGCATCGTCTTCAGAAATAGTAGCTAAGTGATTTAAACGTAAAATCTTTGTACCTGTTTCTTTTTGAATAACGGATGCTACTTTTGGAGTAGAGAATGTTTCAAATAAAATATATTTTAAGTTATGTTCTTTTGCTGTTTTTGTAATATCAGCAAGTTGCTTTTGAGATGGTTCATCAGAAGCTGAGATTCCAGCGATAGGAATTTGTTTCAGGCCATAACGTTGTTCCCAGTACCCATATGCAGCATGAGAAACTAAAATTTCTTTCGTTTTTGCATTTGCTACAGCAGCTTTAAATTGATCATCTAAATCAGTAAATTTTGTTTGAAGTGCTGCAAAGTTTTTTTCGAACTCTTGTTTATGGTCAGGTTGTAATTCTACAAGTGCATTTTTAATTTTTTCTGCCTGTTTCATTGCTAGAGTAGGGTCTAACCAAATGTGTGGGTCTTTATCGTGATGATGTTCATCCTCTTTGTGGCCGTCTCCATGATCATGATGCTCTTCTTCAGTAGAAGTACGCAGTTCAATACCTTTGGATGCATTTACAATTTTAACATTTTCTTTTTGTAATGCTTTTTCCATTTTTTCAGCAAATGGCTCTAATTCAGCGCCGTTATAAACGAATAAATCGGCTTTTGCAACCTGTACTGTTTGTTTTTGACTTGGCTCAAATGTATGAGAATCTGCACCAGGTGGGTAAATCGCTTCAACAGTTACATAGTCGCCACCAATTTTTTTTGCGAAATCTGCAAGAGGAAAAATAGTTGTATAAACAGTTAGCTTTCCGTCTTTCTTGGCATTACCTTCTTTTTTATTTGAGCAGCCAGTAAAAATTAAAGTGAAAATAAGTAAGAATGAAAATATAGTCAGTCTTTTAGGCATGAAGTTCTCCTCTTTTCTTTTTTACGGATATATTTTCCCCAATTATAGAAGAAAAATATCATTTTAATACAAAACGGAATAATTACGTTTTAGTTTGCGAACTTAGTATAATACATCTTTTATAAAGTTGCAATAAATAATAATCATTCCGATTTGATTTTGTTATAAAGTTGTCAAATATAGATGTGTTATTTTTGCGAATACATGCATATGTGACAACGCTGTGTTCATATATATGAAAGGAGGGTGTAGAGGGGGATGAGTGTTTGGGCTACTTAATGGAAGCTATTTTATTGATATTAGCGGTAGTATTACCATTAGCCTTAGTCTTAATTTTTTTAAGAAGATTAATAAGTAATTTAGGAGATGCATCAACAGTAACAAAATTACGAGAGAAAGATGAGAAAAAAGAGTGAGTAAAGCACTATGCGTACGCATAGTGCTTTACTTGTGGTAAAATGAGAGAAGGAAACTCCTAAAAGTTGTATTTTACTGAAGGAGAGAAAAGTAAAATAAGAGGTATATGCATATATGAATAAGCGAACAGCGTTAGTACTTGGTGCAAGTGGTTTAGTTGGACAAGAAATAACGCGTCTATTACTTGAATCAGATTACTACGATTCGGTTACTATTTTTGTAAGAGAACCAATACAATGGCAACATGAGAAGTTACAGCAAAAACAAGTAGATTATTCGGTATTAGAGGAATATAAAGAGTTTTTTGCTGTGGATGACGTATTTAGTTGTCTAGGAACAACAATCAAGAAAGCAAAAACAAAGGCAAATTTCAAAAAGGTAGATTATGAATATACGTTAAGAGCTGCTTGTTTAGCTGAGAAACAAGGGGTGCAAAATTTCCTTGTTGTGTCCTCAATGGGAGCGAATCCTAAATCGTTTTTCTTTTACTCACAAGTGAAAGGAAGAATGGAAGAGGAATTGCAAAAGTTAGTAATCGGTGGTATTCACATTTTTAGGCCATCTTTATTAGTAGGAAATCGACAAGAATTTCGCTTTGGTGAACGAATGGCGGAAAAATTATCTCGTATGATTCCTTTTATATTTAAGGGGGCATTCAAAAAGTATAAACCAATTTCAGCTAGAGATGTGGCGAAAGGGATGTATATAACTGCATTGCGAGAAGAATCGGGTATCCACATTTATAATTCCAATGAAATTACAACGATAGAATAAATAAAACCGAGAAGGATAGCTTCTCGGTTTTATTTATTTGTACTGATTTTCCCAGGTGCTCGCTCGTATTGATACGGTTCTTTTAACTCAAAGCCAAGTTCATTAGCCGCTATTCTTGGGAAGTAAGGATTGCGAAGTAACTCACGTCCGATAAAAATTAAATCTGCTTCGTTATTATTTAAAATTTGTTCCGCTTGAGACCCAGTCGTAATCAACCCAACTGCACCAGTTGCAATGTTAGCATGTTCTTTAATATGTTTAGCGTATTGTACTTGATACCCAGGATAAACATCGATGCGTGCAGGTACAACAGCCCCAGAGCTACAATCGATTAAATCTACTCCTTGTTCTTTCATCCATTTCGTATACTGAACATAATCTTGAACCGTTAACCCGTCAGGGTGATAATCATTTGCTGAAATACGAACAAATAACGGTCCGTTCCAAACTTCATTTATCGAGTCAATGATTTCGCGTAAGAAACGATATCGTTTTTCAGGCGAACCACCATAATCATCAGTCCGCTTATTGGAAAGCGGAGAAAGAAATTCATTAATAAGATAACCGTGAGCACCGTGTATTTCAATAACGTCAAATCCAGCTTGTTTTGATCGTATTGCAGCCTGCTGAAAAGCTAATACAGTATCTTTAATTTGGTGTTTACTCATTTCTATTGGCATTTTCATCGTTTCATTAAATGGAATGGCTGAAGGAGCTAACGCATCTGTTTCTAATTCTGCTTTTCTTCCAGCGTGAGCGAGTTGAATGGCAGCTTTTGCACCGTTATCATGTATAAAAGTTGTCGTTTTATGTAAGCCTTCAATTTGGCTATCATCCCAAATACCTAAGTCTTTATTAGAAATTCGCCCTTCAGGTAATACGGCTGTTGCTTCAATCATAACTAAACCAACTTGACCAGCAGCTCTTGTTCCGTAATGGACGAGATGGAAATTAGTTACTTGGCCATCCTCGTTTTCTGACGAATACATGCACATAGGTGACATAACGATACGATTTTTTAATGTAATGTCCTTAATTGTATAAGGTGAAAAAAGTTCGGAATTCATCCAATAGCCTCCTAGATTGAATTTTCTTACATTGTATCATTCTCGTTTTTGTTTCCCTAATAAAACGCTTATACGAAAAATTTTGTCTATTCGTGTTACAATAATTAATATGAATTGAATTGGAGGATGACATATGTACCAGGCTTATTATGAAAGTGAATTAGGTCTGCTGGAAATTACAGCGAACGATAAAGGAATTACGTCTGTTATATTTGTTGATGAGAGACAAGAAGAAATTACAAACGAAATGATAGATCAATGTATAAATGAGCTAGATGAATATTTTAAGGGGAATAGAAAAGAGTTCACGGTCCCGTTGTCTGCCGAGGGAACAGCATTTCAAAAAAATGTATGGGATGCGCTCTATACTATTCCTTATGGCGTAAGTGCTTCATATTTAGATATTGCAGAGAAGGTCGGAAATACGAAAGCTGTACGAGCGATAGGAGGAGCAAATAGTCGTAATCCAATTTCAATTATCGTTCCGTGTCATCGTGTAATAGGGAAGAGCGGGAAGCTTGTCGGGTATGCGGGTGGTTTATGGAGGAAAGAGTGGTTATTAAAACACGAAGGTATTTTGAAATGACGTATGGATGGGAAGAGGGATTGTTTTGAACTGTATAAATTGTGGGCAACCTTGCTCGAATGACCAATTAAATTGTACAAGTTGTCAGCGTAACTTGCACAATGAACAAGATGAAGGAAGCTTACTAATAGATAAAGAATTAGAAGTATATGTAGGGAGACAGTATCCGTATTACAAAAGGAAGTGGGAGCTTGAGGAAAAGCGGATTGCTAGGTGGAGCTGGAATGGTTGGGCAGCTATTTTCAATGTAGGTTGGCTTGGATATCGTAAGTATTATTTACCTGCAGCTTTATTTTTATTGTTATTAGTAGCATGTGATGCGTTTTCTTATTATATGGGCTTCAACGTAGCATTGCCAATCATAAATATGGTGCCTCTTACGTTTCTATTACTTGTTTTTATTTTATTTGGAATGGCGATTTTTGCAAATGGATTATATTATCAATTTGCAGAAAGACGTATATATCGAATAAAAGCACGGGAAATTCAAGATGCATCGGTGGAGAATTACCTCATTCGTGATAGCGGTGGAACGAGTAAAATGGGAGCGACAATTGTTACGATTTTAGCAGTTGCTAGTATTTTTTTCAGCCATTTCTTTTTCCCGACTGATCGAGATATTATTCAAAAAGTTCGTACAAGCTCGCTATATGAATATCCGTTCTTTTCCATTGGTGAATCATTTGAAAATTACTTTAAAAACCCAGATTGGGTATATTATCGCGGAACGGAAGGATTAGAATTAGTAGAATTCCAAGGAAATAGTCCTGATATGGCAAGGAAAAAGGTGAGAATCCAATTTATTGTTGATTATAAATTGGGTGAGATTGAGCCGTACTCACTTACGATTAATGGAGAATCTAAAAATGAGGAAGAATTTTTGAAGATATTGGACGAAATATTTAAAGTCCAAAATCCATTTGACATAGAAGATGGATTACAAGTAAAAGAAAAAGAAAAAGAAGTGGATGGAAGAGCGCTCTATCCATTTCTTTTTTTGTGTATATGAAAATAATATTTGAAATAATCTGAATCTTTTGTATAATAATATATATTATACTGGCTTTCATGTATACATATAGATTGGGGGAAGGAAGAATGAAGAGAAAGGTAACAACGATTGCTGCAATTGCATTATCGACTAGTGTATTAGTTGCAGGTTGCGGAAATGGGGAGAAGGCATCTACAACGAAGAAAGAAGCAGGTAAGGGAGCAGCAGATAAGCAAGTATTAAACTTACTAGAAACAGCAGAAATTCCTTCAATGGATACGTCAAAATCAACAGACTCTGTGTCATTCCGTGCCTTTGTAAATGCAATGGAAGGATTATATCGTTTAGATAAGGATAATAAACCAACTCCAGGTATGGCAAAAGACGTGAAAATTAGTGAAGATAAAAAAACATATACATTTGAATTACGAGACGCAAAGTGGTCTAATGGCGATCCAGTTCGAGCACAAGATTTTGTATATGCATGGCAACGCGCATTAGATAAAGCAACGGCAGCTGAGTATGCATTTATTTTATTTGATGTGAAAAATGCACAGAAAGTCAATAAAGGAGAATTACCGTTAGATCAATTAGGAGTGAAAGCAAAGGATGATAAAACATTAGTAGTAGAATTAGAACAACCAGCACCATATTTCCTTGAGCTTACTTCATTCCCAACATTTTTCCCTTTAAATGAAAAATATGTGAAAGAACAAGGAGATAAATATGCATTAGAAGCAGATAAACTATTATACAATGGACCATTTACGATGAGTGAATGGAAACATGAACGAAGTTATCAGTTAAAGAAAAACCCTAATTATTGGGATAAAGATACTGTGAAGTTAGAAGAAATTAATGTAAATATTGTGAAGGAAACGAGCACGGGAGTGAATTTATATGATAGTGATCAAGCAGACCGTGTTATTTTAAGTTCTGAATTTGTTGATAAATATAAAAAGAATAAGCCAGATGAATTTAAAACGAAGTTAGATCCACGTATATATTTCTTGCGCTTTAACCAAAAAAATGTAACGTTTAAAAACCAAAAAGTTCGTGAAGCAATTGATCTGGCATATGATAAAAAAGGAATTGCAAATGTTATTTTAAATGACGGATCATTGCCAGCATATTTCTTAGTACCTGAAAAATTTACGACAGGACCAGATGGGAAAGATTTCCGTACTGTAAATAAAAATTTCCGTGACAGTAAAGATAATGCAGCAAAAGCAAAAAAATTATGGGAAGAAGCGAAGAAAGAACTTGGCCAAGATACAATTACAGTAGAATTTCTAAATGATGATAACGGTAGTCGTAAAAAAGTGGGCGACTTTATTAAAGAAGAGTTAGAGAAAAATTTACCGGGTATTAAAGTGAATTTGAAACAACAGCCATATAAGCAGAAGCTAGAGTTAGAAAAGAAATTTGAATATGAATTCTCATTATCCGCATGGAGTCCGGACTATCCAGATCCAATGACTTATATTGATATGTTTGTTACTGGAAGCTCATTTAATGAAATGGATTATTCTAATCCGAAGTATGATGATTTAGTAGCGAAATCAAAAGGAGAGCTATTAAAAGATGATAAAGCCCGCTGGAATGCACTTGCAGAAGCTGAAAAAATCTTAATTGGTCAAGATGCTGCCATTTCTCCTGCGTACCAACAAAGTACCGCATATTTAGAGAAACCATACGTAAAAGGTATTGCAAATCATACGTTTGGTGGAGATTTCAGTTATAAATGGGCATATATTACAAAGAAATAGTATAATAAAAGATGAGTGAATTTTCGCTCATCTTTTATTTGTATAGGAGGAATTAGAGTTGTTAAAAGGAATCAATCATCTTTGTTTTTCAGTATCTAATTTAGAAGATTCTATTACATTTTACGAAAAAGTACTAGAAGGAGAATTATTAGTTAAAGGGAGAAAGCTTGCATATTTTAATATATGTGGAGTATGGATAGCACTTAATGAAGAAACACATATTCCTAGAAATGAGATTCATCAATCTTATACGCATATTGCGTTTTCAGTTGAACAGAAAGACTTTGAACGCCTACAGCAGCGATTAGAAGAAAACAAAGTTCATATTTTACAAGGAAGAGAACGTGATGTGAAAGATTGTGACTCTATATATTTTGTAGATCCTGATGGTCACAAATTTGAGTTTCATTCAGGGTCATTGCAAGACCGACTTAATTATTATAGGGAAGATAAACCTCATATGACATTTTATTAAGGGGGGAAAAAGTTGCATGCGCTAGTAATTGGTGGAACAGGAATGTTAAAGAAAGTTTCTATGTGGCTTTGTGAGCAAGGGTTTCATGTTTCTATTATTGGAAGAGATGAAGTGAAATTAGAAAATGTTAAGCGGGAGAGTGCTATACCAGAAAGTATCACATGCCTTCCGTTAGATTATCATAATGATGACGATGTAAAGCTAGCTATTACAAGTACAATTGAGAGGAATGGCCCAATAACATTAGTTGTTGCGTGGACACATTCAAGTGCGAAGGATGCGTTATCACTCATTTGTAGAGAATTAGACATGTCGTCTGAAACATACAACGTTTTTCATATTTTAGGCAGTAAAGCGTCGAGAATAGCCTCACAAAAAATAGGCGGTACGCAATGTAGCTATCATAGAATAATATTAGGTTTTATATTAGAAGATACATACGGAAGATGGCTTACTCATGAAGAAATATCGGATGGGGTAATCGATGGAATTGAAAGTAATTGTGATGAATGGATTGTAGGACGAGTAGAACCGTGGGAATTACGGCCAACATGGTAAGGGGGAATTGAAGTGAAGACAACTGTATATGTGACAAGGCACGGTGAAACGGAATGGAATGTAGCGAAGCGAATGCAAGGGCGGAAAAATTCTGCTTTAACTGAAAACGGTATGCTACAAGCTAAGCAATTAGGAGATAGAATGAAAGATTTATCTATCAATGCAATCTATAGTAGTCCGAGTGAAAGAACCCTTCATACTGCAGAGTTAATAAAGGGCGATCGTGATATGCCGATAATCGCGGATGAGCATTTTTATGAAATTAACATGGGGATTTGGGAAGGACAGACAATTGATGATATAGAAAGGCAATACCCAGACGACATACAGTTATTTTGGTATGAGCCACATCTTTTTCAGTCCACATCAGGAGAAAATTTTGAGGCTGTTCATAAAAGGGTAATGGAGGGGATACAGCTTCTTTTAGAAAAGCATAAAGGAGAAAGTATATTAATTGTCTCCCATGCGGCAGCTGCAAAACTACTTGTAGGACATTTTGCGGGTATTGAAATTGAAAATGTGTGGGATGAGCCATTTATGCATAGTGCTAGTCTAAGTATAATAGAATTTGAAGACGGTAAAGGTGAAGTGAAGCAATTTGCAGATATAAGTCATTTTCAATAAACGTAAAAAAGGCCGCAAAACGGCCTTTTTTTGTAGGCATAAAAACTAGCAATTACGTTTTTTATACCAGAAGTGATCAAATTTCTTGTTTTTGCAAGATGGGAATTTATGTCCGCCTTTGCAATCATTCCATTTGTGTCCATCATCGTGACAGTCTTTACCATGATCGCATGAATCATCACAAGAGCCACCATGTCTATGAGGGAAGAATTCGCATTTTTTACAGAAACTTCGTTTTGTCCAGAAAAATTTCTTTTCAAAGCGGATGCATTTTGTAACGAATGTACAATGCTTCCTACGCGTCACTTTCGTAACTAAAACGCATTCTTTTCTACGTGTCACTTTCGTAACGAACGTCCATTTTTGAACGCGTACACGAGTACATTTTGTAACAAATGTCCATTTTTTTACATGCGTACATTTTGTAACGAACGTACAATGTTTCACGCGAGTACATCTTGTTCTTGGACATTTACCCCCAGTTGTACATTTACATCCTGTTGTACATCGATGATGAGAGAATTTATCATCATCGCACTCAAAAGTACTTGGATCTTGGTGTAAGAAATCCTCCATCCCAGCACTTTTGATTTCTTCAACCGCTTTTCTAATATCACGTTTCATAGAAATCCTCCTTATCATGTATTAAGTTGAAAAGGTATTCTTTTTCCTTAACATGATATGAGATATGAAGTCTTTCTGAACAGGACAAGAGTGTAATTTTATATAAATAGATGATAGCGGATGTATGGACAAGACAAGGCGCATACATTGAATGAAGAGAACCGAGAAGGGATGAGAAAACATGCTACCTTCATATGATTTTTTTATTCATCCAATGTACTTAGTGGAATTGAAAAAAGACATTTGGTCAGAAAGTCCAGTACCAGCAAAATTAACTTATGGAAAAAAGAAGTATGATATTGATATCGTATACCGGGGTGCTCATATTCGTGAATTTGAGAAAAAGTCTTATCATGTTATGTTTTATAAACCGAAAAAATTTCAAGGCGCTAAAGAGATTCATTTAAATTCTGAGTTTATGGATCCGTCTCTCATACGAAATAAATTATCTTTAGACTTTTTTCATGATATTGGTGTACTTTCACCGAAATCACAACATGTATTTATAAAAATTAATGGTCAAATTCAAGGTGTATATTTACAGTTAGAATCAGTTGATGAAAACTTTTTGAAAAATAGAGGATTACCGAGTGGTTCTATTTATTATGCGATAGATGATGATGCGAATTTTTCTTTAATGAGTGAGAGGGACAACGATGTTAAGACCGAGCTCTTTGCGGGTTATGAATTTAAATATTCGAATGAAAATAGTGAAGAACAGCTGAGTGAATTTGTATTTCAAGCGAACGCTTTGTCGAGGGAATCTTATGAAAAAGAAATTGGGAAGTTTTTGCATGTTGATAAATATTTACGATGGTTAGCTGGTGTTATTTTTACACAAAACTTTGATGGTTTCGTTCATAACTATGCACTATATCATAATGATGAAACAAATTTATTTGAAGTGATACCGTGGGATTATGATGCGACTTGGGGGCGAGATGTACAAGGGAGACCACTTAATCATGAATATATTCGTATTCAAGGTTATAACACGTTAAGTGCAAGATTGTTAGATATACCTGTATTTAGAAAGCAATACCGAGGTATTTTGGAAGAAATATTAGCAGAACAATTTACCGTTTCATTTATGATGCCGAAAGTAGAAAGTTTGTGTGAGTCGCTTCGTCCTTATTTACTACAAGATCCATATATGAAAGAAAAATTAGAAACATTTGATCAAGAAGCTGATATGATTGAGGAATATATAAATAAAAGAAGAAAGTATATACAAGATCATTTACATGAATTGGATTAATTTTGAAAGAGATTGGAACATTATCAATCTCTTTTTTTGTATAATAAAGATGTATTGGTGGGATTGACTTAATATTCACTTGAAAGAGAATGGGGGATGTAAAAGCATGACGGTAAAATGGATGGAATGGGTAAAACAAATACAATCTATAGCCCAAGCAGGTTTAACGTATTCTAAGGATGTGTATGATATAGAGCGTTTCCAACAATTACGGGATATTTCCATTTCGATGATGTCACATTACACAAAGACAGATTGGGAAGTTGTAGAGAAGTTATTTGCAAGTGAGACAGGCTATCAAACACCAAAAGTTGATATAAGAGCAGTTGTTTTTCAAAATGATAAACTATTATTTGTGAAAGAAAAAAGTGATGGGAAATGGGCATTGCCAGGTGGATGGGCTGATATCGGTTATACGCCGACAGAAGTAGCAGCAAAAGAAGTTTTAGAGGAGACGGGTTATGAAGTAGATGATTTTAAGCTACTCGCTATATTTGATAAAGAAAAACATCAACCATCACCTTCAGCAACACATGTATATAAAATTTTTATTGCCTGTAAGATTATTGGTGGTGAAAAGAAAGCTAGTATTGAAACAGAAGATGTGGAGTTTTTTGGTGAGAATGAATTACCTAATTTATCGATTGCTAGAAATACAGAAGAGCAAATTAAAGAAATGTTTGCTTACATGAAAGAACCTCAGAAAGAAACATTAATAGATTAATAATGCTTATACCGATGATATTGTTGGAATGAAGATATTGGCAGAATGCAACCTTTATGTAATAATGGGATGGTATGTGAAGAAAAAAGGAGATAGAAAATAAAATGTTAGCAAGCATAATAGATCAGTTATTGCAATTTTTTGCAAGCTTAGGTTACTTTGGAGTAGCACTAGCTTTAATGATTGAAATTATCCCGAGTGAAATTGTACTTTCGTATGCTGGTTTTTTAGTCGCAGATGGTAAAATTAGTTTTGTCGGTGCAGTTATTGCGGGAACAATCGGTGGTACTTTAGCTCAAATATTTTTATATTGGCTTGGGTACTATGGAGGACGTCCAGTTGTAGAGAAATATGGAAAATATCTACTTATTAATAAACACCATTTAGACATAGCAGAAAATTGGTTTAAGCGTTATGGAGCAGGAGTAATCTTTTCTGCGCGCTTTATTCCAGTAGTACGTCATGCTATTTCTATTCCAGCAGGATTAGCTAAAATGCCGTTAAAACTATTCACACTGTATACAGTAGTTGCGATTATTCCATGGTCAATACTATTTATATATTTAGGTGAAAAGCTTGGTGGAAATTGGCGACATATTAAAGAGTATGCATCTGATTACACACATTACATAATTATAGGAGCGATTCTTTTTGTTGCTCTATACTTCGGCTTAAAGTATTTCAAAAAGAAAAAAGCAGCGCGTTAAAGTCAATGATTTTTCATTGGCTTTTTTTACTTGTTTCGGTTCTAAAAAAAAAAGTTGTCCATAATGTATAATAATAAAGCGTAGCGGAGGAATGTGATGAAAGGGTCACCGTTTATACGTGGAACGATATTTTTAACAATGGCAACGATGATATCTAAAATGTTAGGGTTTATATATGTGATACCATTTACAGCTATGGTCGGTACAAGTGGGTACGTTTTATACACGTATGCATATCGTCCATATACCATTATGCTCAGCATTGCGACGATGGGACTACCACTTGCAGTTTCAAAAATGGTATCAAAATATGATCAACTGAATGATTATCATACGGTTAAGAGAGTGTTGAAAAGTGGAATCGTATTTATGTTTATAATGGGAATTATTTCGTGTTTTGCTTTATATATGCTAGCTCCACATTTGGCTAAACTTGTAATTGATGGAAACGATCAAACGGGGAATAGTGTAGGGGCGGTCACTACTAATATTCGAATTGTGAGTTTTGCGTTAATACTTGTGCCAGTAATGAGTTTATTAAGGGGCTTCTTTCAAGGATTTCAATCGATGGGGCCTTCTGCTCTAAGTGTAGTTGTAGAGCAATTTTTTCGGGTTCTAACCATTTTGATAGGAAGTTTTGTCGTTTTATATATTTTAAAAGCTTCTGTCTCGCTAGCAGTGGGTATTTCAACGTTCGGTGCCTTTATGGGAGCGGTAGGTGGATTAACTGTTTTAAGTGCGTATTATATAAGAAGGAGAAGGCATTTAAAGAAAAAGGAAATGGCAAGTATACCACAAACAACGAAATCTTTTTTCTCACTATATAAGGAGCTCTTTACATATTCAATACCATTTGTTGTGGTTGGTTTAGCAATTCCGTTATATCAGACGATTGACACATTTACAATTAATAAATTACTTATACAAATAGGATATATGCAAGGAGAAGCGGAGAAGATAAATGCAATAATTGGACTTGTTCAAATGGTTGTACTTATCCCAGTTTCCGTTGCCACTGCTTTTAGTATGTCACTCGTACCTGAGATGACAAAAGCTTATACAGCAGGAAATGTGAAGTTACTGTACAAACATTTTACAAGGACGAATGTATTAGTTGTAGGGATTACGGTACCAGCGGCAATTGGAATGATGGTGTTAGCAAAAACGGTCTATACTCTTTTATTTGGCGCGGGGAATGATCCAGAGCTGGGCAGCCTTATATTACAGTATTATGCTCCTGCTTGTATACTATTTTCTCTTTTTACAGTAACGGCTGCTATGTTACAAGGAATTAATCAACAACAGAAAACAGTGCTAGGATTAGTGCTAGGAATTATTATGAAGATAGTTTTAAATATTGTATTGCTTCCGTATTTCGATTATGTAAGTTTTATTATTTCAACATACGCTGGCTATACGATTTCGGTTGGCTTTAACTTGTGGATGCTTTCTAAATATGTTATAAAGGCAACATAAGCTTTTTAAGGCAGAGAGCACTCTGTCTTTTTCTTTGTTTATCCCGCTTTAACGGGCAGTAAGATCCTCACCTCAAAATTCAGCGAAAGAAAAGAAGTTTGGTTGGGATCAACTGCCCGTAAAAGCCCGATTGGTTCAACTAATAATCAGTGGGGGGGTGAAGCCCCCCACTGATTAAAGTTTCACTTTATAATATTTTTCTTATAAAAACGTTTTCAAAATAATTTTTCTATTGAAATTTAAACGTATGTTTCATATGCTGAGAATGGCGGTTCAAAAACTGTTATGTAAGAGAGGTAGATTCCTACATGTAAAAAGAATCGGGGTGATAGTATGTTAAATATTTATTTAACAGACCGAAACGGAAAACTACAAGAGGTTGAGGAAATGCAAAAGGGTTGCTGGATTAATGTACTTCATCCAACGGAAGAAGAAATTCAATATCTAGTACAAACTTTAAATGTAGACTTAGATTTCATTAAAGACCCTTTAGATGATGAAGAACGCTCTCGTATTGAAAAGGAAGACAATAATACTTTAATAATCGTGGATATTCCAACAGTTAGACATGATGAAGAAGGAAATTCGATTTATGACACGATTCCAATAGGGATGATTGTCATGCCAGATTGCTTTGTGACAATTTGTTTAGAAGAAAATCCAATTTTTGAACGTTTTATTAATCAACGTATTAAAGAATTTTATACGTTTAAAAAGACACGCTTTGCACTTCAGCTCTTATATACGATTTCTACTTATTATTTAAGATACTTAAAGCAAATTAACAGAAAAACAATCGATTTAGAGCATCAATTAAATAAGTCGATGAAAAATAAAGAGATTTTCACATTGCTAGGCCTTGAAAAAAGTTTAGTTTATTTTACAACATCATTAAAGGCAAATAAAATTGTAATTCAAAAACTAATGCGTAACAGTACATTTTTAAAAATGTATGAAGACGATCAAGATTTATTAGAAGATGTATTAATTGAAAATAAACAGGCTATTGAAATGGCGGAAATATATAGTCACATTTTAAGTGGAATGATGAATACTTTTAGTTCCGTTATATCAAATAATTTAAATAGTGTTATGAAACTGTTAACGTCTATTACAATCATTTTATCGTTACCAACGATGGTTTCTAGTTTCTTTGGAATGAACGTAAAGGTTCCGTTTGAAGGAGAAGCACATGGCTTTGTAATTGTACTTATAATATGTGTAACACTATCTTTCACATTAGCATTTGTTTTTTGGAAGAAACGTTACTTTTAATGAAAAGAAAGCTGCTCTAGCATAGTTGTATAACTGCGCTAGAGCAGCTTTTTTGCTATGAAATCCAAAGTTTTGAATAGAATATAACTTATAAAATGTAATGTATATGAAAGGTATGAATTCCGTATAAGTCTTGTCCAATTAATAAAATGGGGTTAAAATTACATATTGTTAATGAAAAGTTGGAGGAAATACATCATGGAATTGTTTCAATTACCGAAAGCATTCCTGCAAATGAATACAATCTTTATTTCCATATTGATCGAAGCACTTCCTTTTGTGCTCATTGGTGTATTTATTTCAGGATTCATTCAAATGTTTGTGACAGAAGATATGGTAGCAAAATGGATGCCGAAAAACCGATTTCTGTCTGTTTTAGTAGCTACTTTTTTAGGTATGATGTTTCCGGGCTGTGAATGTGGAATCGTTCCGATTGTAAGACGATTAATCGGAAAAGGTGTTCCACCATATGCGGGGATTGCATTTATGTTAACTGGACCGATCATTAATCCAGTTGTATTATTTGCAACATACGTTGCCTTTGGAAGTAGTATGCACATGGTATGGTATCGTTCTATTGTAGCGATTATCGTAGCAATTATCGTTGGAATTATATTATCATTTATGTTTAAAGAACATCAATTACGAGATGATCACTTCCCAGAAGTGAATCATAAGCGTCCATTACGTAAAAAAATGTGGGATGTATGTACGCATGCTGTTGAGGAGTTTTTCTCGATGGGAAAATATTTAGTATTAGGTGCGTTAATTGCAGCTGCAGTTCAAACGTTCGTACAAACTTCAACACTTCTTGCTATAGGACAAGGGCCGTTCTCTTCACCAGCAGTTATGATGGGACTTGCATATATATTATCACTTTGTTCAGAAGCGGATGCGTTTATTGCTTCATCATTCCAAAGTACATTTTCAACAGCATCACTTGTCGCGTTTCTCGTATATGGACCGATGGTGGATATTAAAAATATGTTTATGATGCTTGCGACATTTAAAACAAAATTTGTAATTGTCGTTACAGTTACAGTTACACTTGTTGTTTATGCAAGCTCACTACTCATTTATGCGATGGGGTGGTAGGTTATGTTTCGAGCATATATATTATTAGGTTTTACAATCTTAATCGCGCAGCTTCATATTTCAGGTAATATTACGAAGTATATCAATATGAAGTATGCCTATTTATCAACAACAGCAGCTATTATTTTAGGGTTTTTAACGGTCGTTCAAATTATTATTGTTTTCCAACAAGAACACCAGAAAGAACAAGGGAAACAGGATTGTAGTTGTGACCATAACCATTGCGGGCATGATCATTCAAAAGATGAGAACACATGGTGGAAAAAAGCATTCTCATATACATTGTTCTGCTTTCCGATTGTCTCAGGATTGTTTTTCCCGATTGCAACGTTAGATTCAGATATCGTTAAGGCGAAAGGATTTCATTTTCCTGTTGCGCAAGCAGAAAGTAAAGATCCGTTTATGACAAGGCAATTCTTAAGGCCTGACACGAGTATTTATTACGGGAAAGAAGGATACCGTGGTGTAATGGAAAAAGGGAAGAAAGAGTTTGTAACGAAAGATAGTGTTACTTTAAATGATGAAAATTTCCTAAAGGGAATGGAAACAATTTATAATTATCCTGGCGAGTTTACTGGGAAAAAGTTATCATTTAAAGGGTTTGTTTTCAAAGATGATTCTTCTAAAAAAGAACAATATTTCTTATTCCGTTTTGGTATTATACATTGTGTAGCAGATTCTGGTGTATATGGTATGTTAGTGAAAAAGCCAGAAGGTGTAGAATGGAAAAACGATGATTGGATTCAAATAGAGGGAGAAATTTCTACTGAATTTTATCAACCGTTCCATGCGAATATTCCTGTTTTAGAAGTAACGAAATGGAATAAAGTTGAACAGCCGAAAGAACAATATGTATTTAGAGGAGCCGATTGATAACATCGGTTCTTTTTTGTGGACTAAAAGTTCTGAATGTTGTTAATATTAAACGTGTAATGATAATAAGCTCATACTGTTCTAGGGTGAATGGGAAATGGAACTCTTACCGAACTTCTTTACTCCAACCGAACTTTGTGGTGGGAGTCTTAATGTCTGCAAATAGCGGGTTAAATAATCAAAGAGGTGATAACAATGACTGAAGTAAAAGGAAAAACAGCTAATGAGTCTAGAGTGTTTAAAACGAGCCGAGTATTTCCAACAGATTTAAATGATCATAATACGCTATTTGGTGGAAAGATATTAGCCGAGATGGATATGGTTGCTTCTATTTCAGCAACGAGGCATGCAAGAAAAGAATGTGTCACAGCGTCTATGGATTGGGTAGATTTCTTACATCCTGTTCGCTCTTCAGATTGTGTTAGTTATGAATCCTTCGTAATTTGGACAGGTAGAACTTCTATGGAAGTGTTTGTGAAGGTAGTAGCGGAAGATTTAATTTCAGGTGAGAAGCGTATCGCAGCAACGTCATTTGTTACTTTTGTTGCACTTAGTAAGGAGAACAATCCAGTTCCTGTGCCGCGAGTAATCCCTGAAACAGAAGAAGAGAAAGAATTACATCGTATTGCAGTGTTACGTGCAGAACAACGTCATATACGTAAGGCAGAGAGCAAGAAAGTAGCTACATTACTTACTTTTTGAGTTGAGTATTTAGTCATTACTGGTATCATAACAGACCGAAATGTTTGTCATATGAAAAGCGGACACCTAAAAGTAGGTGTCCGCTTTTATAGTTTTTTCATCCACATATCATATGACAGTAACTACTTAGCAGAAGCAAGCAGCACCGACGATGATTAAGAGGATAAATAATACGACTAATAGCGCGAATCCATTACCATGTGCGAAGCCCATTGTTATTTCCTCCTTTTATTTTAAGATACAACATACAATATGCAAATGAGCTATCGTTTGATATGGACATATATCATGCAATGACATATTTTCTTGAATGATATTGTATTAAAAAAGGGAAGATATAGAAATAACAGTAAGTGGAGAAAGGAAAATATCCATGAAACACTTTTTCGTTGTAATCCTTTGTTTAATAGGTGTATTCATTTGGATTAACATCGATGTGGAAATGGGGAAAAAAATGGCTAGTGAATATGAATTAGGACAAGTTCGATTGGGTGAATTTCAACTGTATACGAACGGTGAAGAATTATATACGAAATTATTTGAGGATATACGCAATGCAGAAAAGTACATATATATCCATTTTTATATTGTAGGTAAAGATGAAATAAGCAAAGAGTTTTTGCAGTTGCTCGAGAAAAAGGCATCGGGTGGAGTAGAAGTGAAATTGTCAGTCGATCGAATAGGTGGATATAAGCTGAAGAAAAAGATAATTCGTCAACTAAAAAGCAATGGTGTCCAGTTTACATTTAGTAAAAAGCCTAAACTGAAACATATATTCTACTCGTTGCATCAACGGAACCATAGACGCATTGTTACGATAGATGGAAAAGTATCATACGTCGGCGGCTTTAACATTGGAAAGGAGTACCTTGGACAAAATCCGAAATTTGGTCCGTGGCGTGATTATCATGTACGAGTCAAGGGGAATGGTGCCACGGATATGGAAAGAAAATTCTCTGCTGACTGGAAAGAAGATACGGGAGAAAAAATGCCTGTACATGAAAGTTTACCTGCAATAGGGAATGTAAAGTATCAATATTTATTTTCAGACGGAAAAGGTTTATGGGAAAAATATGGAGCGCTTATAAAGCAGGCTAAAACGTCTTTAATTATTGCTACACCATATTTTGTACCAAGTAAAGAAATGATAAAAGCGTTAAAAGATGCATTAAACCGCGGTGTCAATGTGAAAATTCTCGTACCATTTAAAAGTGATGCAGTATTGTTAAAACAAGCTGCCTATCCGTATTTGAAAGACATGTTACATGCTGGAGCAGAGATTTATCAATATCAGAATGGTTTTTTTCATGGGAAAGTAACAATCATTGATGGGGAAATTGTTGATATTGGTACCGCAAACTTTGATAATAGAAGTTTTTATTTAAATACGGAGTCTAATTGTATTATCTATGATAAGGAAGTAACAGCGGACGTATGGAACCGATTAAAAGAAGACTTTCATAAGTCAAAAAGATTTTCGCAAGAAGATTTTGAGAAAATTAGTAAATGGGATTGGTTTTTAGCAAGAATAGCAAATGTTATAGCAGCATATTTATAACATATAGACAAAAGAGAAGGGAGGTACTCTCATGGATTGTATGAAAGAATTAATGAGGTATAGTTATATGCTTATATACAAGGTTGGGGAGTATACAGGAGAGGTAAGAGATGAAGAATTAAAGGAGCTATTACAGCATCATTTACCATATATGTTGCAAGCGTATAATGAACAAGTGAATTTTCAAGAAGGAGAGAATGTACAGCATATAACCTGTGAACCAATTTCATTTCATTTGCATGGAATGGAGAAGGAAACTGATAGTAAATATTCAGGAGATATCCAAATAGCAACTTGTTATATTGCGCATTTAAAACGGTTAGCGTTAAAGTTTGCTCAAGTGGCAGTTGAAGTTGCAAATCCAGAATTTCGTTCATTTTTAGAAAATTGCTTCCTAAAAATGAACCGTTATGCCTATAGTGTATGGCAATATGTTGTGAAGAAAGAGTATAAGATTAAACATGTATATGAAAATGAGAAGTTTGCATAAAAAACTGAGGCGGAAAGATAGGCGCCTTAGTTTTTTATTTTTCGTAGAGAAAAATGATTAGGTGTACATATTTATTATCAGAAAATTTACAAATATTTACCGTTTATTTACTATTTGTCAATCTTTCCTTTAAAAATAGAGAGTAATATGGGATTGTACATATTCTATCAAAAGGAGGAAACGCAAATGAACAAATGGGTTAAATCATTAACTGCTATGGCACTTGCAAGTTCTTTATTAATGGTAGGTTGTAGTAAAGATGAGGACAAGAAGAAAGAAGACGATACAACAACACAACAAGAGGACAAAAAGGATAAAGAAACAAGTGGAACTGAGAAGTCTACGGATTCTAAAGAAAAGAAATAATGTAATAATAGAGCTTCCTCTTATATGTGAGGAAGCTTTTTTGTTGTAAATTGATTGAGATTATTGAAAAATAGAGAAAGAATGAAAGAGGAGGAAAACAAATGAAAGTATGTATATTAGGAGCAACAGGGAGAGTAGGTTCAAATATAATAAAATTAGCATTAAAGGATTCAGCTGAAGTGACTGCATTAGCGCGTGATTTAAATAGAATAGAAATACATCATGAAAGATTACAAGTTATAGAAGGTAATGTATTGAACGCAAATGATATAAAGAAAGCGATAGAAGGAAGCGATATAGTAATTAGTGCACTTGGAACGGATCAAAATGGGACGTTAACGAAAAGTATGCCACAAATTATAAAGCAAATGGAAAAAGAAGGGGTTCATAAAATCATTACAATAGGAACAGCTGGTATTTTACAAGCAAGAACAAATCTAAATTTATATCGTTTTCAATCAACGGAATCAAAAAGGAAAACGACAACAGCAGCAGAAGATCATTTAGCTGCATATAAGATACTTAGTAGTAGTAATTTATGTTGGACGGTCGTTTGTCCAACGCATTTAATAGACGGTGATGTGACAGGTGTATATCGGACTGAAAAAGATGTATTACCAGAAGGTGGTGCGAAAATAACAGTTGGTGATACAGCACAATTTACGTGGAATCTGTGTAGTAAAAACAAATATGAGAATAGTCGAGTAGGTATTTCATATTAAAAAACCATCCCGAAATTGGGATGGTTAAAAGACGATATAACATACAAATATGATAATCATAATGGTTTGGAGAATGGCTTTCGCTACTGTACTGCTTAAAAAACCAACTACAGTAGCAACTCCTACAAGAAAAGCGTCTTTTGGCGCTTTTTTATGCATTAATTCGGTTATAAATACCGCTAAAAATGGTATGATAATAAGTCCGAATGGTGGGAAGAAGAAAGATCCGGCAATGATCGAAATCATTCCGACACGTTCGCCCCATTTAGAACTACCGTATTTCTTTAAGAAATATCCATTTGCAATAAAATCAGCAACGAAAATGAATAGTGTGAAAATAGCTTGAATAATCCAAAAAGAAATCGTTAGTTCTCCGCCATTTATACCAAAATGGTAAATGAAATATCCAGCCCAGACAGCTAGGATGCCGGGTATAATAGGATAAATAAAAGCTAGAAATGAAATAATGAAACAGGCAATGATACAGATTGTTAAGAAAACAGTCACTTTATAACTCCTTTTTTATATCTAATTTATGTACAGCAATTTTTTTGACTTGATGTCCATCAAGTTCTAATGCTTTAAATTGAAAACCGGCATATTCGATGGAGTAGCCAGCTTCAATATTTACGTCAACTGCCTGAGATAGTAGCCAGCCTCCGATTGTATCTAAGTCGCTCTCATCAATATGTAAGCCAAACATATCATTTACTTCAGAAATAAGTACTTTTCCATCTAAAACAGTAAGCTTCGGCGTACGTTTTTCAATCATAGGCGATTCATCTGCATCAAACTCATCTTGAATTTCTCCAATGATTTCTTCAAGAATATCTTCCATTGTTAAAAGTCCAGCAGTACCACCATATTCATCCATAACGATTGCCATCTGAACGCGATTCTTTTGTAGATGTACCAGTGTTTTACGAATTGGAACAGTTTCAAATACAGTTAGTACTGGATGTATGTAAGATTCAAGTGGCTTATGAATGCCTTTCGTTTGATCATGAAATACTTCTTTCGTATTGATCATACCGATAATATCATCTTTATCTTTTTCGATGATAGGGTAGCGTGTATACTTTTCAGTTGCGACGATATCCATATTTTCTTCTAACGTATTTTCAGTAGATAAGCAAATCATTTCTGTACGAGGGACCATAATTTCTTTCGCAACTCGGTCGTCAAATTCAAAAATGTTATTTACATATTTATATTCGGTTTGGTTTATTTCGCCGCTTTTGAAACTTTCACCTAAAATGAGTCGTAATTCTTCTTCAGAATGGGCAAGTTCATTTTCTTTCGCAGGCTCTAAACCGAGTAATTTTGTGAAAAAGATAGCTGTACTATTAAGTAGCCAAATGAACGGATACATAATTTTATCAAATAAAATAAGTGGTCGTGCAAACTTAAGTGTGATTGCTTCTGCTCTTTGGATTGCGAAAGATTTCGGAACTAATTCACCTAATACAACATGGAAAAATGTAATAACACTAAAGGCAATTATAAAGGATAAAGTATTTGCCATTGTTCCAGTAATATTAATCTTTTCAAAGAGCGGTCGTAGTAAATGTTCCACAGTCGGTTCACCAAGCCAACCCAGTCCTAAAGAAGTAATGGTAATCCCGAGCTGACAAGCTGATAAATAAACATCTAAATTAGAAATGACACTTCTTGCAGCTAAAGCTTGTTTATTGCCTTCATTTGCAAGCTGGTCAATTCGACTTTTTCGTACTTTTACAACAGCAAATTCTGATGCAACGAAAAAGCCGGAAATAAGGATAAGTACAAAGATGAGAAAAATATTTAATATGTCCAAGTGTGTTCTCTATTCCATAGTTTGGAATAAAGATGTCACCTCCTGCAATTATGTTATACTTTTATAATAAATCCAAACGAAAAGAATAGTCAAAGGAAAAGGGTAAATATTGGTATGTTTCTGTAATAGTTTTTGAATTTGCTGTTATTTTGTCCGCTATACAAAAGGAATAACCCCCTACTTTCAGATTATAGAGGGTTATTTCAAATTAAGGTTTTGAAATACTTCTTGTTAAAGCGTATGACTGTTGTTTAAAGTGGTTTGTCGTCCATAGTGTTTGAAGGAATGAGAGTATGCAATACGGGATATACAAAAGTAATAAGCTAATTGTAACAATAACAGGTGCATTTCCGCCGAATTGAACGATAAATTGCAATAGTCCGCTTGCGTGAAAAACGCATTCCATAAAAAGGAATGAAATAATAATGGAGCCTAAAATTGATTTATGATTCGAAGTAAGAGCTAAAAACAATGTATCTACAAGAAAAGAAGATTGTTTTATTTCATATTCATTTGTGTTACTTAAGAAAGGAACCCATTTTTTTATTGCTTGCATAACGATAATCATGGAAGTACTACAAACGATGATTAAAGATGAGTAGTAAGGAAGCTTTATAAATTTTGCGATGTATAGGAGTAGTAATAAGACTGAACATTGTAATAATACAGTGCAAAAAGAGTATGGTATCCATCTTAATAAAGAAGGGAACTTTTTAACCGAATGAGGTGCTTTAAAAAATAAATGGCCGATCCCTAAACTGATGAAGAATCCGATCGCAAGAGTAAAGGTAAAACGAACAATCGATAAAAAATATATTTCCCATATGTAAGGGAATAATGGAGTTGAATGATTAGAAGTATGTACCATCTCATTTGCTGAGAAAAAGATAGATTCGTGCATCCAATCAATCTTTGGAATTGTCATAGAAGAAAGCTGTGCGAAGTTATGAAAAATGCTTATAAAGCCAGTGAAGTATGAGTATTTATGTGTAATAAATAATGACGGAATAGGACTAATGATAAATATAATAAGAACACCAACTGTAAATTTACAAATATGTGAGCGTAATAAAGACATGTAATCACCTACTCTTGGAATATTCAGAAAATTCTTATTCTTATTTTAGCTGTTTTCGGCGTAAGTTACAATATATTTTCTTAAAGAAGTTTCGAGAGAACGTTTGGTATTGTAGAGATATAAGTGAATGAAACGTGAATAAATTATGACAAGAAAATGAAAAATTTTCAGAAAAGTAAAATAAATTATTTATTTTTTTGTGAAAATATAATATAGTTATGGCACAGAAAGTATTTTAACATAAGGAGGCTGTTTATGAGGATTAAAGGGAATTATGTGTCGAAAAGGGAAGTTTTATTTTGTTCAAGTTCAATTACAATAGGGGAAGCACTGGAGCATTTAAATAAAACTGGCTATCGTTGTGTACCAGTTTTAGATGAAAAAAAAGAGAAATATTTAGGGAATATATATAAAGTAGATATTTTAGAATATAAAGGTTCACTGGAAGAGAGTGTATTACAATTATTAAACGATAAAGAAGGATATGTGAGAGAAGATTCTTCGTTCTTTAAAGTATTTTTTACAATAAAAAAATTACCTTATTTATCAGTAGTTGATGAAAAAGGAGTCTTTCTTGGGATTTTAACGCATAAAAAAGTTTTTGAGTTATTAGAAGATGCTTGGGGTGTGCATTCTAGTAAATATTCTGTCATGATTGGGACACAGGATTATAATGGAGCAATTCAAAAATTATCCACAGTATTAAAAAAATATACAGGTATCCAAAGTTTAATGACTTTTGATAATGATGCCTTATTAGTTCGTAGAATTATGTTTACATTAGGAGAAGAGTTTAACGACGGTGAATTAGAGACGTTATTGAAAGATTTAGAAGATCACGGATTTAGAGTTGTGTATGTGGAAGAAATGAAAAATCCACGTGAAGTTGAAACGATAGATTAACATGCAAAAGCCGTCTAATTATGTTGGATGGCTTTTGTTATGTTGCGCGTATGAGGTTATTTGAAAATAACGATAGAATAATAGATGAGATTGTTATAATATTTGTGCAAAAGAATAAAAAATGTAGATAATTTTGATTTTCGAAAAAATCAATTTGAAAATATGTTTTTATTTTTCAACTAAATATGTTACTATATGTGTGATAAAAACAAAGAGGTCTGACAACTTTACTCCACGTAATACCACTCTAATGAGTTAAATATTCAAAAAAATCAAAATTAATAATTAGAGTAAGAATAAGGGGAATGGAGAAATTATGGAGAAAGACACTGCTTTGTAAGGGGCATATTTTATCATCTTGAGCAGAGAGGAGGATGCATAGCATATTGTGAAAATAGAGATAAACAATGAAAAAGTGCTATGCAAATGAAAAGCATGAAGGGACGTTTAAGGCCAGGTGATACGGTAGCAATTGGTTTAATGTTATTTGCACTATTTTTAGGAGCAGGAAATTTAATTTTCCCACCAGTTTTAGGGCAACAAGCTGGAGAGAATGTTTGGGTTGCTACAATTGGATTCCTTGTAACGGGAGTCGGATTACCCCTATTAGCTGTAACAGCTGTCGCGTTTGTAGAGGGGGACTTGAAAGCGCTATCTTCTAGAGTTCACCCTATATTTGCGTTTGTTTTTCCATTAATTAGTTATTTAGCGATTGGACCATTTTTCGCGATTCCGCGTACTGGAGCCGTTTCATTTGAAATGGGTATGAAGCCATTTTTATCAGAGGCACTGGTTTCAGAGTGGTACATGCTATTTCTTTTCACGATAATTTTCTTCGGAATAACGTGGTATTTATCTTTAAATCCATCTAAATTAGTGGATTGGTTTGGGAAATTTCTTACACCAGTATTAGTATTGATTGTTGCTGTTATTGTCGGAAAGGCAATTATTGATCCGATTGGAGAACCAGCTGCGCCGCTAGCGGCATATAAAGAAAATACTTTCTTTGGTGGTTTTATTCAAGGATATTTAACGATGGATGCAATTAGTGCGCTTGTATTTGGAATTGTCGTTGTACAAGTTATCCGCTCTAAAGGAATAAAAGAGAGTAATCAAATTGCAAAAATAACAGTAGTATCAGGTATTATTGCTGTACTTGGTTTAACGTTAATCTATTTATCACTTGCTTATCTTGGTTCAACAAGTACATCACTTGGTGTATCGGAGAATGGTGGACTTATTTTAACGAATGTTGTAAATGAGTTATATGGAACAAGTGGTAAAATTTTATTAGGACTTGTTATTATACTTGCTTGTTTAACAACTTCTGTTGGATTAACATCAGCTTGTGCTGGTTTCTTTACAAACTTATTCCCAAAACTTTCGCATAAAACGATTGTAACAATGGTATGTGTGTTTAGTTTAATTGTATCTAACCTAGGTTTAACACAATTAATCGCAGTTACTTTACCAGTGTTAATGATCATTTATCCAGTTGCAATCGTATTAATCGTACTTTCTTACTTCCATAAATGGATTGGGAAGCGTAATACTATTTATATTGGAGCTATTTTAGGTGCGTTGTTGATTAGTTTCTTTAACGGTTTAGAAAGTGCGAAGATTAAAATTGACGCGATTTCTAATGTACTACAAATGTTACCGTTATATAACGAAGGAATCGGATGGTTAATTCCATCATGTATTGGCGGGATTCTCGGTTTCTTCTTCTATAAGTCAAATGAATCAAGTGAATTACAAAAGAAAGGTGCTTAGGCGCCTTTCTTTTTTTAAAGGGGATTTTTGTATTTTGTCTAAGTAATAATGGGGAGGAATGATATAATGGCTAATTTTGAAGATTTTTTAACTTTGGATTTGCGGATTGGAACGGTGATACATGCAGAGGAATTTAAAGAAGCGAGGGTGCCAGCGATTAAACTAGAAATTGATTTTGGGGAAATTGGGATAAAACAGTCGAGTGCTCAAATTACGAAAAGGTATAATCCAGAAGATTTAGTGGGTCAACAAATCGTTGCGATTGTAAACTTTCCGCCAAAGCGTGTAGCTGGGTTCAAATCGGAAGTACTAGTATTAGGAGGAGTACCTGAAGCGGGTGATGTTGTAGTACTTCAGCCTAATATGGAATTACCAAATGGAACAAAAATTAGTTAGTGAAAAGGCGGGGGAGCATGGATATTGGACGCGAATATTTACAATGTGCCATTTCGAATTTTGAAGCAACAAAGAAACAAGGGGAACGGGTGCTTTCACAATTATCATATGAACAGATTGAATGGTCTTCTCATGAAGCAACAAATAGCATAGCGATCATAATTAAGCATCTGCACGGTAATATGCGTTCTAGATGGACGGATTTTTTAACATCTGACGGTGAAAAAATAGATCGTAACCGAGATGCTGAATTTGAAGGTGGTTATTCTTCTAAGGAAGAGGTACTCGCAGCATGGAATGAAGGTTGGGAATATGTTTTTAAAACGATGAATGTGCTAACGCCGGAACATTTAATACAGACGGTATATATTCGCGGTGAAGCACATACTGTCATGCAAGCAATTGAAAGACAAAATTCTCATTATGCTTTGCATATTGGACAAATGATTTACATCGGTAAAATGTTAAAAGAAAACGAGTGGGAATGTTTAAGTATTCCTAAAGGAAAGTCTAACTTTCATTTAGAGAAAAAACGTTCAACATAATAATAGGAAAGAAACCGATATAAAATGGGAAATAAGAAAATAAGCCAAATGATAGATGGCTCTGCAATCATAAGAATACTACCAACAATCAGCCCATATATAATAAGAAAGAAATTAATAAGTGTATTCACAGGGATAAATCGTGAGATGAAAACTTGCTGTCGTTTAAAACAATCACTGTGAAATACATAAAAGCGGAAGTACCATGTGGTAGTAATAAGATCTTTCTTTCGCGTAATTCTTTTTTTGCATGTATGACAGATGAACGGTGGTTGCATTTCATTACGCTCCATTTTTCATATTTGTAATCATGTAGGACAAAAGTAGGTACAAAGTGTATATCCCTATATACGCTCCTGATATAAGAAAAAATGGATTTAGTAAAATCCCATGAATGCTTGTCATAAAAACTAAATCTTGTATTAAAACCTCATATATATTAATAGAAATAATTGTTCCGAGTACATACAGAGTCAAGTACGCTGAAATATGTAACGCAACACGGATTGTAGGTTGCTTAGCAAGCCAATAAAAAACAAATGATAATACAATGGGTAATGTTCCTATTAGTAGCTTCAATTCATTTCACCTCATTAACAATATAGCCGGAATTTAGACGGTCTATTCTCTAGAGCTTGTACATAACTTGAAATAGAGAGGTGATAGTATGAATCGAGGCTTTTTTTATGTGAAGTTCACGAGTGTACGTAAGTTAGTATTATTTATTATTGCTACAGTACTAGCGACTTTTTTTCTTATTAGTATGATGGTAACCTCTATGAAAGAGACAAAGTCAACGTATTTATATAATTGGTTAAATGAGTTATCGATGAATGGTTACATGTATGTTCTTGGGAAAGAGAATCATTATTTTACACAGGAATATAGGAATTTAAATCAAGATTTTTCAATATCGTCGTTTCTCTTTTCCATGGCTACGAATATTCGTTTTAACGATGTACGAAGTTTTGTCGGTAAAGAGCTACCTGGTTTTGGTAAGTACGATACAGAAATTGTTATTGCGGGTGAAGGGACAAATTATTCTAACTTACCGATAGAGTCGAGCGTTCCACTTGAAGAAGTAGTAAAAGAACGGACTGGAGAAGGTGGACAGGCTCCAAAACCGGATAAGAACAAAGAGAAAAAGCAACCTGCTCAAACGACAGGAAAAAGACAAGTTGCTTTTATTTATCATTCGCATAGCTGGGAATCTTATTTGCCGTTATTGAATTTAACAAACGATCCAAATCCGAATAAAGCAACAAGTTCCGTCACGAATATTTCAATAGTCGGTGACCGATTTCGTGAACAATTAGAAGGTGAAGGAATCGGAGCAACAAACGATAAGACTGATGTTGGTCAAAAGTTGATTAGTAAAGGATTAAATAGTAATAGTTCTTATAAAATGTCACGAGAAATTGTACAAGAAGCAATGACTGACAATAAGGAACTACAGTACTTTTTTGACTTACATCGTGATAGTGCTCGGAAAAATGTAACGACAAAAGCAATTGGAGATAAATCATATGCAAAGCTTGCTTTCGTAATAGGAAAAGGAAATAAAAACTATGAAAGGAACCTACAATTAGCAACGGCTTTACATGAGACAATTAATAAGAAATATCCAGGGGTTAGCCGTGGTGTCATTCAAAAAGGATTCCAAACAGGCAATGGAGTCTATAATCAAGATTTGTCAGGGCAAGCAATATTAATTGAAGTTGGTGGTGTAGATAATACAGAAGAAGAATTAAATCGATCAATTGACGCACTTGCTAAAGCATTTGGTGAATACTTTTGGCAAGCTGAAAAAGTGAATGGATAAAGTGAAACTAAAATAGTGGGAGGCCCCCGCTAATAATTATTAGCTCATACCAATTTTGGAAAAACGTAAGTGTAATGCTTACGTTTTTTTTCTTTGGTTTGAAATGTGGATGATACGATGTCACATAATGGACATAATTTTTAATTGTTATAGTAATATCGAAATTTGTCTATTTATACTGGGTAAATTAGAAAGGGATTTTCGGAAGAGTAGAGAAAATCTTTTTACAAGGAAAATTTTTATATTATGAAATTGGTAGGGTGATTCAGGTGATCAGGGAAATTAAAGTAGAAGATGCAGCATCATTTTTGCAATTAAGTAAGCAATTAGATGAAGAAACAAAATTTATGTTATATGAACCAGGAGAAAGAAAATTTACAGTTAAGCAACAAGAACAAATGATTCATCGCTTTATAGAAAATGAATATGCAACAATATTGGTAGCAGTTGAAGAAGAGAGAATAGTAGGATTTATTTTAGTGAATGGAAATAATATTCAAAGAAAGCGACATGTAGCAGGTATTGTAATTGGTATTTTGCAAGAGTATAGCGGGCGAGGTATTGGGACGAGTTTGTTTAAAGAGGCTGAGAAGTGGGCAAGATTACATGATGTATGGCGTTTAGAATTAACGGTAATGGCCCACAATACAAGAGCTCAGGCACTATATAAAAAAGCTGGATTTGAGAAAGAAGGTGTCAAAAAAGCTGCTCTTATTATCGATGGTGAGAACATCGATGAGTATGAAATGGCCAAATTATTAAAATAAGAGGTCGTTATATGAAAAAAAGATGGATACTACTTGGTATCGTAGCGGCGATACTCATTGTTGGAGTAGCAGGAATCAATTATAAAATGTATAAGGATAAGCAGGCGCGCGAGGTAAATGTAAATAACATATTTCCGAAAGCGAAAGAAACGATTGCGAATATGGATGGTGATATTGCGGTAATTAGTAATCCGAATTCGATGCTTGTGCTTGTGAATAAAAGTAGGCGTTTGCCAGATGGGTATAGACCGCCAGATTTAGTTATTCCGAAAGTGCGCTACTCAAGTGAAGGTGATCAAGAAAAGAAAAAAATGAGGAAAGAGGCAGCGAGAGCGCTTGAGGAAATGTTTCAGCAAGCTGATAAGGAGCGTATTTTCCTTTTTGCAGTCTCTGGATTTAGATCTTTTGATCGACAAAAAGCATTGAATACGATGTATAAAAAACAAGATGGAGAAGCAAAAACAGCAATGTCGAGTGCAGTTCCTGGAACGAGTGAACATCAAACTGGACTAGCTATGGATATTACATCGCAATCTGCTAAGTTTCAGTTAGAGACAATTTTTGGTGAAACGAAAGAAGGGCAGTGGCTTTCTGAAAATGCTCATAAATTTGGTTTTGTCATTCGATATACAAAAGAGAAAGAATCGCTTACGGGCTATCGATTTGAACCATGGCATGTGAGGTATGTGGGGAATCCACAAGCTACATATTTATATGAAAATCAACTGACACTTGAAGAAGTAACAGAGTGAACAATTGAGGGGAGAGAAGGATTATGACGGTGTTATATAAGAAAAAAGTACACGCATATGTGACAAGAGAAAAAGAGGGAGTTATGCAACTGCTTGTTTTTAAACATCGTGATGTACCTGAAGCTGGTATACAAGTACCAGGGGGAACAGTTGACGTAGGAGAAACGTTAGAAGCAGCACTTTTACGTGAAGTACAAGAAGAGACTGGATTACGTCATTTATGCATAGAGAGTTTTTTAGCAGATTACATCATACATGTGAAAGAGAAAAAGGAATATCAAAAACGACATTTTTTCCACGTAACGTTACTAACAGATGTAAAAGATACTTGGGAACATATAGTAAGTGCGGGTGAGGAAGATCAAGGTTTAGTATTTTGCTACGAATGGGTTAATATTGCAAAATGCCCTGAATTAGCCGGGAAACAAGGTGAGTTTTTACATTTGTTAGATGAGGTATATGTAAAGTAAGAAAAGAGTCTGAAGCGGTAGTTTATTCGTTTCAGACTCTTTTTATTTTTCAGGAAATAAAAGGTTTTTACATTGGAAAGTTGAATTCTCTTAAAGGGATTGTAGTTGTATATGCGAGGAGCGGAGAAAATGAAAAAGTAATAGAGACATATTATCAATAAAAGGTTTTATAGAAGGAGAATGAAAATGGAGATGCAGTTCAATGCACTATTACAAAAAGAATTAAATATTCCTGATATACAAGCAGCGATGGAAGCGGGAAAATTAACTTCAAAAGAACTAGTTATGTATTATCTTCATAGAATCGCAAAGTATGATCAAGACGGACCTAAAATCAATTCTATTTTAGAAATCAACCCGGACGCTATCTTTATGGCAGAAGCGCTAGATCATGAAAGAAAAACAAAAGGTGTAAGAGGTCCGCTACACGGCATACCTGTTTTACTTAAAGACAATATCGAAACGAATGATTCTATGCATACAAGTGCAGGTACGATTGCACTAGAACAACATATAAGTAGTGAAGATGCATTTCTCGTTACGAAACTGCGAGAAGCAGGAGCAGTGATAATAGGAAAAACAAATATGACAGAATTAGCAAATGGAATGTCTTTTGACATGTGGGCTGGATATAGTGCAAGAGGTGGGCAAACAATAAACCCTTACGGTACAGGTGAGGATGATATGTTTGTTGGCGGCTCAAGTACAGGGTCTGCGATAGCAGTCGCCGCTAATTTTACAGTAGTATCTGTTGGAACAGAAACAGATGGTTCTATATTGAGTCCAGCTGTTCAAAACTCTGTAGTAGGTATTAAACCGACTGTTGGTCTAATTAGTCGTAGGGGAATTATTCCGTTTACTTATTCACAGGATACAGCGGGACCATTTGCTAGAACGGTAACAGATGCTACTATTTTGTTAGGGAGTTTAACTGGGTTAGACGACAAGGATGTAGCTACTCATAAAAGTGAAGGTATAGCAGAAGATGACTATACAAAGTATCTTGATGATAATGGTTTAAATGGAGCAAAGATTGGTGTATATAGCAATGCGCCAAAAGATTATTATGAATCTGGTGAGTATGATGAAAAATTGTTTAAGGAAACGATTGAGGTATTGCGTAGTAAGGGCGCGACAGTAGTAGAGGATATTGATATTCCATCTTTTCATAGGGAATGGAGTTGGGGAGTATCGCTTTATGAACTAAAGCATAGTCTAGATAATTATCTTTCTAAATTACCTTCAACTATTCCAGTACATTCTATTTCGGAATTAATGGAGTTTAATAAAAACATAGCAGAAAGAGCTTTGAAATATGGACAAACTAAATTAGAAATAAGAAAAGATTTCCCTAATACATTAAGAAATTCAGAATATTTAAATGCAAGGTTAGAAGATATATATTTTTCTCAAGAACAAGGCATTGATTTTGCACTGGAAAAATATAATCTTGATGCGATTCTGTTCCCTTCTTATATAGGCTCCACTATATGTGCGAAAGCAGGTTATCCGTCTATTGCAATACCTGCAGGATATATGGAGAGTGGGAGACCTTTTGGGATTACTCTTGCAAGTACAGCTTTTAGTGAAGGAATATTAATTAAACTAGCATATGCTTATGAACAAGCGACTAAACATAGGGAAATCCCTAATTTGTCATAAATAGAATATACAAAAAGGACAGGAATTTCTGTCCTTTTTGCTTTATTGATTACATTAAGATATTTTTTGATCGGTCTTATCATATTTTAATAAACTAAAAGATAAACAAGCAGAACATAAAATAAGAAAAGAAGCGATGATATAAATTGTACGAACACCGAACATATCAGTAATAATACCAACACTAAGCATAGAAAGACCAGAAGCTGTTGAAAGAAGTGCGCCATGTGCTGTATACATTCTTGATAATAAAGAAGGAGCGACACTTGATTGTAGAACTGTCGTTTGAGAAATATCTCTAATTTGATAACATGGACCCATTAGAACACATAGAAAAAGCGCAATAAATCCGCTACTTGTCATACCATATAAAAATGTAAGAATACTAAACATAAGAGAGCCTATCGCCATGGATCGTATTAAATTGTTTTGAATGTATATACTCATTTTCCACGCTAATAGCCCGCCAATTAACGTCCCAACATAATAACTTGTATTAATATATCCCCACCATTCTTCTCCTTTATGAAGGGCAGTCGTTACATAAGCCATCGTAATAGCGCCGATCCATATTGTCCCTGCGAATGTTTCAATTAAGTCCATACATGTAACGGTACGGAGAGCAGGATTTTGAAATAAGAGTTTCCAACCTTCTAATAAAGCGGCGCCTTTTGAAGAAGAAGGCTCTATTACTCGTTCATTATGTATGGAACGTAATGAAAAGTGTAGTGCAACACATCCGAAAATCATCAAAATGTTATTTATCATAAGTGTAGAAGTAGCGCCGATAAGAAGAACAATAACACTTGTAAATGAATAAGCAGCGGCTTGCGCAATTTGTATGGAAAAGGAAAAAATACTATTTACTTTTACTAAATTTTCTTGTGGTGTAAGGCGGGGTAGAATACCGTATAGTAATGGAGCGCTCCAGCCACTACATAATGAAATGAAAAAAATGAAAATTAATAGTGCTACAATGTTTGTGGAAAGGACCGGGAATAATATCATTAATAAAAATAATAGAGCAGTTTTTGACCATTGTAGTGTAAACAGTAATGAATAAGATGGAAATCGATTCATTATAAGTGGTGCAGATGTATTTGCTATAAGATTAGTTAGGACTTGTAATAATGGAAAGAGAGCAGTTAATGTAGCGGATTTAGTTGTGATATACATATGAGTTGTAATTATCATTACGTATACGATGTCAGCAAGAGTAATGCATATTTTAGAGCTTAAATAGTATGTTAGGGAACGCTTGTGCAATAAGCACACAACCTTTCTGAAAAAATATTACAATAGTTAGAATAATTATAGTTTGAAAATTTAATTTTCGAAAGAATTTAATTTTTTGTCACTTTTTGAAAGGGAATTTCATGTATAATGAAGAATATATTAATATAGTATTTTAATAATGCTCATTATAACAGTGAATATGTACAATAGCTTGTAGTAAGCGCCCACGTATTAGAAAGGGCGGATAAACCATACTTTTCTTCATATACATATAGAAAATGAGAAAGAAAGTGAGGGTTGTATATGGCTGCTTGGGTAATTTGGTTTATAATAGCTGGTATTTTATTTATTGCAGAAATGTTGTCGATTACGTTTTACATGCTTTGGCTTGGAATTGGAGCTGTTGTCGGAGGTCTTATTGCTTTGTTTGTCCCTGAAGCACTATTATTACAAGTTGTTGTTGGTGCGATTGTAAGTTTAACACTGACTTTCTTCACCAAAAGAATTTCAAAAAATTTTCGGGAAGCAAAAGGCTTTACTGATACAGTAGATATGCTTGCAGGTAAAAAAGGGATTGTTATGCAAGCGATTACAAATGAAGTGAATGGTATTGTGAAGGTTGATGGAGATACTTGGACAGCTGTTGCAGATGATCCAATTGATGTTGGAGAAAAAATCGTTGTTATAAAGAGGCATAGTACTATTTTACAAGTGAAAAGGGAGAGTGAATAAATATGGTAGCATTAACGTTAACGATTATATTTGCACTAATTGTTGTTACATTTATTGCATTAACAATTAAAATTATTCCTCAGCAAAAAGTTGGGGTCGTTGAAAGATTTGGTAAGTTTCAACGTATTATGCAACCAGGATTAAATTTATTAATACCAATTGTGGATCGCGTTCGCGTATATCACGACTTACGTATTCAACAAACGAATGTACCACCGCAAAAGGTGATTACAAAAGATAATGTTCAAGTAGAAATTGATACAATTATTTTCTATCAAATTGTGGAACCAGAACTTGCGACATATGGTATTTCAAACTATGAATATGGTGTTCGTAACATTACTTCTGCAACGATGCGTCAAATTATTGGTAAAATGGAACTGGATGAAACGTTATCTGGTCGTGAAAAAATTTCAACAGAAATTCGCTTAGCGCTTGATGAAGCAACAGAAAAATGGGGCGTTCGTATTGAACGTGTTGAAGTAGTAGATATTAACCCACCAAAAGATGTGCAAGCATCAATGGAAAAACAAATGAAAGCAGAACGTAATAAACGTGCGATTATTTTAGAGGCTGAAGCTGCCAAACAAGATAAAGTCCTTCGTGCTGAAGGGGAAAAGCAAAGTAAAATCTTAATGGCTGAAGGGGATAAAGAAGCACGTATCAGAGAAGCTGAAGGGTTAAAAGAAGCAAAAGAATTAGAAGCGCAAGGGGAAGCAAGAGCGATTGAGGAAATTGCAAAAGCAGAACAAAATCGAATTGAATTACTTCGTGAAGCGAATCTAGATGAGCGTATACTTGCTTACAAATCATTTGAATCATTAGCTGAAGTTGCAAAAGGGCCAGCAAATAAAGTCTTTATTCCATCTAATGCAATTGAAACACTTGGTACTCTCGGGGCAATTGGAGAAATCTTTAAAGAAAAACAGGCGAAGAGATTACCTTCAAATGATACAGAAAAAGAACAATAAGAGTGCAAAAGAGAAATGGGATGCCATTTCTCTTTTTTGTTATAGAAAATTCAGAGTATGATATAATGGAATTTTTCGGATATTAAAAAGGGGAGTGAAGAAACATGCAAATACTACTAATACGCCACGGAGAATCAGAAGCTGATATCTTAAACGTACATGAAGGACGAGCTGACTTTGAATTAACAGAAAAGGGAAGACAGCAAGTGCAAAGGCTTGTACAGAAAGTGAAAACAGATTTTCCACCAGATTTCATTTGGGCAAGTACATTAAAACGTGCTCGTGAAACTGCTGAAACGTTAGCTGAAGGAATTGGGTGTCCAATTCAATTAGAAGAGGAATTAATGGAGTTTAATAATGGAGTGCAAGCAGGCTTATCATTTGAAGAAGCAAAGAAATATCCAGAGCCAAAGTTTCTTCATGATCGTTTTGAAAACGGGGAATCGTTTATTGAGTTTCGAATGAGAATAGAAGGAATCTTTTCTAAAATCGTGACAGAGAATACATATGACCGAATTGCAATTGTTGCACATGGTGGTGTAATAAATAGTCTATTACGTGCATTTTTCAAAATGCCAATTTCAATGGACTATTATTTTAAAATGGGAGATACAGGAATAAGCTTAATTGAAATTGATGGAGAACAAAAAACGGTACATTTCATTAATGATACGAGTCATTTGGACGGGATGTAAAGACCTATGTACAAAGTAGTGTTTTTTGATGTTGATGGCACTCTTTTAAGCGAGATTGATAGAAGTATGCATGAGAGCACAAAAGAGGCAATACAAAGATTAATAGATAAAGAAATTCATGTAGTTGTTACTACAGGGAGACCATATAGCTTATGTTCGCAATTTAAAGAGCTGGGCATACATACAATTATTTCTGCAAATGGTGCACATATTAAGTGTGGAGAAACAGTTATACATAAATCAGTACTTTCAAGTGACATCGTTCATGATATCTCGGGGTTTGCTGAATTACATGGTCACGGTGTTTCTTATTTTACAGAGGATTTTGCAATGAACGGGATAGCCTCGGATAATGAACGTGTAATTCAAGCGCTTAACGAGACGTTAAATTTAGCAAAGTATCCTGAAAAAAGCAGGGATTTGTCAGAAGAGATCTATTGTTTATGTCTGTATGCGGATGAAATAGAAGCTCAAAAATTTATTGAAAGATATCCAGTGCTTACGTTTGAGCGTTTTCATGGTTATGTCATAAATGTATTGGAAGATAATAAAGTATCAAAATTAACGGCTATTCAAAAAGTATTGGATCACTTAAATGTTTGTAAATCAGAAGCCATGGCTTTTGGTGACGGTAGAAATGATATTGAGATGTTACAGTATGTAGGATTAGGGATTGCAATGGGTAATGGCGGAGAAGAGTTAAAAACAAGAGCTGATTTCGTTACAAAGAAGGCAAGTGAAGGTGGTATTGCTTTCGCCTTAAAGGAGTTTCGGATAATTTAAAAATAATAGCTAGTCAGTTTGAAAAATCCTGTTTGAATTACAGGATTTTTTTGTCTAACAATATTCTTGCAATAAAAGGAAAAATATGAGTATAATGAAAAAGTAGTTAGGTAAGCTAATTAAGAAGAAAGGAGAGTGAAGATGAATGGGTTCAAGAAAAGATTCTCTTCCTTTAGGGATTGAGCCATATGCTGAGCTAATAAAAAAAACAGCATCAGCGGATACGGATCCAATTGCAGCAAAACTTGGTTTGTTAATGTTATGGACGTCTGATAATGTTCTGGATGCTGTTGACGTAGATTTAGCTCCGCTTGGTATTTCAGAAAGTAAATTAGATTTTTTACTGTTGTTTATTTTGCGTGAAATGGAATCAAATGGGGAGGAAGTGAACATGAGTCCTTCGGATATTGCGAGTCGATTAGGGATAACACGTGCTTCTGTCACTGGCTTATTAGATTGGATGGAGAAACGAGAGTTAATCGTAAGATTCCATCATTCTGAAGATCGAAGAAGATTAAAAGTGAAAATTACTCCGAAAGGAAAAGAACTAGTTACGCAATCTTTACCAACTTTTTGGTTATCTTGCGCTTCGTTAGTTGACGACTTTAATCAAGAAGAGCGTCAAGTTTTAGAGAAGTTATTAAATAAAATGCAAGTAACTATGCAGGTGAAATTAGGAGAAGGTAGATAAATAAGTTGATTATGAGGGTCAACTTATTTATTTGGGAATATAATTAGTCTGCCTCATTATAAGTTTAACTAACTTTAATTGTAAGTCATAATTTTTCAATGTAATAAAATAAATAACAGTTAAAGAAATACTATTTTAAGTGCTTTAGATTAGAGGTTTTAAATTAACAAAACAAATCGTATTAAGGGAGAGAGATTATGATGGAAATAGGAAAGGAAATAAATAGTGAAAAGAATTACACAATAATGACGGTTGTATTATGTTGGTCGGGTATGGTAGCTATGTCTAGTTTATATGTAACAATCCCTTTAATTGCTCTATTTTCAGACCTTTTTACTGTTTCACTAGCGCAATCTGCAGCTACAGGCAGTATATTTTCTATTGGCTTTGCTATAGGGTGTTTGTTATTTGGGGCAATCTCTGATAAATATGGGCGAAAAAAGGTGATCTTCATTGGATTACTTGCTCTGTCGAGTATTTCTTTTTCCTTAGGGCTTGTAGATAGTATATTTTGGCTTGTTATTCTTAGAGGATTACAAGGGATAGCAGCAGCTACATTTTCTCCGGTAGCGTTAGCCTACGTTGTAGAAATGTTTCCAGTAGAAAAAAGGTTACAACAATAGGATTTGTTAGTACCGGTTTTTTAGTAGCTGGAATTGTAGGTCAGGTAATAAGTACGGTTGTGAGTCAACATTTTGGATGGCATATGGTGTTCTTTCTTCTTAGCATTGTCTATATGATTACTGCTGTATGGGTTCAGTATTCTCTTCCAAAAGGGGCGACATCTCAATCTTATACTGATATTTTAGGACCGATTAAACAGATGGGTAAAGTATTTACACATAAAAGCTTAGTATTGAGCTATATGATAGCTTTTGTTTTATTAATGGCTTTTGTTAATATGTATACTGTTTTAGGGAATTATTTGAGCTCTTCTATTTACAATTTAACTGCAGAACAAATCCTTTATTTTCGTTTAGCGGGGCTATTTGGTATGGTGATGTCACCGATTGCGGGTCGTTTAACAAAGAGGTTCGAAGTAAGGAAAGTTCTTCAGGGTGGACTGTTGGTCGCTCTTTTTAGTCTAAGTGCAATGGGCTTTGTTTCATACCTCCCTTTACTTGTTATAATGAGTGTCTGTTTTGTAATAGGTATTGCTATATCAGTTCCGTCTTTAGTTGCTCTTGTAGGTCAATTAGGAGGGAAAGCAAGAGGAATAGCAGTTTCTATTTATACTTTTATTTTATTTTTAGGTACTAGTATAGGACCCATCATTTCTATATATCTTTTGAAAATAGGAAGCTATGCTCAAACATTTATTTTATTAGGAATGATACTTTTTATTGGTTTTATAGCTTCTCTATTTATAAATAAAGAACATATATTTGATGATATGTAGATTGGATACTGAATGAGTGGGAATTTACTCAAATAAAGAAATGCAAGGATCTTTCATATGCTCGCATAATAAAATATGAACTTGCCCGCGATGATGATAAAAATGCGAGAGAATTTCAAGCAACCATTCAAAACGCGAATAAGAAATACCCCAATAGGCAGTCATAACTTCTGCTAATTCTTCTTTGGAATAGGAAAGAAATGTTTTAGGGAGAAGATTGTATCCTTCAATCATTATTTGTTGCATGTAGGCTATTGTTTCCGGTGTATGTTCTAAATAAAAGGTATGTAACTCTTTTTCCGTAATACCATTTAAAATGAGTAAATCTGCATGGCAAATAAGAGAAAGATGTGCACATATTTCAAATACTGATCGCTTCGAGTGAATAGGTTGTATTTTTAAATCGTCTTCATTGTATTGGTTAAGCATTTGAATAGAAGTATCAACAGCAATTTTAAACTGATGCAATGCAGATTCAACAAACATTGTAATTCTCCTCATCTCCGTATATAATAATTTCTTAAGGGTATTATATCGTACTCAAAATTCCGAAAATTCTAGTAGTTTGACTAGCATATTGAAAAGTATTATATTGTAAAAGGTCATATGAAACGTGAAATAGAATGGAATGCAATTATTGAGTTAGGAGTTAGACCAATGAGTTTGAAATATGGAAGAGATACAATTGTTGAAGTGGACTTAAATGCAGTAAAACATAATGTAAAAGAATTTAAAAAACGTGTGAATGATGAAAATATTGCAATGATGGCTGCTGTAAAAGCAAATGGGTATGGCCACGGGGCAGTTGAAGTTGCGAAAGCTGCTATTGAAGCAGGAATAAACCAGCTTGCAGTTGCATTTGTAGATGAAGCGATAGAGTTAAGAGAAGCAGGAATTAACGTGCCGATTTTAATTTTAGGCTATACATCAGTAGCGGCTGCTGAAGAGGCAATTCAATATGACGTTATGATGACTGTTTATAGAAGTGAAGATTTACAAGGTATAAATGAAATCGCAAACCGTCTTCAAAAGAAAGCGCAAATTCAGGTGAAAATTGATACAGGAATGAGTCGTATCGGTTTACAAGAAGAAGAGGTTATACCATTTTTAGAAGAATTAAACCGTATGGAGTATATAGAGATAGTGGGAATGTTTACACATTACTCTACGGCAGATGAAATCGATAAATCATATACGAATATGCAAACAAGTTTATTTGAAAAAGCTGTTAATGCAGCAAAAGAATTAGGAATTCATATCCCATATATTCATAGTTCAAATAGTGCAGGCTCAATGGAACTTAGCAATACATTTCAAAATATGGTTCGTGTAGGTATTGGAATTTATGGAATGTATCCTTCAAAAGAGGTAGATCATTCAGTTGTTTCTTTACAGCCTGCGTTGTCGTTAAAATCAAAAGTAGCTCATATTAAACATGCGAAGAAGAATCGCGGTGTAAGTTATGGGAATACGTATGTAACGACTGGTGAAGAATGGATTGCAACTGTACCGATTGGTTATGCTGATGGTTATAATCGTCAGTTATCTAATAAAGGGCATGCATTAATAAATGGAGTTCGAGTACCTGTTATTGGCCGTGTTTGTATGGATCAGCTCATGTTAGACGTTTCAAAAGCAATGCCAGTGCAAGTGGGAGACGAAGTAGTATTCTACGGTAAACAAGGCGAAGAAAACATCGCAGTAGAAGAAATAGCGGATATGTTAGGTACAATTAACTATGAAGTTACATGTATGTTAGACAGAAGAATTCCACGTGTGTATAAAGAAAATAATGAAACGACTGCTATTGTAAATATACTAAGAAAAAACTGAATCGTTATGATTCAGTTTTTTTATTTTTGACAAATGAAAAATGCTCTATTTGTACCATGTGATTGAATGTTCTTAAAACCTACGGATTCTAATGAAGAAATTATTTCTTCATTGGAATAACAAGCTTCCTCAAAAGAAAAGTCACTTCTTGCCCAATTATTCTCTATGTCATGCTGAAATAGTATAAAGTTCATGTCTGCTTTTTTATTTTCATTATCATATGTAGAATCGATTGTACAAACATATTCGTCTGCTGAAATGTGAAACGAAGCAATCCAATTTTCAAGAAAACCTTTCTCCATATTCATATCAAATACGAATGTACCTTCGCTATGTAATACGGAGTAAACATTACGAAAAACATTTTTTAATTCATCTAATTTTAAAATATGGTTTAAGCTATCGCCAGTAGAGATAACATAGTGAAATTGCTCATTTATATTGAAATAACGGGCATCATCGATGATAAAGTTTGCGTCTGGCGCGTTTTGACGTGCGTATTCAATCATTTGAGCAGAACCATCTATACCAGTTACTACAAAATTATTATCCATTAATTTCTTAGTAAGGTGACCAGTCCCGCAGCAAAGGTCTAAAATATGAGAATGTGGTGGTGCATATTGTAAAACGAGTTTTTCTAAAAGTAGATAGGCGTGTTCAGCATAATGCCCCCAATGCTTATTATAGATGTCTGCAAAAATGTCATAATCAGAATAAATTACTTTTTTAGCCATATGTATTCACCTCGAAATTCATTACATTATAATAGTCATGCTTCGTTTTAATTTCAAAACCACATTGTGTATATAATTTTAAAGCATGGTTGTTTTTCGTTTCGACGTCTAATTCAATTGTTGAAATGTCTTCTGTAATAAGGGTATGTACCATATAACTAAGAATATCTTTGCCGTATCCCTTGCCTTGATAAGAAGGATGAACGGCGAATCCTGATAGTGTAGTAGATTGCTCTTGCTCAGAAACTGTAATCGTTCCTATCACTTTTTCATTGATAAGAGCACTGTAAACTTGATGGGAAGATGAATTCATCATCTTTTGTAACCATGTAGTGGTATTTTCTACTGAATCTCCAAACGCTTTACTGGAAATTTCGATAAGATCAAGAAGTGATTCTGAAGATGCAAGAGTAAGCTGTATAGTATTCTTCGTTGTTTCTTGAACTTCTTTTGCTCTGAACGCCATACTATATTCACTATATAAAAAAGGTAACTTCATATGTTTTGCAAAGTCTTTTCCAGAAACAGAATCCCCATTCATAATAAGAAGAGCTTCATCTGCCTCTCTTAATCGTATTTCTTTCATTGCGGTTTGTAAAAGAGTAGTGCCTATATGTTGTTTTCTATAATTCGGATGAACAAACCCTATTAACTCGAGTTTTGTCGGTCTTTCAAAGTCATACATACTTAATGCACTGACTAATTTGGTATCGTCATAAAATAGAAAATCATTTATCTCTTCTTTATTACGAGCAGTTAAAAAGTTTACATGTAAATCTGACGAGTAATCAATTTGATCATGTTGCCCGCAAATATGGGCTAAGTCTTTCATTTGCTGAATTTCGTTTGCTGTTAAAAATTTCTTTCGTTCAATATTCATTTCATAATCCCTCACATTCGTATTTAAAAATAGGATGGATGACTTAACCATTTTTCTAATTCCACACTTCCTTGAACAGATAACAGTCGGTACAAATAACGGTAAGGCTGTCTACACTTTTCAAGTTGAGGAATAGGCATAATTGTTTCGTAACCACTTTTAAAGGCATGAGCTTCTTTTTCAGTAAGTACATATTCTAGTCCGATAAAATCAAACTCTCGAGGAGCAACTGCGTAAGCTTCTGTATCTACTAAACCTGTAATAGTTGAACCATCTGATAAAAACGAGCGTAGATTTCTTCGGTGCTGGTAAGGAAGAGAGTTGTAACTCAAAAATAGGGAATGCGTTACGGATGCTCACGTTATCTGAATAAAACCTATTTACAAGGTCTTTACTGACATTTAATATGTGAGTCTTAAATTCTTCTAGTGGAATGTGGAAAGTACTTGATGGATTTCCTATAAATTCTGCTTGAAACGAATGAATTTCTGCTAGTCCTTTTCCAAGACTGAATAAAATTGAATCAGGTTGTCCGAGAAAGGATTGCAGCGTACTTCCTGTTAATTTTTCGACAATAACATACTTTCGTCCATTTAAAACGTGTTTTTGCAAAATAGTCGGGATGGGCAAGTTAGTATGCTTTTTCAATAATGTGTGTATTGTTTCTAATTGATGTACGTTCCTTGGATCAATTCCAAAAAGGTTTTTGCATCTCCACCAAAAATCATTATTTGGCTCTTCATTTATTTTAGAAGAACGAACGATGACTTCTGCATCTTCTGTTCGGACGAGAAACACATCGCTTGCATGGTCTTCATAACCTGGGTGTAAAGTTTGAACAGATAAAATAGGTGAAGTGAAAAGTTGTTGTAGCATGAAGTTACTCCTTTTTCTGTAAATTCTATAAATTTATTATATAACAGAATATGTGCCACGTGGATAGTGATAGGGGAAAATGTAGAACCTGCATAAATGTATAGTAAAAATCAGCATGAAAATTATATTTTTCTAGTTTTGTATGAATTATCAAAATAATATTTCTGATGATAAACCTGTAAAAATGCCTGGATGTAAATCTCGTATTTTTCAGTAAATGAAGAGTTAAGCGTACTTTTATGAGAGTTATAATGTAGGTTTTGAAAAATATTTCTCAATAATAAAATGAAGAGAAAAATATGAAAAAGTAGAATAGATTCTTTTATAATAGTTTTAAATTAATTAACATAATTAATTATTAATTATGTTAGATAGGAGAGAATGTTATGGCAAATGTACTCGTAATAAATTTCCCTGGAGAAGGTCATATTAATCCGACTATAGCTATTGTTAGTGAGTTAATTCAGCGAGGGGAAACAGTTGTTTCGTATTGTATTGAAGATTATAGAAAGAAGATTGAAGCAACAGGTGCAGAATTCCGAGTGTTTGAGAATTTTCTCTCTCAAATTAATATTATGGAACGAGTAAATGAAGGTGGGAGTCCTTTGGTGATGTTATCTCATATGATTGAAGCATCAGAGCGTATTGTGACTCAAATTGTAGAAGAAACAAAAGGGGAAAAATACGATTACTTGATATACGATAATCATTTTCCGGTAGGACGTATTATAGCGAATGTTTTACAATTACCTAGTGTTTCTTCTTGTACAACGTTTGCTTTTAATCAGTACATTACTTTTAACGATGAACAAGAATCGAGGCAAGTAGATGAAACGAATCCGTTATATCAATCTTGTTTAGCTGGAATGGAAAAATGGAATAGGAAGTATGGAATGAAATGTAATAGTATGTACGATATTATGAATCATCCTGGTGATATTACCATTGTATACACTTCAAAGGAATATCAACCAAGTTCAGATGTATTCGATAAATCGTATAAGTTTGTCGGTCCATCAATTGCTACTCGAAAAGAAGTAGGTAGCTTTCCTATGGAAGATTTAAAAGATGAAAAAGTGATTTTCATTTCTATGGGTACAGTTTTTAATGAACAACCTGAGCTATATGAAAAATGTTTTGAAGCGTTTAAAGATGTAGAAGCGACAGTCGTATTAGTTGTTGGTAAGAAGATAAATATAAGTCAATTTGAAAACATTCCGGATAACTTTAAGTTGTATAATTATGTGCCACAATTAGAAGTATTACAGCATGCTGATGTATTCGTGACACATGGTGGTATGAATAGTTCGAGTGAAGCACTATATTACGGTGTCCCGTTAGTTGTAATTCCGGTAACAGGAGATCAGCCTTTAGTTGCGAAACGAGTGAATGAAGTAGGGGCTGGAATAAGGCTTAATCGCAAAGAATTAACTTCTGAATTGTTACGTGAATCTGTAAAGAAAGTGATAGATGATGTAACGTTTAAGGAAAATAGTCGTAAAGTTGGAGAGTCACTTCGAAATGCTGGTGGGTATAATAGGGCAGTTGATGAAATATTTAAAATGAAAATGAATTCCTACTTAAAACTTAAATAAATGTTTGGAGCACACTTACTGTAATATGTAAGTGTGTTTCTATAAAAAAATTACATAAAAAATCACTGTAAAGGTGAAACTTTTGTGTATATAAACTGATATCTTTGAATTAGTAGTAAAATTACGTTAAAATAATACTAAGAAAATATATAAGTTTTGGGGGTAATGAATGAAGAGAGTATTTGAATACATATTATTAACAATTGGCTCAATTATTGTAGCGGGTTCATTAGAACTTATTTTAGCGCCTAATGGATTAGTAGATGGCGGGGTAACGGCCATTGCTATTATGGCGAATAAAGTTGCCGGATTGCCGCTTTATGGAGTGTTCTTAGGAATTAATATCCCGATTTTATTATTTACTGCAAAAGTAATGGGAAAGAAGTTCTTTATCCGTACATCCTATGCAAATGTTGTTACAACACTCGGATTAATCTATTTAAAACCATTTCCAGCAATTACAACTTCTGAATTGTTAATTGTTCTTTATGGAGGAGTCCTATTTGGTGTTGGTGTAGGGATTGTAGTAAAAATGGGCGGAGCAATTGATGGCTCAGAAATGTTAGCTGTTTGGATGAATAAACATTTTAAAGTGCCGATTAGTACATTTTTACTTGCAGTAAATGCGGTTATTTTCATCTTTGTTGCCATTTTGTTTTCAATTGAACAAGCGATGTTCTCATTAGCAATTTTCTATATTGTTACGAAGATGATTGATTTCATATTAGATGGTATTAATCAAGGAAAGAGCGTTATGATTATTTCTGGTAAAAATAAAGAAATAGGCGATCTACTTATGAAAGAATTGCAATTATCCGTTACGTATCTACATGGAGAAGGTGGTTTTTTAGGAGAGCACAAGAGAATCATTTATTGTATTACAAACCGATTCATTTATCCGAAAATGAAAGATCTCGTTCTCTCTGTAGATCCAACTGCTATAATTGAAGCATCCTATTCAACAGAAACAACTGGTGTCAAACGTCCGGGAAGGGCAATGAGATCAGAAAAATAGTGAATGAAAATAGCTCCACGTAAGTATAACTTGCGTGGAGCTATTCTTATTTAGAAAACCAGACTTTTTTCAGTAATTTGACAACAGTTTCGATACAATCCTCTGGAATACTACCAAAACCGAGTAATACATACGACTCCTCCTGTACATTATGAACAGAATCATATGTGGAGAGAGGGTATAACTTAATACGTTGTTTTGCAGCTGTATGAATAAGTTCTTGTTCGTTCATCCCATTATGAACGTGAAGTACAATATGAAGTCCGGATTGTTCACCGAGTATATGAACGTTATTCCCCATTTCGTTTGTAATAGATTTAATTAAAGACATGTGTTTTCTTTTATATAACGTACGACTTCGGTTAATATGACGTTCCCAATCACCATTTTGAATAAAGGTTGCGAAGGTAAGTTGTTGCAGCGTAGAAACGGTTTGTTTAAACATACCACCAAGTTCTTTATAGGCTCTTAAAAGATGAGGTGGTAAAACGATATATCCCATTCGTAAAGAAGGTAAAAAAGATTTCGAGAAAGTTCCCATATAAATAACACGTTCATTTGAATCTAGTCCTTGTAAAGAAGGAATAGGTTTTCCTATATAGCGGAATTCCCCATCGTAATCATCTTCAATAATATACGCCTTACAATCATTCGCCCATTTTAATAACTCGAGTCTTCTAGATAACGGCATAATGATTCCAAGTGGAAATTGGTGAGATGGAGTGACATATGCCACATTGGAACCCGATTCACGTAAAGCAGAAATATGAATCCCTTTATCATCTAAAGGGATCGGGTGAACAGGAAAGCCAGAACTTTGAATCATAGCAGGTATACGGTGAAATCCAGGATTTTCGATCCCGTATTCTTTTTTTGGGCCAAGTAGTTGAAGTAGTAGCCAAAGAAGAGGCTGCGTACCTGCTCCGATAATAATTTGATCAGGTGAAGAATGTACCCCGCGAGCATGATATAAATACTTTGAAATATGTTCTCGTAGAACGAGCTCACCTTGGGGATCTTCTTTAGCGAATAATTCGTTTTCATACTGAAATAAAGTTTCGTGTAATGCTCTTTTCCAGTTTGTTATCGGAAAAGCTTTTTGATCAATAAGTCCTTGACTACAATCATAATCATATTGTTCGTTTTCTTTATTGTTAGCACTGTTTGATGCAATTTGCTGTTTCTTTTGAATGACCTCAATATCAACTTCTGCAACGAAAATCCCACGTTTCGGTTTGCTTTCTACATAACCTTCAGCTTGTAATTGTTGATAGGCAGATTCAACTGTAATACGGCTCACATTAAGTTGCATAGCTAAATTTCTGTGAGAAGGAAGGCGTGTACCAGCACGTAGTGATCCTTGAGAGATTTCTCGTTTTATATATTCGTAAATTTGTAAGTAAATAGGTGTTTTACTTTGTAATTGTAATGGAATAGTAAGATCCATTTGTAGTCGCTCCTTTTTATACTGGCCTTATAAAAAAGAATAAAACTGTCACTTAAGTTAAGGGCAGTTGCTATTTATAATGATGATATAACATTTAGAAAATTTTATAAATAGTAAGGAGAGAATCATAATGAATATTAAAGCAGTAGTAACAGAAGCGGATTTACATGATGTATTTCCTGTATTACAGCAATTACGAACGAAACTTTCAAGAGAAGAAGCAAGTTCTTTATTTCAAAAAATGAAAGAAGAAAATTATAAACTATTTTCGCTACGTAATGAAGATGAAGAAGTTGTTAGTCTAGCTGGTGTAGCGATTTGTACGAATTTTTATAATGAGAAACATGTTTTTGTGTATGACCTTGTAACCGCGGAAGCTCACAGATCAAAAGGGTATGGTAATGTTCTGCTGTCATATGTAGAAAAGTGGGGGGAAGAAAAAGGTTGTAGTTCTATCGTACTTACATCTGCGTTTTCAAGAATTGATGCACATCGTTTTTATGAAAGAGAGGGCTTTGATAAGGTAAGCTATTCTTTTTATAAAGAGTTATGATACTAAGTAGGTTCCGTGTATAAAAATATGTGGAACCTATTTTCTTTTCCAGATTTGAGCTAGGGACAGTTCTAGTAATATAATTTGTCGAATATTAGAAATTAACAAGGGAATATTGAATTTAGAGAATGTTAGGAGCGTTTATACTTGGAAAAAATAAAGAAATTATCCATACCAAATGATGTAAGAGTCATCATTATTTCTGATATTCATGGAGAATTAGATCTTTTTAAGGAATTACTACATAAAGTTAATTTTAAAGATGAAGATTATTTAATTATTAATGGTGATCTTTGTGAGAAGGGGAGAAATAGTATTGGTGTCGTAAACTATGTGATGGATCTAGTAGTTAGCAAGCCGAATGTTTATGTAATTGAAGGGAATTGTGAGGTTGTAGTTGAAGCGCTTGTAAATGAAAATCCTGCATTAATAAATTATTTGTGTACGAGAACGAATACAATTTGTAATGAATGGCTAGCGAAATTGAATGTTACCGTTAATGAAGAAAGTGATATTCTTGAAGTGAAAACAAAATTAATGAGCTATTTTTCAAAAGAAATAAAGTGGCTAACAGAATTACCGACAGCGATTGAAACGGAAGGTTATATTTTTGTGCATGCTGGTCTTGAAGATAGAGCGGATTGGAAAGAAACAGGACGAAAAAATGCGATAGCAATGCCGGAGTTTTTCAATCAATCACATAGAGCAAATAAGTATGTAGTTGTCGGGCATTGGCCTGTTGTAAACTACTCTGTTGAAGCTCCATCTAACAATCCAGTTATTGATAAGAAGAAAAAGATTATAGCAATTGACGGCGGAAATGCGATTAAAGAGGCGGGGCAATTAAACGCGTTTATTATTCAGAGGAAACCAACAGGTGATACGTTTTCTTATACATATGTAGACTTTTTTCCAGAGTATGAAGTGATAGCAGATTTTCATGCGAATTCAGAAATGCAGGGCGGGGTTACCTATCCGTATTATTACATAGAGCCGGTGGAGAAGGTGCAAGATTATACAATATGTAAGCAAAAGGAAACGAATACATTACTCTCTGTGAAAGATGAATACATTAGGCAACTTGATTCAGGTGAATATACAGTGAAAACCGATATTTCTTGTGCGCAAATAAGCGTAAGAAAAGGTGACATTATTTCTCTCATTGATGGAAGCTGTTCAGGATATGATTTAATTAAAAGAGATGGAGTAGAGGGTTGGATAGAGAAAGGGATTTTAGTTGAGATAGGAAAGACGAAAAAGAAAATATTTAGCTGAAATAGGAGGGATGTAACCTTCTATTTTTTATTAACTCAGTAATGGTGACGTACCTTAATTGATACCTTATAACAAAATTATACAATTATAATAAATGATATTGGTTTTGATTTTTCTGAAAAAATATTATAATTATATATGAAATAAAGAGGATTGTAGGAGGGAATTATGCAAAACGTAATATTAAAAGGGGATAAAGTTACAATTCGTACAATTGAAGAATCGGATATAAAACCATTATGGAATCTCGTATTTAAAGAAGAAAATCCAGAATGGAAAAAATGGGACGCACCTTATTTTCCATTTTCGATGCAAGAATATCTGTCTTATAAAGAGAAGATGCAAACCCGTTTAAAAGAAGAACCTCTATCCAATTTAATTATAGAAAATAACGGTCAAGTTATAGGGACGGTCGGATTTTATTGGGAGTATAAACCGACGCGTTGGTTGGAGATGGGAATTGTCATTTATAATCCGGCTTACTGGAATGGTGGTTATGGTACAGAAGCGTTAACGTTATATCGGGATTTACTATTTGAAAAGATGGAAATTGGCAGGGTAGGACTCACGACTTGGTCTGGCAATGAACGAATGATGAAAGTAGCTGAGAAAATAGGAATGACTTTAGAAGGTAGAATGCGCAAATGCCGTTATTATAACGGAACGTACTATGACTCTATTCGAATGGGAATGATTCGTGAAGAATGGGAAGCGCTTAGAAATTAAAATTAATTAAGGTGAATTATGAAAATGATTCTGTCATTTTTTCTAGTATATTAGCAGAATATAATTTAAAGAGAATGGAGACAACGAGATGACATATGTAATTAGAGAAATGAAGCAAGAAGATATTCATGCTGTACAATTAGTAGCGAAAATAGCTTGGCATGATACATACGAAGGCATTATTCCGAGAGAGATTCAAGACAGTTTTTTAGACGAGGCATATTCTGACGAAAAAATGAAATATCGTCTTGAAAATACACATTTATTCGTTGCGGAAGAAGAGGGCGAAGTAATTGGCTTTGCGAATTTCTCACCCGTTAGACTACAAAACGAAGCGGAATTAGGAGCAATTTATTTGTTGCCAGATCAGCAAGGGAAAGGGATAGGAAGTGCTTTATTACAAAAAGGGCTAACGGTATTAAAAGGAATTCGGAAACTATACATTCATGTAGAAGCAGCGAATGAAAAAGGAAAACGGTTTTATGAAGCGAAAGGTTTTGCACAATTAGAGGAATTTGAAGAAGATTTTGAAGGACATATGATGCAGACAGTAAGGATGGTTTTATACGTATAAGGAGGACTGGTAATGAAAATTTTTGATTGTAGTGAAGAAGTGGGAAAGCAAATCACAGCATTTCAATCTAATTTCATAATGTCGAAAATATTAGACCATAAAGGAAATATACATATCGGTGCTATGCATTTACGAGAGAATGGAATAATTGGATATCATGAAGCAGTTGTATCGCAACTGCTTCTTATTGTGGACGGAACAGGATATGTATGCGGGGCAAATAAAGAAAAAGTGAAGGTGGATGCGGGACAAGCTGTGTATTGGGAGAAGGGGGAGCCTCATGAGACAAGTACAGAGCATGGATTAATGGCAATTGTTATGGAAGCGGAGGATCTTGAACGAGCGATATTAATGCCTATTAAAGAGGAGAGTTGTGAAAAATGATAGAAAAGGCAAATCGAGAAGAAACGGACGAAATAATACAATATGCAGCTCAATCGCTTTTTGAAGGTACGAGGGGAAATTGTCGGTTAAATACAGAGAAAGCGATTGAAATTACAAGGCCGATTGTAGAAAAAGGAGCGTATTATTTAGTCGTTAAAGAAGTAAACAGTGTAATGGGGTGGATATTAATAGGGGAAAATACGGACTATTTTTCTCATGAAAAACTAGGGTTTATTTACGAATTATATGTTTTTCCAGAGTACCGTGGGAAAGGGTTATCAAGAAAATTAATGGAGGCTGGTATTAAGGAATTACAAAAGAATTATTCAGAAATTCGTTTGAATGTATTTGCTGGGAATTTTGCAAAAGAGATGTACGAACATTTTGGTTTTGTTGAAAGACAGGTAATTATGACTTTGAAGTGAGAATAATAGTTTAAACGGGAGAAGCGAAAGCATGAGAAAAGAAAATGAGTATGTTGCGTATTTACAAAGGTTGTATCCTGAATTACAAATAAATTCTGTCTATATAAATGAAATAGGTCAAAATAATGATGTGTTAATTGTAAATGATAATATAGTATTTCGGTTTCCGAAATATGAAAAAGGTATTCAGAAACTTCGAATAGAAACACAGTTACTAGAGAAAATAAGACCCTTCATTACGCTTCAAATTCCCAATCAAAGTTATCAAGGGTTTCAAAATGAAGTACCAGGGAAAGTATTTGCAGGTTATGAGATGATTGAAGGAGACCCGTTTTGGAAAAATGTTTTTACGGAAATAAATGATGAAAAGCAATTACAGAAACTTGCGTGCACATTGGCGATATTTTTAAAAGAGTTGCATGAAATTCCGTTATCTACATTCGAAGGTATTATGCAATGTGATAGTACTAATATGTATTCAGAAATAAATAGTTTATATAGCCAATTAAAAGAACATGTTTATCCATTCATGAGAAAGGTAGCGAGAAAAGAGGTCTCAACATCGTTTGAGTTATATTTAAATGAAAGTAGTCATTTTAACTTTACTCCTAGTCTTGTTCATGGGGACTTTGGCATGACAAACATTTTATATAGTGCAACAAAAAAGAATATTTCAGGGGTCATAGATTTTGGAGGAGCGAGCATTGGAGATCCAGCTTATGATTTTGCTGGCATATTAGCTAGTTATGGAGAAGAATTTTTACAACTATTTGAAGCCTATTATCCTAATTTAGAAGCAGTAAAGGAGCGAATGTATTTTTATAAGAGTACATTTGCGCTTCAAGAAGCATTATTTGGCGTACTAAATAATGATAAGAAAGCTTTTGAAGCTGGAATAGCACAATATGTATAAAAGCCGATTTTAAATCGGCTTTTAATTATCGATACATCGTCTATTTTTATATTTTCTATGTTATTGCCATATAGCCTACCTAAAAATATTGCTCTTATTATTTTTGTTTTAATTTTAGGGGCCATTTCCTTGGAAGCGAATAAAGTAGTAGGACGAATATATAACAAATTTAAACAATAATAAAGTTTGAAAAAGGATAGAGATAATCCAATATTAATTAGGGAAAGAAACGGGATTATACGTTAGAGATGGTTATGGGATAGGTGGTACCATCAAGTTTGAGGATTAAGAGAGGAGCATATTAATATGCAATCATTTAAGGCTGGAAAATATATTACATATGTCGCAATTGCTATATTACTTGTAGTTGCTATTATGTCTCCTTATGAATTACCTAAAAAGATTGGCTTTATTATAGGTGTTCTTATTTTAGGAGCATGTGCACTTGGGACTAATAAATTTTATGAACGAACGCATAGTAAATTTAAACATAAATAAGGCAAATACAATAGGGGGAAATCATCATGATAATAATATCTATTAAGAGCAATTTCGAAAGGGATAACCCATAAAGGTTTCGGAGGAGGTTTTTTCTTGAAACCTGAAAAAAAGGAGTAAGCACACATGTTTAAACAAGGACGTATTTTGATGTATATTTTTACCGTGGTGTTATTTTTTCTTCATTCTTTTTTCCACAGCCAATGGGAAAAAGGTTTTTAACAGCTATTGCAGCATTAATTATTGGTGGAATAGGTATTGGAATTTCCTATCTATTAGAAATTTTGAGTAACAAGTCGAAGAATATATCTAAAAAGAATAGAGAATGACGATGAAGCTTTTCCCGATTGGTTCAGTTGTAAAGCTAAAAGAATTAAACCAACCTGTTATGGTTATTGGAAGAATGATCATTTCAGCAGATAAACGTGATTTTGATTATGTAGGTGTTCCTTATCCAGTGGGCTATTTAGGTGATGAAAAAGTATTATGTTTTAATCATGATAAGATTGTAGAGGAAATGCATAGAGGATATATGACTGAGAGTGAATTAGTGGAATTGTAAAGTGGTTGGAAAATACATATAGATTTTAAAAATACGAAAGGGGAAACAAAATGGGAAAGATAATGAGAACCCTTGTAATCATAGGTATACTTATCCCTCCGGTACTACTGTGGAGTGCACCTGATGTTCCTTTAAATGATAAACTGCTGTTTACAGGGTTACAACTAACTGTAGGATTCACCACAGTGGTAGTGTTAGAGATTATGTTTAAAAATCGAAAAAAGAATAGGGAAAAATAGAGATAGATTGTATGGAATCACAGCTGAAAATATGTAACATGTATGACTAATAGTTTTAATTGGGAGGTGGCATACTGGTTGCCTCTTTTAACGTTATAGTTTTAGTTTTATCTGAAAAAGAAAAAAGGAGCAACGATATGCTTAAACAAGGCAGATTTATGATTATTATTGGCACAATGGTACTTGTTATTGCAGGGTGGTTTTTCCCATTTAATTTATGGCAGAAACTATTTTTCAGTATTGGTATGATTGGTATTGGGATGTTGGCATATGGAAGTTCAGTATTATTTAATCGTTTAGCTAAAAAAATTACAAATAGAGGTGAATAAACACCTAGGAATTTTTTATTGATTGGGAAATGTTAATAATAAATTTTCCATAAGAGTTGGAGAGAGTCTTACTATAATTAGTAAGTAGGGAATAGTCTCTTATGGTTATGGTGGAGGTTTTTCTTTTAAATTTGAGAAAGAAGAGTGATTATAAAATGCGAAAGTTTTCGAAAATAATAATATGTATTGGTGCGTTAATAATGATTATGCTAGGTATGATTGTATATGATACATGGAAGGATAGAATTTATTTTTCTTTAGCAGTACTGTTTGTCACTGCACTTTCTTTATTGTGGAATATAGTTGTTCAAAATCTCATGGAAAAAATCAATGAAAAAAGAGAATAAATAACTATGAAACCGTTCCAATTGGAACAGTTATTAAAAATGATGTTACTCCGCAATTGCATAATTCGCTCTACAACATCTAGTGTGGCAAGTTTAATTGTTTCTTGGCCAGGCGTACTAGGTAAGTTGTCGGCATCTAGACATTTATAAAATACATTTCATTTTTAGCACCGAGCTGTATATTTGAAACAGTTTTAAATCGTTCAACAATAGTTGACTTTCCAGAGAGTTTTATCAGCTTATATGCGGAAAGAAGTGCCTCATAATGAGAGGTAACAAATTCTTCTTTACTATATGGTATAAATGAATCATGGAAGCCGAGTAAAATTGATTTTAATGTTCCATTCTCTTTAAATACTCCCCACAGATCTTGAAAGTCTGTTTCATAACCGAAAGACTCTATATCTCCAATAATAAATCAGTTATGGGCTGCTTCTTCTTTTAGGTAAGTAAATACTTGTTCATGATCTTTCTTAATTTTCGTATCATCATAAATTGGACTATTTTTTATTTTTTTCTGAATTTTACAACTTAAGTTTTTTGAAAGCAATATAAAATTTTATGTTTAGTTCACAAACTTTCGGAAAAACTAGGAAAGATATGACAAAGGAGGTTATGAACGGTGGATCATCCAATTCAAGGGTTAATGAAAGCAGCAATGGAAAATTTAAAAGAAATGGTCGATGTAAATACGATTGTTGGAGAGCCTGTTCAAACGGCTGACGGTGGTGTAGTGTTAACGGTTTCTAAAGTAGCGTTCGGTTTTGGAGCAGGAGGTTCTGATTTCCAAACGAATGATGGGCAAAGAGCAAACGGTAACCCTGCATTTGGTGGCGGTAGTGCGGGTGGTGTTTCTATTACACCAGTAGCATTTCTTGTGGTGAATAAAGATGGAGTAAATATTCTTCATTTACAAAATGCGACACATTTAGCAGAAAAAATGATTGAATTAGCTCCACAAACAATTGATAAAATTCAATCGATGTTCCAAAAAGATGAAAAGAAAGAGGGAAATCATCATCCTCAAAACCCAGATGAAATCCTTTAAAAACGCCTGCTCACGAGCAGGTGTTTTTTCTTGTAATCACTATGTAATAAAACACATGAAATTGTAAATAGTTTTTGAAGTTTTTTCTATGTTTCTAAAATTTTTCATGTTAAAATATGCTATAGAATTGAAACATATAAAACGAAGGTGGCTAGGTGCTTTGTCTGGAGGATCTGACCAAGTAAAGAATATGATATATATTAATGGTAATCGTCGAGGTCATTGTTTTATTACATCAGGAATTACGTTTAAAGAGTTTGCAAGTAACATCCCTTCACCGCTCCATCAAGTGTTGCTTTTGAAGCATAACTTTGAATGGACAGATTTTCATTATCATACTTTATTTGAATATGTTGAGGAAGAAAATATACATAAGTTAATTCAAGCAGAGATTGATGAATTTGATGAATTTTGTTGGGTAGATTTTGATGATGCAAGCGATTTAGATGAATTAGAGCCAAAAGAAATTGCAGAGCTTTTATATTTGGCTCACAAAAAAGAACCACTTGCAAGAACATTCTTTCCGTTATTGAAAAATAGATTTGTTTATTTTTCACATGATGATGGATGGTACAACAAAGTGTATTATCGTAGAATCGCTGACTTTGTAGGGATGTTAAGTAAAGTCATTCCTTATAAACTCGGTGCTTTCGGTAAGAAACGTTTTACTTTCTTCCAAAAATCAAAAATTTTCCCAGCGATTTCAAAAGAAGTGATTATGGGACTTATTCCACTAATGGAAGAGGGTCTTTATATTGATCTAGCAGGGAAAATTGAGTCAAGAAGGGGTCTTGAAATTCCGGTATATGTAGTGGGTTCGTATGAAAGTACGGATGAAGTGCTAGATAATATCGATGAATTAAAAGAAGAAGCAACAGAGACAGGGTGGCTCATTTTTGATAAGAAAGAGCAAGAGTGGCAATGGGTTGTGGACTAAGAAAACTTGGTGCATGTAGTCAAGTTTTCTTGTCTTTTGAAAGGAGTATAAATGAAGAAGTATTATACAATTGTGGGGATTATAAGTATTATTCTTGTGGCGATTTTACTTATAACTTGTCCGAAAGAATCAGATTTTAAATTGTATCTAGAAGATAAGTATGCATTGAAATGTGACGAGAGTAGTTTTGAATGCACACAAAATGTAGATGGTAAAAAAGAAAAACTAAAATTTGAAAGTACAGATGCACGAAATGGTGTATTCTTTATGACTGTAAAGCAAACATTTAAGACAGAAGCTGGTGTTACGAAAGAATATAGCGGAGTAGGAATGTTTGGTACATTTCTTTTTGTTTCAGAGAAGACTTTCTAGTAATAGAAGGTCTTTTTCTTATGCTTATGTTCATATAGATGAAGTAAGACAAGCATAGGAGGGGTAATGATGAAGAAGGAATGTATTGTTTGCGGTGGTGAGGAGTTTTTCTCTTCTACATTATATGCACGTACAAAACAAGATTGGGCGTATGCACCAAATATGTATCGATTTGAAAAGGTGTTTATTGAGCATAGGGATGAAGAAAATTATCCAGTGTTTCAAGAAATTACAGCGAAACATTGTTGTGGATGCGGTCATATTATGTTGTATCACGAATGAACACACCAAGTATAACTTGGTGTGTTTTTTTAAAACGCTGACAAAGCAAGCGGATAAAATAAAGTGAATAAAACAGAAAAACTACCAAAACCAATTGCTGTATATCCAAGTGTTCTTGCTCCGAAATTGACAGCTAATAAGCCGACTAAAATCGCAAGAGAGCCGAGTGTAACTGGATAAAATGCAATTGAGAAAAGCGAAAGAAATAAAGCGACATAGCCTATCATTGCACCGGTATTTGTACCTTCTATTTCATTTGCAATTTCTTTACGCTTATGTCTAATTGGAATGCCAGCTGGTGATATTTCAGCTGCATACTCTTCGTTTTTTTCACCACTTTTAAAATGATGATTTCTCTTTCTTCGCATGTACATCCCTCTCTTTCAATTGGGTGTACCTATAGTATCTTTCATAAAGAGAAGAACATGAGTATGAGTTAAACCCAAGTAAAGCAAAAATTGGAGAATAAAGATTCCATTGTTCGCATGTACATCTCCTAATGAAGATAAACAGGAATTTTGGAAAATGATGTAGAATGAAATGAGTGATAAAACGTGAAGGTAGGGGAATGTATGACGAAATTTAATTGGCATGAATCAGCAGAGAAAAAATGGGATAGTAGTGCAGAATTTTGGAATCAAAATAGTCAGGAGATGTGGGACAACGGGAGTAGGAGTACAATTATTCCATTTTTTGAACAGTACGTGAAGAAAGAAGCTCAAGTACTCGATGTTGGTTGTGGTGATGGATACGGTACATATAAATTAAGTCGCGCGGACTATAAAGCAGTTGGAGTAGATTTATCAGAAGTGATGATTCAAAAAGGGAAGGAGCGCGGAGAAGGAACGGATTTATCTTTTATAAAAGGAGATCTCTCTTCCTTACCATTTGAAAATGAACAATTTGAAGCAATTATGGCAATTAATTCTTTAGAATGGACAGAGGAGCCATTACGAGCATTAAATGAGATAAAGCGTGTTTTAAAAAGAGATGGATATGCATGTATTGCAATTTTAGGACCGACCGCGAAACCACGAGAGAACAGTTATCCTCGTTTATACGGCAAAGACATTGTTTGTAATACGATGATGCCTTGGGAATTTGAACAGTTAGCGAAAGAACAAGGTTTTGAAGTTGTAGATGGCATCGGTGTATATAAGCGCGGAGTAAATGAGAAGATGTTAGGTCAACTACCTACAGAGTTACAACAATCGTTAACATTCTTATGGGTATTTATGTTAAAAAGCGTATAAAGAAATGAAAGAATTTTTAGGAGGTAAATAAGTGCAGAAAATACAAAAAACTGATACAATATCATCAGAACCAATTAAAGGGGGACTAGGGTATATGACAACTACTACAACAGTTAAATCCGATATTGAAATCGCACAAGAAGCGAGTATGAAGAAGATTCAAGAAATTGCAGCTGATTTAAATATTTTAGAAGATGAATTAGAGCCATACGGGCATTATAAAGGTAAGTTATCTCTTGATATTTTTAAGCGCTTACAAGATGAAAAAGACGGTAAAGTTGTTTTAGTAACAGCGATTAACCCAACTCCAGCTGGAGAAGGTAAATCAACAGTAACAGTTGGTTTAGGTCAAGCTTTTAACAAAATTGGTAAGAAAACAGTAATTGCACTTCGCGAACCATCTCTTGGACCAACGATGGGATTAAAAGGCGGAGCAGCAGGTGGTGGTTTTTCACAGGTTGTACCAATGGAAGACATTAACCTTCACTTTACTGGAGATATCCATGCGATCACAACTGCCAATAACGCGTTAGCGGCGTTTATTGATAATCATATCCAACAAGGAAACACACTGGGGATTGATACACGTAAAATCGTTTGGAAACGCTGTGTTGACTTAAATGATCGTGCCCTTCGTAATGTAGTAATTGGTCTTGGTGGACCGGTTCAAGGTGTACCACGTGAAGATGGTTTTGATATTACAGTAGCATCTGAAATTATGGCCGTATTCTGTCTTGCAACAGATATTCAAGATTTAAAAGCGCGTCTATCTCGCATCGTAGTTGCTTATAACTTTGCAAATCAACCTGTAACGGTAAAAGATTTAGGTGTAGAAGGTGCGTTAACATTATTATTAAAAGATGCATTAAAACCAAACTTAGTACAAACGTTAGAAAATACACCAGCTATTATTCACGGCGGACCATTTGCGAATATCGCTCACGGTTGTAACAGTGTTATCGCTACAACAATGGCATCAAAATTAGGTGATTATGTTATTACAGAAGCTGGATTCGGTGCTGATTTAGGCGCTGAGAAGTTTTTAGATATTAAAGCTCGTGCAGCTGGTATTAAACCAGAAGCAGTTGTTATTGTTGCTACTATTCGTGCGCTTAAAATGCATGGCGGCGTAGCAAAAGATCAATTAAAAGAAGAAAATGTAGACGCATTAGCAAAAGGTATGGAAAACTTACAGAAGCATGTTGAAACAATTCAAAGCTTCGGTGTGCCTTTCGTAATTGCAATTAATAAATTCATTACAGATACAGATGCAGAAGTTGCATACTTACAAGAGTGGTGTAATGAGCGTGGCTATGCGGTATCCTTAACAGAGGTTTGGGAGAAAGGTGGCCAAGGCGGAGTTGACCTTGCTGAAAAAGTGTTAAAAGAAATCGAAAAAGGTGAGAACAACTACGCACCACTTTATGAATTAGAATTACCATTAGAAGAAAAAATTCGTACGATTGCTCAAAAAGTTTACGGTGCAAAAGATATTGAATTTGCTCCGAAAGCACGTAAGCAATTAGCTCAATATGAAGGAGAAGGCTGGAGTAACCTACCAATTTGTATGGCGAAAACACAATATTCTCTTTCTGATGATGCAACGAAATTAGGACGTCCATCTGACTTTATTGTTACAATTCGTGAGCTGAAACCATCTATTGGTGCAGGATTTATCGTTGCGTTAACAGGAACAATGTTAACAATGCCAGGCCTTCCAAAACAGCCAGCAGCACTACAAATGGATGTAAATGAAGATGGAAAAGCAGTAGGTTTATTCTAAAAGGTTGTAATTCATCTCGTTTATCTGTAAACTATATATACATCAAGTGGCGCCTTTCCATCGAAAGGCGCCTGTTTTTTGGAGGAAATTATGTTTGATCCAACTGCTTTTGATAATTTAAAAGTAATCGTAGAAGGTGCTGTTTATGATTTTGATTTACATGGAGATATTCTTGTAACAAATCGAAAAGATATGATGGATCTTGCTTCATTAAGTCGTATATATCATATTTCATTTCAGTTAACCGAACCATTCGAACCGTTAGTAGAAGCAACATTTTCACTATCTGTAGATGCAAAGAACTTGTCTGGTGAAATATTAGAAGTACCACAATTTACACCAGGATGTGAAATGAAGTTAGCATTTTCATTCCCGATTGAAAAACCAGAAGTAGTGTGTAGTGAAATTGAAACTTTCATGCATTCTATATGGGGAAAAGAAAGAATGATTACGCAAAAACTTTCATACGAATATAATAAGCAAGCGATTTCATATCATAATAAGGTAGAGGTTCTATTTCAAAAAGCGATTACAGAAGACCATGTTGATGATTTAATAGCTGTTATTTCACACATGATAGAAACGGTGCGAACAATACAACATTTTCTTCAAAAATAGAGATAAAGGAGAAAAACAAATGATAAAAGATATGCAACCATTTTTACAACAAGCTTGGGAGAAGGCTGGTTTTAAAGAATTAACTGAAATTCAAAAACAAGCGATTCCAACTATTTTAGAAGGACAAGACGTTATAGCTGAATCTCCAACTGGAACAGGAAAAACATTAGCGTACTTATTACCCCTTTTACATAAAATTAATCCTGAAATAAAACAACCACAAGTTGTTGTTTTAGCGCCAACACGTGAGCTTGTAATGCAAATTCACGAAGAGGTTCAAAAGTTTACAGCAGGAACTGAAATTTCAGGTGCATCTTTAATTGGTGGTGCAGATATTAAGCGCCAAGTTGAAAAATTAAAGAAACACCCGAGAGTAATTGTCGGTTCACCAGGCCGTATTTTAGAATTAATTCGTATGAAAAAGCTAAAAATGCATGAAGTGAAAACAATTGTATTTGATGAGTTTGATCAAATTGTAAAACAAAAAATGATGGGTGCTGTGCAAGATGTAATTAAATCAACGATGCGCGATCGTCAATTAGTATTCTTCTCGGCGACAATGACAAAAGCTGCAGAAGACGCAGCACGTGATTTAGCAGTTGAACCACAATTAACACGTGTAACACGTGCAGAGTCAAAAAGCTTAGTTGAGCACACATATATCATTTGTGAGCGACGCGAAAAGAATGATTATGTAAGAAGAATTATGCATATGGGTGATGTAAAAGCAGTTGCTTTCTTAAACGACCCATTCCGTTTAGATGAAATTACGCAGAAATTGAAATTCCGTAAAATGAAAGCAGCAGCTCTTCATGCAGAGGCAAGTAAGCAAGAACGTGAAGCAACGATGCGTGCATTCCGCGGCGGGAAATTAGAAATTCTACTTGCTACTGATATTGCAGCACGCGGTATCGATATCGATGATTTAACACATGTAATTCATTTAGAGTTACCAGACACTGTAGACCAATATATTCACCGCTCAGGACGTACTGGACGTATGGGGAAAGAAGGAACAGTCGTTTCTCTTGTAACACAACAAGAAGAGCGTAAATTACTTCAATTTGCAAAAAAACTAGGTATCGTGTTTACGAAGCAAGAAATGTTTAACGGATCATTTGTAGAAACGAAACCGAAAGCACCAAAGAAAAAGAAACCAGCATTTACTGGGAAGAAAAAGCCTAGATAAAGAATTGGGGAAGGCGTAACTATTTGTAGTTACGTCTTTTTTATTTGCAATTGAATAATACAAGGAGGTTTATTAATGGTTATTAAAATGTATCTATCATCATTTTTTAAATCAACATATGTACAAGGAAGTAATATAAAAAAAGTCGAATATTAAATTGATGCGAAATAATAAAAAGAAGGTACATATATGGATAGGAAATTAGGAATGTTTTTGAATACGAAATATATTGAAGTAAACGAAGGAATACAAAAAGCAAGGGAATGGGATTTAGAATATATTCAATTATATGCTATGAATAAAAACTTCAACTTAGCTAATATTTCAATGGTAGAATGGACTGCTTTAAAGAAAAGCTTATCTTTTAATGGAATAAAGATTCCATCATTAGCAATTCGTTTTGGAGAAAATGGAATTATAGGAACAGAAGCTGGCAGTGCAATAGATCAGATTAAATATATTACTGACAGAGGCTTGGAGCTGGGAGCAAAGATAATAACAGCTCATATTGGGAAAGTTCCAGATGATGAAAAAAGTGAGTACTATGATAAAATGGTACGGGTTTGTTATGAGATAGGGGAATTAGCATTCAAATTTGGGGGAGTCTTTGCTATTGAGACGGGATCTGAAAAAACAATAGTATTAAAACAATTTTTAGAAACTGCAAACTCGAAAGGACTAGCTGTTAACTTTGACCCAGCAAATTTAATAAGTGATGTAAATGAAAATCCGGAAGAAAGTTTAATACTATTAAAAGATTATATAGTACAAACTCATATTAAAGATTGTAAAGAAGTGAAAAGCGATCGTTCAAGTAAGTATATAGAAGTAGCAGTAGGAAATGGTGAAGTGGATTTCGATATATTCTTCAAAGTATTAGATGAAATTGGATTCGACGGATATAACATGATTGAAAGAAATGATTATTTTGACGAACTGGATGGGATGAGTCAGTCGATAAATTTTGCAAAGAAGTACATACCAACTTAAAAGGAATAACGAAAGCAGCTGTAGAAAGCTACATAGAATGTAAAATAACAATAGGAGGAATACAAATGATCCATAAAGTTGGACAAATTATGCTGTATGTAAATAATCAAGATGAGGCAGTAAATTTTTGGACTGAAAAGGTAGGGTTTCATGTAGTTGCAGAGGAAGATAACAAACAAGGAATGAGATGGATTGAAATTGCTCCAACTAAAGATGCAGAAACGAGTATCATACTACATAATAAAGAAGTGATTTCGAAAATGAGCCCAGAATTGAATCTTGGTACACCGTCTTTAATGTTTTTCACAGAAAGTCTTGATCAATTATATATAGATTTAACAAATAAAAATGTTACTGTTGGCGAAATGGTAACTATGCCCTCTGGTAAAGTATTTAATTTTGCTGATAGTGAAGGGAATTATTTCGCGGTTATGGAAAAGAATCAATAATAATATTGCTTTGTGAAAATCCCCCTCAAACATATTGAGGGGGATTACATGTTTGAGGGGGATTTTTCATTAGAGAGTTGATTAATAAAAAATACGCCTTTTTCAATAGCTGTCTCAATATAACCAGCAATTTGATTAAACGTAAACACCTGTAATTCTTCATGCAGATGTTGCTCGGGATACAACATATCTTCAAAAAGATACTTTCGAAAAGCTAAAACGTTTTCTTTAGAAACCTCTTCAATATCTACAATGTGAGCTTCTTGATTAAAAAGAGAGAAAAGATGTTGTTCTTTATCGTAATGATGAAGTAACTTTGCATTTAACAATTTAAAATCGTTATAGTACATAGGTGCGATTGTTTCGTCGGTCTCTATCCTATTTTTTAGCCAAGGTAGAAAAAAGCCGCTTAGCCAATTATCATCGGCAATGAGATGGGTGTAATAACCTAAGAGAAAAGGGGAATCCATATGAATTTTATATTTTTGAAAAAAAGAATTGAAATCTATCCTTCTCGTATAGTTTTTCGTCGTACCAGTGTAAAAGTGTGAAGTTCCTTTTTCTTCTGCTGAATGAACCGCATCAGGGGCTACCCCTCCAAGTATGAAAGATGTTTTATCTTGAATACATAGTTTTTCGGCAATACCATTAGCGATAATAACATGCATAATTCGTGATCCCATGAATGACACCTCGGTTTCAAGTATTCATTTCAGGAAGAGGACTGAACAGTTAGTATTACTTTCCCTGTACTTTTTCTACTTTCGACCCATTCATGTGCTTTCCCTGCATCTTGGAGTGGAAAAGATTTTGTAGCCTTGATTTGCAAACGTCCGTCACGCAAATAACGGAATACTTCATTTGCAGTTTCTTGGAGTAGTTCAGGACGTTTTTTTCGTGTAGTTCCAAAGCTAAAACCGAGTATAGAGCGGCAACTTGCGTGTAAATCTTTCGTTTGGAAATTGCCAATTTCACCACTAGCATTACCGAAATGAACGAGGCGACCGTAATAAGCAAGACATTTTAAACTTCTTTCCGAAACAGTTCCAGAAATAGAGTCTAAAATGATATTTACGCCTTCTCCATTTGTCAGCTCATTGACTTTCTCTACAAAATCTTCATCTTGATGATAAATAACATAATCAGCTCCAGCATCTAAAGCAATTTCTTTTTTTGCTTCACTTCCGACAGTACCTATAACTGTTCCAGCCCCTAATAGTTTTGCAAGTTGAATAGCTGTAGTACCAATTCCGCCAGCAACCGCATGAATGAGTACAGATTCACCTTGTTGAAGCCTTGCTACATTTGCGAGTAAATTATAGCTTGTGAAAGATACGATAGGGCATGATGCTGCAGTTTGAAAATCGACTTCATCAGGTAAAGCAAAAGTAAGGTTTTCGTTTGCGACAACGTATTCTGCGTAAGAGCCATTTTGAGGAAATGCAATGACACGCTGTCCAGGATAAATCTTTTTCACATGAGAACCGACACGTTCTACAATACCAGCGGCATCTATCCCTGGAATAAAGGGAAATGCTTTATTTCCTTTTTTGCCATATCGTGATTTAACATCGGCGAAATTAACACTCGTAGCAACAACACGAATTAAAACTTGATTTTCTGAAATAACCGGCATATCCACATCTGTATATTGCATCACTTCAGGACTACCGAACGACGTTACAACGATAGCTTTCATCATGTATCCTCCTAAATTTAACTATATAAATCATTTTAAAGCGTCATTAGAAATTGGAAAATTATATAATAGTTATGCAAGGTTATAAGTGAAGCTTATGAACTTATTGAATCATTATATTAATTTATATAAAAAATTTTAAAAATCGAACGAATTATGAATTACTTGCCAATATAAAGTGTAAGACAAAGGAGGGATGGTATATGAAGGGTGAAACAACGTATACAGATTTAATCCAATTAACTTTATCAGGAAATAAAGAAGCGTATAGTGAGTTGTATGATGTGACGATTCAAGAAGTTTATAAAACAGCACATTTTTTGATTGAAGATAAAACGGATGTAGATGATGTCGTTCAAGAAATATACATACAGCTATATGAATCGCTTCGTAAGTATGATAGCGAGAAGCCATTTCGTCCTTGGCTAATTGGACTTGCGATTAAACAAATTCACTCTTATAGAAGAAAGAGGTGGATGCGACTACGAATTGTAAAAAAAGCAGAAGAGCAAAGAAAACCAGTACAAATTGATTTTTCTAATGATCTTATAAGTAAAATATCAAACCAAAAACTAATCGAACTTATTCATAAATTACCGTATAAATTGAAACAAGTTATTATTTTAAGATACTTACACGATTACTCTCAAGAAGAAGTAGCACAAATATTACATATTCCAATAGGTACTGTGAAATCTAGAATTCACGCAGCATTAAAAAAACTACGTCAAAAAGAGCAAATAGAGGAAATCTTTTTAGGAGAGGTAGGGAATGTGAAATGAGTTTAGATTGTAGAGTTCGAGAATCTATACAAGAAGAAGCCAAGAGGATTGTTGCCCCGCCGGAGTTGAAAGAAAAAGTAATCGTTCAAATAAAAATGAATCGTGGTGGAAGTAAGAGGAAGAAACCCCTTATCGCAGGAGTACTTGCAGCAGCTCTTTTAATCCCGACGACTGGTTTTGCGTATCAATCTATTATGGCGGATGGTATATACGGATCTTTTGAGAATTTAAAAAAACATGCCGGAGCGATGACATTAGAAGCGTATATGCGTTTTAGTGCAAAATTATCAGAAGCGAAAGATGAAATGGGAGCGAAAGAATATGAAGAGTTTACAAAAGAATTAAAAAAATTAACAAATGCAAAGCTGGAGTACGGAGATTCGAACGGTAATATTGATTATGATCAATTATCATCAGAAAAAAGAGAAGAAATGAAAAAGGTAAGTATGGGCCTTCAACCATACTTTGATAAATTAAATGGTCATAAATCTAGTAAAGAAATATTAACACAAGAAGAGTTTGATTGCTATATGGAAGCTTTAATGACACATGAAATAGTACGAGTGAAGACAAAATCAACTGGTGGAATGAAAATAGAAGAAGTACCTGAGGCGTATAAAGAAAGATTTATTAAAGCGGAGCAGTTTATGGAGTATGTAGATGAAAAAGTGAGATAAGTAAAAAAGCTCATAGCTATAGCTGTGAGCTTTCTGTATTGAAACGGAAACATATTAACCACCTATTCCTTTTGCTAGCAACAGGAAATATGCAACTACTAGTATTATTCCATTTAATAATGTACCAACTATTCCGAATAACCATTTTTTGATGCTATCGCAAAAATAATGCCGAGTAATGAGAGGATACCTAGTATCGAAATAACTAAAGTTAAATTTGCATTAGGCCCTCTTAGAATAAAGAAAGAACATATGCTTGCGAGAAACATTAGACACGAGAATCCAAAAAATCTATACATAATAATTCTCCCTTGATTGAAATGTCTTTTGACTTAGTGCAAGATTTACTTTAGTTTAACATAAATTTCCTTTTATCGTGTATAGTGACTTTTACAAGTAATATTGCATTTATAAATAAACCGCTGAAACCAATGAGATTTAAGTATTGGTCATCAATTATATTTTTTAATAGTTGCATTGTCCGTTTGTATAAAACAATCTAATAGTGAGTAACCAGCTATTAAACTAATAATCGTAACAAAGGTTGTATTTATAAGAATAATATTAGCTAAGTAAGGTAGGTATTGGCCAACTGGTGAAAAGAGTAGAGCTGGAGAAAAGGAAATGAATAGCGTAGGCAACGTAATAGCGATAAACTTATCCGGTTGAAAGTTCCAGATTTTTTTACTCGTTTCGCGATTAATGGATTGAAGGAATCTTAATAAAATGCCAACGATAAGAGGGAAGAGTGTAAAGTAGAATAATCTTGGATATACGTTAAAGTTCACCTGCGCATCTGTATCTAAATAAAATTGAATTTTCACTCCGACAAATAATAATAAGACGATAAATAATGTGAAGCAGAGGTATAGCATCACTTTTTGCATTATATTCCACCATCCTTTACTAAAAATATATTCAAAGAAAAAAGAGATATACAATAACGACTGTTGTATATCTCTTTTTTTACTGCTAATTAATAGTAGAATTTGTTTTTTCTAGCTTAGTGAAATAATCAATAATGCCCATCGCGCTAATTTCTATATCTAGATGTAAAATGTTATAAACGGAATGATCTGATGGGACGTTTAATTTTGTAAGATGAGAAGAGATTTTATCCATCAATAATGTTTGTAATGCTTTAGTAGCCTCATCGAAATCATTATATTTTTCAAAGACCTCTTTACCAGTATGAACGAAAATAGGTAACCAATGTTCTAGTTGGTTATATACTTCTGTAACATTGGACGATGCGCCGTAATGGCCGAAATAAATAGTATCTACATTCATACTTTGAATATGATTTTTAGAAGCAATCATCGCATCTGGTTGGAATTGTGAAGGGGACGTTGATGGTAGATACAGTTCTACACCAAGGTCTGCAAGTTCTCTATAATAAATTCCAATTGTATCGCCAGTAAAAATGCCGTTTGTTAATGAATCGTGAATGCTAATATGGTGCTTCGCATGTCCCGGTGTATCATAAAATGTAAGGATGCGGTCTTCTGCAATTTTTAACGTATCACCATGTTGTACAATATGAACACGTTCTTCTTCAATTGGAAGAATTGGGTCAAAAAGTTTATCGAAATCTTCTTTGTACACAGCTTTTGCACCTAAAATAAGTTTTGTTGGATCAATCATATGACGAGCCCCGCGCGAATGTACATATAAAGTAGCGTTTGGACACTTTTCCATCATTAGCCCAGCTGCGCCGGCGTGATCTAAATGAACATGTGTAACGATAATGTTTTTAACATCATTTAAATCAATATGTAATTGTTGTAAGCCGTCTAAAATATAGGGAAGAGAAGGGGCTGCACAAGTTTCAATTAAAGTAATATCGTCACCTAATAAAACGTACGTACCTGTTCGTTCATTATGTTGTAAATCAAAATCATCAATAAGATATAGGCGAGAAGATAATTGCTCTACTTTTTTCATCTTTACCACTCCTTCTATACGATATATAACTATTATACGCTAAAAATACAAAAAGGCAGAAAACGAAAGCTTCGTCTTCTGCCTTTTTGTAATGTTGTTAATTCGTTTGTTCTTTATTGATAGACATAACGAACAGTCCAACAATGCCGCCAACTAATGGAAGCATAATCTCTCCTGCTAAATTAAAGTAGGAGCTTAAGAATAAACCATTTACATCGATTACCCAGCCAATAACATACAATAACATCATATATAGTACGAAATAAAACTCGCGATTTGAAATCGTTTCATGTTGTGCAGTTTTCATAATGAACACCATCCTTTTCTATAATAATAGAATATAAACTGTCACATTTTGTTTACATTTCAATTGTAAAACTTTCCATTATAAAAGTCTAGTAGTTTGTGTCGAATTTTTGAACGGAAATAAAGCGCTTTCATTTTAGCGTGTAAGTACGTAATAAGAGCTGTATATTTACGAATGTAGTATAGTATAAACATAGAATGATGGTGTAGAGAGGGGTAGGAGCAATGACAGTTTATGATTTTTCTGCTAATACGATAACAGGAGAAGATAAATCGTTAAAAGATTACGAGGGAAAAGCGCTTCTTATTGTAAATGTGGCTAGTAAATGCGGGTTTACACCGCAATATAAAGGATTACAAGAAGTATATGATAAATATAAAGACCGAGGATTAGAAATACTCGGTTTCCCTTGTAACCAATTCGGAGGACAAGAACCAGGAACAGAAGCAGACATTACAAGCTTTTGTGAATTAAACTACGGTGTAAACTTCCCTATGTTTGCAAAGATTGATGTAAAAGGTGATAAGGCTCATCCTCTGTATACATACATGACAGAACAAGCACCAGGTTTACTCGGTATGAAATCAGTAAAATGGAACTTTACAAAATTTCTAATTGGAAAAGACGGAAAAGTAGTAGGACGTTTTGCACCGCAAACGAAGCCTGTGGATTTAGAGGTTGAGATTGAGAAGGTACTTGGAGAATAACTAGGATTTTCACTTTATTTAAAAAACGCCTCAAAGAACAATGTAGTTCTTTGAGGCGTTTTCTTTAAACTCACATTATAAAGATTAAATCACTGTATTGAATTCAGTTGATTTAGGCGGAGAAGCTGCTTTTGTCATAAGCACTTCCCATAAGTGTACGGATTTCTTCCATTCGGATGCGGCCTGTCCTTTTTGATACATAGCATTCTCATAACTGAAAGTAAGTTGTTGCATATCAGTCGAGTTGTAAAGTGTATCGATATGGAGAGCATATTCTCGGAATGTTTGACTTTTTCCTCGTCGTATACCAATTCTTGCAAATTGTTTTAAAAGTGCATCGTAAGCTTTTGTATAAACAGCATCGTCTTTTCGATATTTATAGAAAAGAATAATAAAAAATGTAATCCACTTCATTCTAGTGGTGAAGAGAATGTATCCTATAATACTAATCGGTACCGTAGAGATGAATACGTACCACCAAGAAAATCCATTTTTAGAATTTGGAATCTTTTTAGTAGAAGATTCTTCTGTATCTTCTATTAAACTTTTGAGCTTTGCTTCATTGTTTCGTTGTTGTATTGGTTCGTTATTAGAATTATATGCTTCGTTATTTTGTAAAGTAGGAGCAGGAGTATTATTTGTAAAATTATAGGGATTGGTAAATCCTTTTGTTGGTTCGAATGGAATCCATCCGTATCCTGGGAAATATACTTCGACCCAAGAGTGTGCGTTATCGTTCGCGATTTTATAAACATCTTCACCTTCTGCACCAACAAGTGTATTATCCAGAGTTCCTTCTGTATAACCTTTTACCCAGCGAGCAGGAATCCCGGCAGAACGAAGTAACACAATCATAGATGTCGAAAAATTATTACAGTAGCCGCTTTTTGTATCGAAAAGGAATTGATCAACATAATCTTGGTTTTTGGCAGGGAATGAGACATTCGTTGTTTCATATACAAAAGAATGGTCGGTGAAATAGTTTTCAATAGCTAATACTTTATCATATCGATTGACTTTATCATTTGTTAGATTAACAGCTAAGTCCCTTACTCGCTCTGGTAATGATTCGGGAAGTTGGGTGTACTTTGTCATAAAATAAGGACTTGTTTCATGACCTTCATTTGTTTTTACAGCTTTCAAGTTTTCTATGGAAAACTCCGGGATTTCATATGTTACTTTATATGAATTCAAAGTAGTAGAAGAGTCTCCGTCCATCGTATAGATTTTTTCTGAAAATGGGTCAACATTGTATGATACATCAGAAGAAGCTTCAACTGATACTAATCCTGCTGGATAGGTAAGGTGAGGGTAACTTTTTTGCATGGTGATTGTTGCCTTAGTTGTCTCCTTTTTTGTATTTTGTTCGTACCAGCTCACGACGTCGTTTTTATTTTTAAAAGAAACCTTCTTTTGATTTTCAGAAACTTCCCAGCCTTTTCCGGTATAAAAATCTTTCGTTTCTACTCTCCAATATTGTTTGTTTTGCGCTTGTGCTGTGAAAACAATTGTAGGATCCGCCTTAAAAGGACCACCTAATTTTGAGTCATCTAAACCATATCCAATTTTAGAAAATTCTTGCTTTTTACTTGCTTCAGATGTGTTGAATTTTAAAAAATCTATTGGGTTTGGCCATTGAGGGCCAAATTTTGGAGCAAAGTATGCGATGGTTGCTGACAATACAATAAATATTGTAAGAGGTCTAAGTAATTTTGAGATTTCTCTAGCATAATTTTGTAAGTGTTCACTCTCTTTTATTCGTTCTATGTGAAGAAGACTAAGCATAAAAAAGCCGCTGACAAGAGTACGAATAATGGCGTAGTTTGCATTGTATAAATGTAAGTTATGAAAAATTATGATATAAATAATAGTCAATATAAGAAATAACAATCCACGCTTTTTATGAATTATCCAAAAAGAGATGAAAGCACTCAAAAACCAAAATGATAGAAAAAATAAAACTGTTGGAAAAACAGGAGAAATATCTAGCAAATTCCCTTGGAAAAACAGGGAGGAATTTCGAGAAATATCAGTGAAAAAATTCGTTAGCCAAGATGGATTTATAAAAGAATTTTTATAATACAGGAAATGAGTGATGAATAACATCGTAACGATTTTTATTGGAATCTGCCCTCTTGCTTGAAAAAAAGAGAGAGTGAAGCAAATTCCTATAAATATTACAAAAATATCTAATCTACCTACGTTTGTAATACCTATAAGGGGTCTTAGCCATTCTAGTAAAAGTAGAAATGCACATACATGCATGAAGAATCTACTCATATCCCATTTGTATTTTGTTTGTAATGTTGTCATTTGCTCACCTCAAAAACCACATTTGTATATCGGTTTTCATAAACCACATTTACAAATATTTTTCGTTTTTGTAGAGTTTCTAAAATACTTAGTTCTCGATGTGAGAGTTGATTCGGTTTTTCTTTCACGACAAAAACTAGTAATTTTCTATTTTGTATAGCGGCATAGTCAGCCGTTTTTTGAATATCAGGAGAAAGATCGCTTGTCACAAGTAGTATCGTTACGGGCTCATAAACTTTTTTTAATTCCATCTCTACACTCTGAGAGAGCGGGAATACACTGTCTGCTTGTACTTTCGCTAAATGACAAAAGATTTGTTGCAACTGGCTATCTCCATTGTCTAAAGGAAAAAAAGTACGTTCTTTTCCGACAGAAAAGAATGACGCTGGTGAATTTTGCTTCAAGACAGCCCTCACAATAGAGGCAGTAAACGTTACGACTGATTCGAATAGAGGAGACTCGGTTCTGTCCATAAATATCATAATATTATGGCTGCGCTGTTGCTCAAATTCTTTCGTCATAATGTTGTTCGTTCGTGCAGTTGCTTTCCAATCAATCCACGAAAAGCGGTCACCAGGTTTATATTCTCTGACACCGACAGAGACTGTAGAGTTTTTTGCTAAATTGAGATTTGCAGAAAACGCTCCTTGTTCGAAATGATTTTCCAATTGTCGATATGTTATATCTACATACTGCGGATAGACTAAATATGTATCTGGAACTGACAAAGTTACTTCTTTCTCCATCATGCCGAATAAATCACCAGTTTTGATACGTACGCTTGAAAAAGTGTGTTCTCCTCTAGGGATTTTGTCAATAACATATTGAAAAGAAATATTTCGTTTTAATCCCGGAAAAAGTATTGCCTTATTCAACTTTGTTTGTCTACAACTTGTAAAGTGTGGTGGCAGTTCATCTTCTATAACTAAATAAAGTAAAGGGAAAGGAAATTTTCTTTTTATTGTAATGGTGCTTACAAATGGTTCTCCAGCTACATAATCGTTTTGATTTGTTATTCTTTTTACTTCAGCGCCCCGTAAAGCGTAGAAGGGAAGTAATAGTAAATAAAGGCCGATAGGAATCATACTGTAAAACAGAAACCAACTTACAAATCCACCTTGAAGCATAGCGTATATAAATGTTAAGACTAGGCATAAAGGGATTAGTAATAACTTCGTAACGTGATATAGTGCTCGTAGCATGCGTTTCATCAAAGGTTCATCGTCCTTTGAGTCGGCACGGCAGTTCGTGCAACGATTTTTGAAATAACTTGTTCTCCTGTAATTCCTTCAAATTTTGCTTCCATTTTTAGAATAAGTCTGTGAGCTAACACGTAAGGAGCTAAAAATTTAACATCGTCTGGAATAACATAATTTCTGCCATGGATGAATGCATAAGCCTGTGAAGCTTTCATTAAAGCAATTGAGCCACGTGGACTTGCGCCTAGTTGTATAGAACTATAAGAACGAGTCTGACTAACAAGCTTTACAATGTAATGCTTGATTGCTTTGTCCATACTTACTTCCCGTACGCTTTGTTGTAAATAAAGTAATTCTTCTATTGTAGTAATGGCCTGTAATTGAGAGAGTGGATTTGTTTTTTCCATCCGGTTTAAAATTTCAAATTCTTCTTCTGGTGTAGGATATCCCATTTTTAGTTTCAATAAGAATCGATCGAGCTGAGCTTCTGGTAGAGAGTATGTTCCTTCATATTCGACCGGATTTTGTGTAGCCATTACAAAGAACGGCTTTGGTAACGCTCTAGTAATACCATCGATTGTGATATTGCCTTCTTCCATACATTCAAGTAAAGCAGATTGTGTCTTAGGAGATGTACGATTAATTTCATCAGCAAGTACAAAGTTCCCCATAATTGGTCCAGGCTTAAATTCAAATTGGAGCTCTTTTGGATTATAAATAGAAACACCTGTGACATCTGACGGCAGTAAATCAGGTGTGAATTGAATTCGCTTGTAATCAGCATCAATGGATTTAGAAAGAGTACGTGCTAGCATTGTTTTCCCGACACCGGGAACATCTTCTAATAGTACATGACCTTCAGCTAAGAGAGCTGTCAAAGCTAAGATCGTTTCTTTTCGTTTTCCGACCATTAACTTTTCAATATTGTTAATTATTTTTTCTATAATGGGATGTAATGAATCAAGCTGTGGCATAGAAATCCTCCTAATTGTATTATCGTTTTTTAATTTATTTAGTGGAAAATAGAACGTGTCCCTCTATTTGCGAGTAGTAAACTTTTACCTTTAATTCTGAGAATATTCAGATTATTTATTTCGATTACATCTAGTATAATTGTTTCCGTAACTAAGGGCAATATGGTAAATAATGATTTGTATTTTTATGTAAAATATGTATTGATATAAACTAGTATTGTCAGTAAAACATAGAAGAGGGGAAGGAAAGATTGACCTTAATGGGGAAAATAAATTGCGTAGGAAACCCTACGCGTAAAGTTTGGAACATATATTAATACGCCTTGTGATTAAAATGTATATGAATAAAAAATACAGTCGACTTCATGTGGAGGCTAGCCACTTAAATTATTAGAATACTTTATTTTTCTCTTTTATAATACTTTTCGTTTATCTAACCAAATATGAATTAATTCTACTAATTCCATTGTTTCAATCTCACAATATTCTCCTTTACCGTCTTCGGCTAAATTGTCTAACACAGTAGTTGTATCGTTCCGAATTTCTAAACCGCAAATGTTGCCATTTACTACTACATAATTTTTTTCTCCGTTCAAAACACTATGTATTTCTTCTAAAATCCAATCTCCAAAAGCTGAAACTTCAATTCCTAAAAAAGTTTCAACAAGTTTAATTTCTTGAGGAAGTCTCATAACGAAATCTCTACTGTTAAGTACTTCAAAACTATATGGATATTTCATGACTATTTTACTCCTTTATTTCTGGCTTGAGTGACTCTATTTACTTCGCCATTAATCTCATAAGCTCTATTAAGGTAATAAGTTCTTATACTATCATCACTCTTTTCCTACTTAAATTATAGTAAAAGTAGATTGTTATTAAACTTATCTATCCAATATTTCTCTGCTGTAGGAATGAATTTAGTGAAATCTTCATATGTACCAATCCAATCTTTTGGTACATAGTTTTCGTATGATGCCGGTTCTGGAAACATTGAATATAGTATTTTATTATCAAAGTTAATTAATAAGACGGGACTAAAATCTAATAGATCTTCTCCTGCATGTTTACTTTTAATATTTTCAAGTAATAAATAAGTTAATTCCTCTTTAGTTACATTATATTTATTGATTCTTAGTAAAAATACTTCTACATTTTCATTATTTAATACTTGTATTCCATTTCTTTCTCCCGGTTCCTCATTATCTTCAATACTTACACCTAAATTTTTATATGCATTACCTAATTTAATATAATCTAAAAACCATAGTTCTTTATCTGTTACATACCATTTAAACTCATTTTTATATATAACGGCTACTATAATGTTTTCTGCATAAAGCGGTTCTAATAGCATAATATCCTCCTTTTATTATTATCTTAAAATCCCGTTATTTTTGGTGTATTCTTCTATTCATTCAATCCAAGTTGCTAACAATTCATATAGATTTCCTGGCGTTTTTTGTTCAACTATTTTCAGGATAGTTGCCCTTGGTATGGTGAATTTAAAGTATTGTATTTTCATTTGTTAATTCATCTAACGATTTAGGCATATCAAATTTAACAACTCCCAAATTACTTCCTCTATTATATGAAAAAATTTTGCATATCTGTACTTCATCTTAAACTTTGCTAGAAGCAAGGAAGTAATTTAACAGTCAGTGAAGGATGTGAACCCTCCACAATGATTAGATTTTCACTTTTATATATTTTTTCCGGAATTTTTGACAATCTCTTGAACTGTGCGAAATGTCACATCTGTATTTTACAACCTCTCTTATAGTAAGGGTATGTAAGAGAGACGTATTAAAGGAGTGGACAGTATGAAGAAGAAACCTTCAGCACTAATGAGACGTTTAAAATATTTTTCGCCAATAGATCGTTATAACGATAATCATACACAAGAAACATATGAAGATCGCGAATGGGAAAATGTGTACAGAAAGCGTTGGCAACATGATAAAGTAATCCGTTCTACACATGGCGTGAACTGTACTGGTTCATGTAGTTGGAACATTTATGTGAAAGATGGAATTGTAACTTGGGAAGGGCAGGAGCTTAACTATCCAACAACAGGTCCAGATATGCCTGATTTTGAACCACGAGGATGTCCACGTGGAGCAAGTTTTTCTTGGTACATCTATAGTCCACTTCGTGTGAAATATCCGTATGTACGTGGTGTTCTTTGGAGTATGTGGCAAGAAGAACTACAAAATAACGAATCACCACTAGACGCTTGGAAAAGTATTGTAGAAAACCCTGAAAAAGCACGCAAATATAAGCAGGCACGTGGTAAAGGGGGATTCGTTCGTGCGAATTGGGATGAAGTATTACAACTCGTTTCAGCTTCTTTACTTTACACAGTAATGAAATACGGTCCAGACCGAAATGTTGGTTTTTCACCAATTCCAGCTATGTCGATGTTAAGTCATGCTGCTGGTAGCCGCTTTATGCAACTTATGGGCGGACCGATGCTTAGCTTCTATGATTGGTACGCTGATTTACCACCAGCTTCTCCGCAAATTTGGGGTGATCAAACAGATGTACCAGAAAGTAGTGACTGGTATAACTCTGGTTACATTATGACATGGGGTTCAAATGTACCGATGACAAGAACACCAGATGCACACTTTTTAGCGGAGGTTCGATATAAAGGAACGAAAGTCGTTTCAGTAAGTCCTGATTTCGCTGAGTCAACAAAGTTTGCGGATGATTGGATTAGTGTGAAACAAGGTACAGACGGTGCACTTGCGATGGCAATGGGGCACGTGATCTTACAAGAATTCTACGTAGATAATCAAGTGGAATACTTCACAAAGTATGCGAAGCAATATACTGATTTTCCTTTCTTCGTTACATTGAAACAAAAAGGAGACCAATTCGTTGCGGATCGATTCTTAAATGCTTCTGATATTGGACGTGAAACAAAGTTAGGAGAATGGAAACCTGTACTATGGAACGAAAACACGAATGATTTTGCAACACCTCACGGCACAATGGGGTCACGTTGGGATAACGAAAAGAAATGGAACTTACGTTTAGAGGATGAAGAAACAGGCGAAAAGATTGATCCACGTCTTTCTTTACTTGGAATGGAAGATAATGTTGGAACTGTGCAAATTCCGTACTTCTCCGATGATGGAAACAAAGTATTAGAACGTACGATTCCAGTGAAAAAAGTTATGACAGAAGAAGGCGAAGTGTTTGTTACAACTGTATACGACTTAACGTTAGCAAATTACGGCGTGAACCGAGGACTTGGCGGACAAGAGCCAAAAGACTTCAATGATGATATGCCGTTTACACCTGCATGGCAAGAGAAAATGACAGGAGTGAAACGAGAGCTTATTATTCAAATCGCTCGTGAGTTCGCACAAAATGCTGTTGATACAAATGGTCGCTCGATGATTATTGTGGGAGCTGGCATTAACCACTGGTTTAACTCTGATACGATTTATCGTGCCGTTTTAAATCTTGTTCTTCTCGTGGGGGCACAAGGTGTAAACGGCGGAGGTTGGGCACATTATGTTGGCCAAGAAAAGTTACGACCAGCAGAAGGATGGCAAACGATTGCGATGGCAAAAGATTGGCAAGGGCCACCAAAATTACAAAATGGTACATCTTTCTTCTATTTCGTAACAGACCAATGGCGTTATGAAGATACACCTGTTGGCCATTTAGCATCACCAATTGAAGGTAATTCACGTTATCAACATCACGGTGATTATAACGTATTAGCAGCACGACTCGGCTGGTTACCTTCTTATCCGACATTCGAGAAAAATGGGATTGAATTATATAAAGAAGCTGTTGCCGCTGGTGCAAAAACGCAAGAAGAAATCGGGAAATATGTTGCACAAAAATTAAAAGAAAAAGAACTGAAATTTGCGATTGAAGATCCAGATAATAAAAATAACTTCCCTCGCAACTTATTCGTATGGCGTGCAAACTTAATTTCAAGTTCCGGTAAAGGACACGAATATTTCTTAAAACATTTATTAGGTACAACAAACGGATTAATGAATGATGATAGTGATTCAATACGACCAGAAGAAATTAAGTGGCATGAGGACGCACCAGAAGGGAAGCTTGATCTACTTATTAATTTAGATTTCCGCATGGCTGGAACAGCACTTTATTCTGATATCGTTTTACCAGCTTCAACTTGGTATGAAAAACACGATTTAAGCAGTACAGATATGCATCCATTTGTACATCCGTTTAATCCGGCAATCGGTTCACCATGGGAAGCACGTTCTGACTGGGATATTTTCACTTCTCTTTCTAAAGCTGTGTCAGATTTAGCGGAGAAAATCAATCTTGAACCAATGAAAGAAGTTGTTGCAACACCACTTCTTCACGATACACCGCAAGAATTAGCGCAACCACTTGGGAAGATTAAAGATTGGAGCAAAGGTGAGTGTGAACCAATACCAGGTAAAACAATGCCACAAATTCATGTTGTCGAAAGGGATTATAAAACGATTTATGACAAAATGACAGCACTTGGACCGAATGCCGGGAAACAACCGATTGGTACAAAAGGGATCTCTTGGTCAGCAGAAAAAGAGTATGAGCAATTAAAGAGCAAATTAGGAGTTGTTCGAACAGATTCTATTGCGAAAGGTTGCCCAGACATAAAAGAAGCAATCAATGCTGCTGAGGCGGTTTTAACACTTTCTTCTACAACAAACGGTCATATGGCTGTAAAAGCATGGGAAGCCCTTGAAAAACAAACGGATTTAAAACTACGTGATTTAGCAGAAGAACGTGAAGAAGAATGCTTCACTTTTGAACAAATTACAGCACAACCGAAAACAGTAATCACTTCTCCAGCCTTCACAGGTTCTGAAAAAGGTGGACGACGTTATTCGCCATTTACAACAAATGTGGAACGCCTTATCCCTTGGAGAACGATAACGGGTCGACAATCTTTCTACTTAGATCATGACATGATGAAAGAATTCGGTGAAACGATGGCAACATTTAAACCAATTCTGCAACATAAACCGTTCCGTAAATCACGTCCCGAAGTAGAAGGAAAAGAAATTACACTAAACTATTTAACACCGCATAATAAGTGGTCGATTCATAGTATGTATTTCGATTCATTACCGATGTTAACGCTGTTTAGAGGTGGTCCAACTGTTTGGATGAATAAAGATGATGCGAATGAAGCTGGCGTTGCAGATAATGATTGGATCGAGTGCTTTAACCGTAACGGTGTTGTTGTAGCACGTGCTGTCGTAACGCACCGTATACCGAGAGGAATGGCATTTATGCACCACGCACAAGATCGCCACATTAACGTGCCTGGTACGAAATTAACAAGCACCCGCGGGGGAACGCATAATAGTCCAACCCGTATTCATGTTAAACCAACACATATGATTGGTGGATATGGCCAATTAAGCTATGGATTTAACTACTATGGTCCGACTGGGAACCAGCGTGACTTAAATGTCGTAATCCGTAAACTGAAGGAGGTAGATTGGCTTGAAGATTAAAGCACAAGTCGGAATGGTAATGAACCTAGATAAATGCATCGGCTGCCATACTTGTAGCGTAACATGCAAAAACACCTGGACAAATCGTCCAGGTGCTGAATATATGTACTTCAATAACGTAGAAACGAAACCTGGTATTGGTTATCCGAAGCAATGGGAAGATCAAGAGAAATATAAAGGCGGCTGGGAATTAAAAAATGGTGAAATTCAGCTAAAATCCGGTTCGAAAATGAAACGCCTTATGAATATTTTCCATAATCCAGATCAACCAACAATCGATGATTACTTTGAACCTTGGAACTATGATTATGAAACGTTAACAAATAGTCCGCAGCGTAAGCATCAGCCAGTTGCTCGTCCGAAATCAGCAATTACAGGAGAATTTATCGACAAAATTGAATGGGGTCCAAACTGGGAAGATGATTTAGCTGGTGGACATATAACAGGATTGCAAGATCCGAACGTAAAGAAAATGGAAGAAGAAATTAAAACAGATTTTGAGAATGTCTTTATGATGTATTTACCACGCATATGCGAACATTGTATGAATCCATCTTGCGTATCATCTTGTCCATCTGGTGCGATGTATAAACGTGAAGAAGATGGGATTGTTCTTGTGGATCAAAACGCATGTCGGGCATGGAGATTCTGCGTATCATCTTGTCCATATAAAAAAGTGTATTTTAACTGGCAAACGAATAAAGCTGAGAAATGTACAATGTGTTTCCCGCGTATTGAAGCTGGTATGCCAACAATTTGTTCGGAAACATGTGTAGGACGTATTCGATATATTGGGGTAATGCTATATGATGCTGATAAAGTAAAAGAAGCAGCTTCTGTTGAAGATGAAAAAGATTTATATGAATCTCAGCTTACTGTTTTCCTAGATCCAAATGATCCTGAAGTAGCAGCTGAAGCGAAAAAACAAGGCATTCCTGAAGAATGGATTAAAGCGGCACAACAGTCGCCAATCTATAAAATGATTATCGATTGGAAAATTGCCCTACCTCTTCATCCAGAGTATCGTACAATGCCAATGGTTTGGTATATACCGCCACTTAGTCCAATTATGAACATGGTGGAAGGGAAAGGAAGCAACTGGCAAGCAGAAGAGATTTTCCCTGCTATTGATAATATGCGTATTCCAATTCAATATTTAGCGAATTTACTCACTGCAGGAGATGAATCACATATTCGACTTACATTGAAAAAAATGGCTGTTATGCGAACACATATGAGAGCATTGCAAATTAATAAAGAACCAAATGAAGCTGTATTAAAAGAACTTGGCTTAACAAAACAGGATGTAGAAGATATGTATCGTCTTCTTGCCATCGCAAAATATAAAGATCGCTTTGTCATCCCAACGTCTCACCGTGAACAAGTTGCAGATTTATATAGTGAACAAGGAAGCTGTGGTTTATCATTCGCAGGTGGTCCAGGTTCTTGTATGACAATTTCTTAAATAAAGGGGGCAGAAAAATATGAAACAAAGTTTACAAACTGCTTTTTCATGTTCTTCATTCCTTCTCTCCTACCCGGAACTCGGGTGGAGAGAAGCTGTAACTGAATTGCAAGAAGAGGTTGCAGTAATTGAACAGGCAGATGTTAAATCTTCACTTACAGCATTTGTAAAACAAGCACTGGATAAAACGAATGATCAACTCATTGATAGTTACGTATATACATTCGATTTTGGTAAAAAGACAAATATGTATCTTACTTATATGAACACTGGTGAACAAAGAGAAAGAGGTATTGAATTACTAGAGCTAAAACAGCATTATAAAAAATCTGGTTTTGAAGTAACAGATAAAGAACTACCTGATTATTTACCACTTTTGCTTGAGTTTTTTGCAAATGCAAATGAGCAAGACAGTGAACCGATTATGAGTAAATACAAAGAGAATATACAAGCATTACACGTTCAGTTAAAAGAAGCAGGAAGTATGTATGAGCCAATTCTTGCGGCTGTACTACTCGCTATCGATACATGGGGTGTACAGACAAATTAGAAAGGAGAGTTGTCGAAATGATGGATCAATTTCTATGGGTATTGTTTCCCTATATCATTTTTGCAATCTTTATCGGTGGACATATTTTTAGATACAACTATGATCAATTTGGATGGACATCAAAATCTAGTGAACTATTAGAAAAGAAAATGCTCCGAATCGGAAGTCTATTATTCCACTTTGGGATCATGTTCGTAATTGGCGGCCATGTTATGGGGATTTTAATTCCAGAGGCTGTATACCGCTCAATAGGTATTTCAGAGCATATGTACCATGTAGTAGCAATTAGTTTCGGGCTTCCAGCAGGTGTTGCTTCTATCATCGGTTTAATTATACTAACGTACCGCCGTGTAACAGTAAAACGTATCATTGCAACGAGTACAAAAGGAGATTATATTGCGCTTATTTTATTACTTATCGTAATGTTAGCAGGACTTTCTTCAACGTTTTTAAATATCGACTCAAAAGGATTTGATTATCGTACAACGATCGGTCCTTGGTTCCGAAGTCTCTTTCTTTTTCAACCGAAAGTTGAATATATGATGGAAGTACCGGTGTGGTTTAAAATTCATATTCTTGCAGGAATGGGGCTTTTCGCAGTATGGCCATTTACAAGATTGGTACATGTATTTAGTGCCCCAATTAAATACTTAAGCCGTAGTTATGTAATTTACAGAAGACGTATTCCAAATGAATTGAAAAAATAATTTAGTTTTATATGTTTAGTAATTTATAAGGAAAGCCGAGACCTAATTGGAGACCTCGGCTTTCCTTATAGGTATAAGTATCTAAATAAGATGCTAATCAATACTACAAACAGAGGCAGAGCAATCTTCACATGCAATTGCACATTTTAAAAATTGTAAATCGTGGATTGTTATCTTTCCTTTATGAATAGAAATTGTACCTTGCTTTTTTAATTCATTTAACATCCGATTTACACTTTCACGTGAAGTTGCACAGAAATTAGCAAGTTCTTGATTTGTTAATGGTAAATCGATGAGAATACCATTTTCCTTTAACACACCATAACTATTTGTCATTCGTATGAGAGTAGAATACAGGGCACCTTTTTTGCCGTGTAATACTAAATCTCGGAACTTCGTTTGCATTCTTCTTAGATGTTCACTAATCCATTTCATAAATTCAAATACAAGTGCGGGTTTTTGGAGTAATGCTTTTTCTAAGGTTTCACGCTTTATTACTCCTACTTCAACATCTTCAAGGCATTTTGAATTTAATAAATACTTCGCATTGTCCGTGAATAATGTTAATTCTCCAATAATGTCGTATGCCGAACAAATACGGAGTGTTAATTCTTGCCCGTCAGCACTTAGTTTACTAATTTGTACTTTTCCTGAGTGGATGATATAGAGTTCTGTTGCTTCCATACCTTCTTGAAAAATAAAACTCCCCTTTTTAATCTGCATTTTATATTCAACAGATGCAAGTAATTCCTTTAAATCTTGAGATAATGTCATACTGTTTGCCACAGCAATCACCTTTCTTCTTATAAGCAATACATTTCCTATTTTGAGTGTAAATATGCTGAAAATGCAAGAGCTATTTTAAAAATAAAGTAAAATTTCAATGACCGTAAGGAGGAGAGACTGAAGATGTGAACAAAATTCGAACGGATTTGTGAAGATTTTTTGAATGGGGAAAGTGATGTGAGAAATGTCACATTGAATATGTAGCTTCTTTTTTATAATAAAGGCAAATAAAAAAATTGAAAGCTTACTAAGGATCGCGGTAGAAAAGAAGGGATATAGATGCACGAGAAAATGAAAGATTCATTAAAGCGGCCACTTCAAGATTTACGCATTTCAGTTATTGATCGTTGTAATTTTAGGTGCACATATTGTATGCCTGCTGAAGTGTTCGGACCTGATTACGCTTTTTTACAGGAAGAGTTTTTATTAACGTTCGATGAAATAGAAAGACTAGCACGATTATTTATAAGTATGGGAGTCGATAAAATTAGGCTTACTGGCGGCGAACCGTTATTGCGTAAAGATTTACCGCAGTTAATTGCAAGACTTGCAAAGATAGGAGGCTTAAAAGATATTGGGCTCACAACAAACGGAATTCATTTAGCAAAACAAGCTAAGGCGCTAAAAGTTGCGGGATTAAAACGCGTAAATATTAGTTTAGATGCAATAGAGGATCATGTTTTCAAAAAAATAAATGGCCGAAATGTAAGCACAAAACCTGTATTAAAAGGAATTGAAGCAGCGAAGGCAGCTGGATTAGAAGTGAAAGTAAATATGGTCGTAAAAAAAGGAATGAATGATAGTCAAATTCTTCCTATGGCTCAGTATTTTAAAGAACAAGAAATACAGTTACGTTTCATTGAGTTTATGGATGTTGGCAGTACGAACGGATGGAACTTTGAACAAGTCATTACGAAGGAACAATTAATAGAGAAAATTAATCATGTATATCCGATTGAGCCCGCCCAGCCTCGTTACTTTGGAGAAGTAGCGAAAGTGTATCGATATGTAGGAAGCGATGCCGAAGTTGGATTTATTACTTCAGTATCTGAGTCATTTTGTTCTTCTTGTACGAGAGCTCGTATTTCGGCAGACGGTAAGTTTTATACGTGCTTATTTGGAGAAAAAGGAACGGATTTGCGAACTCTTCTTCGAAAAAATATTTCGGATGCCTCACTACTAAAAATTCTCCAACATACATGGGAGTTTAGAACAGATCGATATTCAGATGAAAGAACTGCTGAAAGTACAAATAAACGTCCAAAAGTTGAAATGTCCTACATTGGTGGATAATGAAAGGAGGATTCCTTATGAAGGAGCGTTATTCAAGGCAAGTTTTATTTTCTGGAATTGGTGAAATAGGACAAAGAAAAATAAGAGAAAAGCATGTGCTCCTAATTGGTGCGGGGGCATTAGGGGCTGCAAATGCAGAAGCGCTCGTTAGGATGGGAATTGGGAAATTGACAATTGCTGACCGTGACTACGTAGAATGGAGTAATTTACAGCGGCAACAGTTATATACAGAAGAAGATGCAAAGCAGTGTAAACCAAAAGCAATTGCAGCGGCAGAACATTTAAGAAAGATTAATTCTGAAGTGGAAATTGAACCAATTGTAACGGATGTCACAATGCAAGAAATAGAAGAGTTAACAAAAGAAGTGGATCTCATATTAGATGCGACTGACAATTTTGATACGCGTCTACTTATAAATGATATTTCACATAAAGAAAGTATACCTTGGATATACGGTGGGTGCATTGGAAGTTACGGTGTAACGTATACAATTCTTCCAGGGAAAACACCTTGTTTTCGCTGCTTAATGGATCATCCAATGGGTGGTGCAACATGCGATACAGCAGGGATCATTCAGCCAGCTGTACAAATGGTTGTTGCTCATCAAGTAACAGAGGCGATGAAAATATTGGTGGACGATTATAAGGCGCTACGAGGAACAATGTTATCATTTGATATTTGGAGTAATCAATATCTCTCATTAAAAGTAAATAGACAGAAGAAAAGCACATGTCCATCTTGCGGAAATGCACGTACGTACCCAAGTTTAACATTTGAATCACAGATGAAAACGGAAGTGCTATGCGGCCGGAATACAGTTCAAATCCGTCCAGGAATAAAGGGAGTTCTAAATTTAAACGACATTCAAAAACGATTACAAAAAAGTGTACATGTCCAAAAAACGCCGTACTTATTAACGTTTCTAATTGATGAATATCGTTTCGTTTTATTTGCAGACGGTAGGGCATTTATTCATGGAACAAATGATGTGAAAATAGCAAAACGATTATATGCAAAATATATAGGATGAATATAGAGAAAGAGTCCCCTTATTAAAACGAGGTGAAAAAGGAATGTTACAAACACGTATACCAGTTTCAGTGGCAGAAGCAGTTGCACGAGTAATGAAATACGCTCATCAAGGTGAAATAGAAGAGGTTTCTCTTATAGAAAGTTACGGAAGAATTCTTGGAGAAGATGTTATTGCAGATCATGATATCCCTCATTTTAATCGCTCTCCATACGACGGGTTTGCGATTCGAGCAGAAGATACAAAAGAAGCAAGTAGCAGTAATCCCATTCTGTTTGAAGTGATTGGTGAAATTGGAGCAGGTTTTGTTTTTACAGAAGAAGTGAAAGCATTTCAAGCTGTCCGTATTATGACAGGAGCCGCAATTCCGAAAGGGTGTAATGCGGTTGTTATGTTAGAGCTAACGGAAGGATTTGAAGAAAAAGAAAAGACGTATATGAAATTAAAACGCTCCTTCGCCGCCGGTGATAACATTTCTTTTAAAGGAGAAGATGTAAAACAAAATAGCATCCTTGTGAAAAAAGGGACTGTTATTAATCCTGGAGTGGCAGCACTTCTTGCTACGTTTGGTTATAGTGCAGTACATGTTGTAAAACAGCCGGTTATTGGAATTGTAACGACAGGAAGCGAACTGCTTGAAGTACATGAACAATTAAAGCCAGGGAAGATTCGAAATAGTAACTCCTATATGATAGCTGCACAAATTGAACGAGCGGGCGGAGTTGTACAGTATTATGGACAATTCGCTGACGATTTTGAGACGTGTTATAACACTGTGAAAAAAGCGATAAAAGAAGTCGATATTTTAATTACAACTGGTGGCGTTTCGGTAGGAGACTATGACTATTTACCTGCTATTTATGAGAGATTACAAGCTAATGTACTTTTCAATAAAATAGCAATGCGACCAGGAAGTGTGACAACTGTAGCTGAGTTAGAAGGAAAACTATTATTTGGTCTATCTGGTAATCCTTCAGCTTGTTATGTCGGATGTGAATTATATGTTCGACCAGTCATTGGAACATACTTGCATAGAAAAGATCCGCACGTATATCGTGCAGAGGCAATTTTACAGAAAGACTTTCCGAAAGCAAATCCGTTTACTCGGTTTGTAAGAGGGAGAGTAGAGATTGTAGATGGTCAATTACAAGTTACACCAGTTGGTTTAGATAAATCTAGCGCAATTTCTTCCCTTGCAGAAGCGAATACATTTATCGTTCTACCGGGAGGGACGAGAGGATTTGAAGCAGGGATAACTGTTTCGGTATTATTATTGGAATCGAACATGGGAAGTGAGTGGCCATGGAAAGAACCACTTCGATCATACAAGTAATAGAAAAATAGATTGCTAACTTATACGAAGATAAGAGGTGCAAAATGACACATACGTATTATGAAGTAATTGATACACCTATTTCAATTGAAGTAGTTACAAACAAAGTAATTCGGCGTGAGTGTGGTGCGGTTACTACTTTTATTGGCACTGTTAGAGAATTTACGAAAGGCCGTCGTACGCTTTATTTAGAGTATGTAGCTTATAAAACAATGGCGGAGAAACAGCTTGAGAGAATTGGTACCGAAGTAGGGGAGAAATGGCCTGGAACATATGTGGCAATTACACATCGCATTGGTACATTACAAATTTCTGATTTGGCTGTTGTCGTTGCTGTTGCTACACCACATCGGAAAGCGGCCTATGAAGCAAATGAATATATTATGAAGCGTATAAAACAAATTGTTCCGATTTGGAAAAAAGAGTTTTGGGAAGATGGAGAGTCATGGATAGGCGATCAGTTAGAGAAAACAGAATATGGTAATGGTGAGCCTGGAAAGGAGATGAGAATATGATTGAAGTACTATTATTTGCACATTTGCAAGAAGCAAGTAAGCCGTCCTTGCACATAGATTGTGAAAACATTACGGTTGCTGAACTAAAGGAAGTTCTCATAAAGAAATACAACGTAGTGATTTCAAGTGAGATAATGGTCGCTATAAATGAAGAGTATGCAAATGAGGGTGACATCATTCAAACTGGCGATGTCGTAGCAATGATTCCGCCAGTAAGTGGTGGTTGATTCTTTTCAGCCTAATCATGTAAGTACGTGATTAGGCTGGAGGGAATGAATATAACTATGCATACATAGGAGGGAACAGGATGAAAAGTCCTAATTTTCAATTAAGTTTACAAACTTCCAATCTAGTTATCGGTTTTATGGTGTGGGTTATTTTATCATCATTAATGCCCTATATTAAAGCGGATATCCCATTAACTGCGGGACAAATTTCTATGGTAACAGCAGTACCGGTTATTTTAGGTTCTGTTCTTCGCATTCCAATTGGTTATTGGACAAATCGTTTCGGAGCAAGAAAATTATTCTTTATTAGTTTTATTCTATTATTATTTCCTGTCTTTTATATTAGTGTTGCCAATTCTATGATGGATTTAATTATTGGTGGATTATTTGTAGGAATCGGTGGTGCTGTATTCTCTGTAGGAGTAACTTCTTTACCAAAATACTTTCCGAAAGAGAGTCACGGTTTTGTAAATGGTATTTACGGTGTCGGTAACGCTGGAACAGCAATTACTTCATTTTTAGCACCAGTTATCGCAACTTCAGTTGGCTGGAGAACGACAGTACAATGTTATTTAGTTTTACTTGCAGCGTTTGCACTTATGAACTTTTTATTAGGTGATCGTAAGGAGAAAAAGGTGAATACACCATTAATGGAACAAATAAAAGGTGTATATAAAAATGAAAAACTTTGGTTTTTATGTATCTTTTACTTTTTAACATTCGGATCATTTGTCGCATTTACAGTATACTTACCAAACTTCTTAGTATCTCACTTCGGCTTAGATAAAGTAGATGCAGGTATGCGGACAGCAGGATTCATCGTATTAGCAACAATTATGCGTCCGATTGGTGGTTGGCTCGGTGATAAGTTTAATCCATTTAAAATATTAATCTTCGTATTTATCGGTTTAACACTTTCAGGTATTATTTTATCATTTATGCCTAGTATGAACGTGTATACATTTGGTTGCCTACTAGTCGCATTTTGTGCAGGTATCGGTAATGGTACAATCTTCAAACTCGTTCCAATGTATTTCTCAGAACAAGCTGGTATTGTAAATGGCCTCGTTTCAGCTTTAGGCGGACTAGGAGGTTTCTTCCCGCCTCTAATTTTAACTTTACTATTCCAACTAACAGGTCATTATGCAATTGGATTTATGGCATTATCAGAAGTTGCACTTGCTTGTTTAATCATTACAGTATGGATGTATAGCCAAGAGAAACTGTTAGTGATGTTAAAGAATCATTAATAAAGAAAAAGAGCCGTCCCAAAGTATTTTGGGATGGTTCTTTTAGTAATAGGTTTCAACATGTTTTTATTGCTATCTCAACAAACGCTTGTTTTCTAAAAGAATGTGGTTTTAAAATGAAAAACAGAAGGCTTATGGGATTTTATGTTAAAATATAGATGTCAGAAGTTATTCAATTAAAGGGCTGGTTAGTTAAAGGAATCTTAAAATTCTTCCAAAGATCGAACTAATTTTTAGAATATAAACATTTAATTGGATCGGGGGTGTTTAGATGAAAAAACTATATAAGTCCACTAAAGATAAACAAGTATCAGGTGTATTAGGTGGCTTAAGCGACAAGTATGGAATTGATGTAAGTATCCTTCGTATAGTAACTGCATTATCAGCCTTTTTTACTAGTGGATTAACAGTGTTAATTTATATAATAGCTGCAATTGTTTTGCCTACAGATAAAGAAATTAAGAGATAAATGTATGAACTTAAATCTAATTCTACAATCGAGAACTCAGTTTTTTGTTTATTGAAAGTTTCCAAAGTAAAAGCAACAGTACGATTGTTATAAGACTGAAATGAACAAACGAAAAATCCTCATAAAACATTCGGAATATATCGAGAACGAAAATATTAACTTTTGAATTAAACGATGACTATTGATCACTAACGAATCGATAAATAGTCGCTCCTTTCTAAAGGTTATCTATTAATCTATATAAAAATATAATATATATTAATATTACAAAGTTTTAACAACATATGACTGTATTTATAACAAGAAAAACTTCATATTTTTAGGGCCAGATTTTTTGGTAAGGCTAATGGATATTGTGAAAAAGTACACTTAAAATAAAGAATAAAGTTTAGGTCGATAAGATAAAATTATGAATTTGTATAAATAATCCATAATTTTCTTTATGAGTCATATTTGATATGTTAAAGAAAAGAGAGGGAGGGAAATTGTGAAAGCTATTGATTTGGTCGTGGCAAATTAGATGTTGAGAATGCCTTAAAGTTGATTTATGAAGTGAACCCAGATGCACTTATGTTTGGAACAGATTTACCATCTACAAGAGCAAAAATACCTTTTGAGTATGGAGATGTCAAATTAATTCAACAGCTATTTGATGAACAAGCTACTGAAAACATTCTGTGTACGAATGCTTTCAAATGGTATTTTAGGTAGCGTCAGGGGCTACATTTGAATTAAATTTGTCCATTCCATATTTAGTAAAGAGTTTAATCCAACTATAATATATTTGGAATGAGGTTTTACATGTTTGTTTTTATTATATTAGACGTGATATTACCAATATTAATATTGATGCTAATTGGTGCAATCTTACAAAGAAAGTTTCAATTTAACTTAAAGCAGCTATCTACACTTATTACTTATTGCTTGATGCCAGCAGCTGTATTTGTGAATATATATGATATTAGTATAGAAATAGATCTGTTGCTCCAAATAATATACTATTTAATGCTTTATAGTCTGAGTCTGATCATAGTAAGTCATTTCATTTCGAAAATATTAAAGTTAGAAAAAGGAGAAAGTGCAGCTCTAAAAAATAGCATTTCGTTAATGAATTCCGGTAATTATGGATTACCAGTAAGTCAATTGATTTTCAGTCACAATCCAGTGGGGGTTTCCATTCAGATTTTTATTGTGATCTTCCAGAATCTTCTAACTTATTCATATGGGATATATAACTTACTATCAGCAACAAAAACAATCGGAAGTATTATTCAATCATTTCTAAGACTGCCTGTATTTCATGCGCTCGTATTAGGGGGTCTCTTTCAATCTTTTACAATTCAAATACCTAATTCTATCTTTCTACCTCTTAATCAGCTTGCGAATAGTTTTGTTGCAATAGCACTCATATTGCTAGGAGCGCAATTATCCAACATTAAGCTTAATTTTTCCCATCGAGTCATAACATGGGCTTTAATTGGAAGGTTACTGATGGGACCATTATTAGCACTTGCCATGATCTACCTACTAAACATTGATGGTATTGTTGCACAATCATTATTTATTGCAAGTTCTTTTCCTACTTCAAGAAATACATCAACCATTGCTATGGAGTATCAAATAGAGCCTGAATTACATGCACAAATCGTTTTATTTTCAACACTTTTCAGCATTATTACAGTAACTGTCGTTATTTATTTGTCATATATTTTGTTTTGAATATACGTGCAAAAACGAATAGATTTGAGGCGGTAAATGATGGACGGAAATCCCATCGATATGAGAAGAAAACTGTCTTTAATATATTGGGTTTCGTTTCCAATTGTACGATGTCTGATAATCAAGCGACTTAATTCAAAAAAGGAAACTCATTAGGGGTTATTTCGTATGCAAATCTTTAAAGCATCTACATATAGACTTGCGAAAAAAGACACAATCTCGCTTATAATTGACGTTACATGAGCTTAGGTTGATAGCGATGGGGTGGGTGTGTCAAGTAAGAATTTTATCTTTATTGATTTTATGCGGTTTTTCCGCATAATTGTAACTAAGGGGGATGATTCTAAGTTGAGTAAACAGAATATTAGCACAACGGTTTCGGGAGATTTGATTGTTACCCATCTAATTGGCCAGATTAAAACAGACGATGTGTATGAATGGTTTAATAGCTTTGAGCAGGTTTGTCAGCAATTTATTTCCGAGGGGCGGAAATACAAATTATTGGTAGATAGAAAAGGATACACTCCAAATCATTTTTCTGTTCAAAAAGTATGGAAAGATAAGTTCTTCAATGAAACTATTTTGAATCATAGTAAGGCAATTGCATTTCTTCTTGAAGAAGGGGAGATACTGAATTATTTGCAACAATCCAATACAAAAGAATCTGTGAGATTTTTTGATGATTATGAACAAGCGCTAATTTGGTTGAATGAATACCCAATATAAAAACTGAATTGGACGAGTTGCTCGTAATGTTGCACTTGTCATAAAATTTACTTGTTTACAAGTTGCCAACACCATTCATTTTCTGCGCAGATTACCTGTGGAATTTCAAAAAAGGAACCAAAACAAAAAGGACAAACGTTTCTAAAAAACGTTTGTCCAAAGGTAATTACTATTTTAGCTAAGAAATAGATTATTATTTGTGAGTACGAGAAAGCTTTTTTATAAGTTTAGGAAAAATAGATGTTAGTTCTTGCTTCAAACGCTTTGTAAACGATGGATCTTTACCTGAAGTTGAAATAGTGACAACATATTCATCATGTCGGATGACACCAGGTGTGTGAAACGATGATTCTGTACCATCACTTACAACGTTAACCCACTGGAAATCATGGGCGGCTTGTTTGACCATCATATTTATAGCATGTTGATTTGTAGCTGCATAAATAAGATGAGCATCTTTAATATCATCATTAGAAAAAGTTTTTTGCTTCCAATTAATATAAGGAAGTTCTTTCATTTCCTTGCAAATTTCTGGGCTGACAACGGTGACAAAAGCGCCTGTATCTTTTAATCCAGACGCTTTTCGATATGCAATTTTACCTCCACCAATGATAACAACCACTTTTTTATTTAGATTAAGCATAAGAGGGTACATGTTATACATACACACATTCCTCCATTCGTTCTAATAATGTTAACTTCATATATGTATCAAACTGAAGACAGTTGCAAGTTGTAACGTGATCGTATTTTTTTGTATGCAACTTAATTTTTTGAAGCAATAATCCAGTAAAGAGAAGGTAAGGCATGACATATACATGAGATGCAGTCGATGTTATAGTCTTGAGCTCAGCAGTAAAAGAGGGCGTTCCTTTCGTTAAAAAGGAACAACATACTCGCATACCGAGTTTTTGTTCGACAGCTGCTCCGATTTGTTGTAACTCATGTATCGGCTGGGGGTCACTACTACCTCTCCCTACGAGTAAAACACTACTACCTTGCATTGGCATAGTTTCACGTATTCTTTTTACTACAAGTTCAACCATATGCGGATGCGTACTAAAAGGTTGTACAACTGAAAATGAGATATGTGGATATTGCTTTTTCATTTTCGCTATCTCCAAAGGAATATCACATTTATAGTGAGCTGCTGCAAATAATAAAACAGGTACAATCATTATTTCAGTTGCACCCTCTAGTATTGCTTCTGTAACTGCATCCGAAATGGTAGGTGTCGTTAGTTCCAGAAAGGCTATTTTTTGAATCCTTTCGTTACGTTCTTTTATAACAGATTGAATAAAGTGAATGAATTGTTCGTTACCTTCTTGAAGCCGGCTCCCGTGTCCAACATATACGATTCCTTTCATTGTCTCACCATGTCTTTCTTCATAATAATTTCTTGTAATGAATGATCTACATTATGAAATCCGACTTTATTTGCATAGTGTAAAGTTGGAATATCAGTGTAGGAGAATGGGAGAGTAAGAATATCGATAAAGCCAAGACGTTTTATTTCTGCTAGAAACGTATCAATAGAAGCACGTCCTTCAAATACAATGCTATCCCATGAGAATTCAGAAAGCATACGAGAATGAATTTCATCGAAGCGATGGTCAATTGTATATTCATGAGTCATCATATAAGAACCAGCACCAATTTTTTCTTGAATAAAAGCAATTCGGTTAATATTTCTGCCTAAATAAACAGTAGTATCGGAAGAGAACTCTGCTTGTTTACTTAGTAGCCCATATTGCATAAGTTTTTCTTGAGTGGCAACGTTTATATACTGCAGTTTTGCCTGTAAGGAACGAATATCTTTCTGGTGTTTACTGCATGATCGCATCAAGATTTCTACACTTTCAGCTGAACAAAATACTAGGCGATCAACGCTAAAAATCTCATTGGTTTGTTTAGATGTTAATGTGTATTCTTTCTTTTTGAAAGTTGGAATTTGATATATTTCTGCACCGGACTCTTGTAACATTTGCTTGATTGCGCTTTTTTTATTTGTTGCAGATGCAACTAAAACCTTCTTGCCATGCAATGGTTTACGTTCTTTCCAAGCGATTTGATTACGTAAAGAAACAACATCACCAACAATTGTCATAGAAGGGTTAGAAATATTTTCGTTTTTGACGATAAGAACAATGGTTGAAAGTGTACCTGTGACAACGCGCTGTTTACCAGTTGTACCCCATTCGATAACTGCTACTGGTGTATCTTCTTTTTTTCCTGCTTGTAGTAAGTTTTCGCAAATTGTAGGTAAGTTTTTTATACCCATGTAGTAAGCGATTGTGTCGCTATTGTGGGATGAATTATATTTTCCATGATCGGTTAAAGGGCCTTTTGCATGTCCAGTTAGTAATGTGACGCTATTACTGTGGTTGCGGTGGGTGAGGGGGATACCTGCATAGCTACTAGCGGCGATGCTAGATGTAATGCCTGGTACAATTTCATATGGAATATTCGCAGATGCTAGAGTTTCTGCTTCTTCACCAACACGGCCAAAAATAGATGGATCTCCGCCTTTTAAGCGGACTACGATTTTTCCTTCCTTCGCAAATTGAAGGAGGTGTGCGTTAATCATTTCTTGTCGCATAGTATGATTCTTTGGCATTTTTCCGCAATAAATAAGTTCACATGTTTCTTTTGTATAGTTAAGAAAGGTAGGATTTAATAAGCGGTCATATAAAACAATATCTGCACGCTTTAAACAATCTATCGCTTTTTTTGTAATAAGTCCTTCATCACCTGGTCCTGCACCAACTAAATATACATATCCGTTCATATTCGCACCTCATCTATTTTTATGTAAAAGGAAGCCAGGGGAAGGCTTCCTTTTATAAATTACATGTATATATAAATATCACCATCAATAACTTCTACTTCGTATGTTTGAATACAACCGTCATCAGGTTTTTGAACTTCACCTGTTAGTAATGAAATTTTCCAATCATGTAGTGGACAAAATACGAATTCACCAGATACAATTCCTTCGGCTAATGGTCCGTTTTTATGAGGACAACGATTTTCTACAGCTCGAATATCGCCATTTGAAAGGCGGAATAGGGCGATAGACATACCTTTCATTTGTACCTCTTTACCGATTTGAATAGGAAGATCTTCTGCACGCATAACTTTTATTTTTTCTTTCGTTTGTATCATATAGATCACAGCTCCTTATTTCACAGTTTCTACTTCATACATCGCTTTTAATGATTTCGTTTCTAGTGCTTGTCCCCAAGCTTCTTTATATGTGCCACGAGCTGTTTGGAAACGTTCATTTAACTTAGTGACCATATTTACATCTTGCAGTATTTCTTTTATGTGATCGAAGCCTAATCGTTCAGTCCAGTAGGCAGTACGCTCTCCGTAAATACCAGTTTCACGATAATATTGCATGTAAGCTGTAGCGATGCGAAGGACATCATCTTCAGTAGGGACAACCATTACAAAATCAGCCTCGCGTACTTCCGTACCACCATTTCCGCCAATATAAAGTTGGTATCCATTTTCGACACAAACAACGCCAAAATCTTTCGTCAATACTTCCGCACAGTTACGCGGACAGCCCGTTACACCCATCTTCATTTTATGAGGTGTATCTACCATTTCTAATGATTGTTCAAGGAGCATACCAAGTCCTAATGAATCTTTCGTACCGAAACGGCAGAAACGAGAACCAACACATGATTTTACATTACGAAGTGATTTTGAATACGCATATCCCGAAGTCATATTTAAGTCAGCCCATACGTTAGGTAAATCTTGTTTTTTTACACCATATAAGCCGATTCGGCTCGCACCTGTAATTTTCACAAGAGGGACGTCATATTTTTTCGCAACTTCAGCAATTTTCATTAAATCATCAGCTGTTGTAACACCTCCGTACATACGTGGAATAACAGAGAATGTACCATCATGCTGGATGTTACCATTCATTCTTTCATTAACGAAACGAGACGATTTATCATCTTCATATTCTTCTGGAATGGCCATACGTAAATAGTAATTTAATGCAGGACGACATTTCGAACAGCCATCTTCATGTACAAAACCAAGAACATTTCGTACTTCTTTTGGTGATTTTAAGCCTTTCTCATGAATCGCCGCTACGACTTCATCACGGGATAAAGGTGTACATCCACACATACCGGCAGATTGCGCTGAGGCATCAAAAGCATCTCCAAGTGTATAAGATAAAACTTGTTCGACAAGCGGACGGCATTTACCACAAGACCCTGCGGCTTTCGTACAGCCTTTAACTTCTTCAAAAGTCGTTAACTCTTGTTCTAAAATGGCATGAATGATTGTACCTTTCGTAACACCATTACATCCACAAATCGTGTCATCCGCACTCATTGTAGCAACGTCAAGTTCACATTCTTCACCAGCTTTGTGAAGAATGGAAGCTGGTGTATATTCTTGTATATCTTCTTCTTTCTTTAACATACTAAAGAGGCGTGTACCATCAGCTGTGTCACCATATAAAACGATACCGACGACTTTATTGTCACGAATTAATACTTTCTTATAGGAACGTTTACATTCATCAAAGATGGATATTGCTTTCGTTTGATCATCTTCATAAATTTGACCAGCAGAGAATAAATCACAACCAGCAACTTTTAATTGCGTACCGACGATACTGCCCGTATATCCATCAGTTTGTAAATTCGTTATATGTTTTGCTAATATTGCACCTTGTTCATAAAGAGGAGCAACAAGTCCATATGCGATACCGTCATGCTCTGCACATTCGCCAACTGCATAAATGGATTCATCATTTGTTAGCATATAGTCGTTAACTACGATACCGCGATTGACAATTAAACCAGCATCTTTTGCTATTTGCGTATTCGGGCGTATTCCGACAGCCATTACGATTAAATCACAATCTACAACTTCACCATCTTCAAATTGAATGCCCTCAACATGTTCTGTGCCAAGAATTTTTACAGTTTTCTTTTCCATTAGAAACTTCATGCCTTGTGCTTCTAAATCTTCGCGCAGAAGAGAAGCGGCTTTCGTATCTAGTTGCTGCTCCATTAAGCTAGGCATTAAATGAACAACATGTACGTCCATTCCTAAGTCAATAAGACCTCTTGCGGCTTCTAAACCAAGTAATCCACCACCAATGACAACGGCCTTTTTCTTTTCTGTAGCAGTATCAATCATAAATTGTGTATCTTCAATTGTTCGAAATCCTGTTACACCAGGAAGGGTGGAGCCTTCAACAGGTAAAATAAAAGCACTAGAACCTGTTGCGATAATGAGTTTGTCATATGTAAGAGTACGATTCTTTTCTGTGATAATGATTTTTTCTTCTCGGTTAATACTTTGAACTCTTTCGTTTGTATACAAAGTTATTTCGTTTTCTTCGTACCAACTGTATTCATTCATAATGATATCTTGCATATTTGTTTTGCCTTGTAAAACATGAGAGAGCATAATGCGATTGTAGTTTGGATGTGGTTCATCTCCAAAAATAGTAATCTCATATGAATCACTATCATGTTTTAATATTTCTTCCATACAACGTATGCCAGCCATACCATTTCCGATCATAACTAAACGTTTTTTCATTTTCGTTTCCCCTTTTTATGTGAAATATTGAACAAAGGATTATATTTTTATTATAGAAAATCAAAAAAGGGAGAGATGTGATATTTATCACATTTTTATAATGATTCACAATTTGTTAAAATTCGGATTTGTGTGAGGGGAATGTGGATATTTTTCGCAAAATGAAAAAGCAGGACATAAGTATGTATACTCATGTCCTGCACTTTATTTATGCTCTCGTAATTGCACGTGGAAATAAAATATTATTCTCTAAATGAATGTGCTCAAATAAATCAGACTCTAACGCTTCAAGACGTTGATAAACAAGTCGATAAGTGCCGCAAGCTCCTTCTGGAGGAGTAAAGTCATTTGTTACTTTACGAAGTTCTTTTATAATATTTCCGGCATGATTGTGCTCATTTTCTAGTTCATCTACTACTTTACGTAACTTTGCATAGTTTTCATCAGTTGGATTTTGTTCTAATTCTAAAATTAATGGGAAATCTTTCGTTTCTTCTTTAATTAAATGTTGTTCTAATTCCATTTTAAGTTCATGAAATAGCTTATGAATTTGAGCTAAATGAGGCTGATTCGCTCCATGAACGCGTAATACTTTCGTTACATATGGGCTTAACTGCGGCAACTCTTCATTTAAATAACGATGATGCTTATTAATTACATAATCAATCAATTCACGATAAGAAGCATTTTTCCAATCAATTTCAGATTCGTTTAATAGTTTCGTATTATGATAAAGCGTATTTAATTCTGTAAGTACTTCTGTTGCTGATAAATTTCTTTCATTAATTGCATCAATAAGTGTTTTATTACCACCACAACAAAAGTCTATTCTATATGATTTGAAAAGATCACTAGCTTTCGGAAATTGTGTAACAATCTCACCGACAATAGAAGTTTCAGTAAATGTATGTTCCATATGAATGCCTCCATAAAGTTTGAATGTAATATCTAAATTAAGAATAGCGATAAATGAAAAACAATGTGGTGATTGAAATCACTTATTATGTGTCAGTTTTAAGTATAATAAAATGAACTTTATAAAAGGAAGAGGGAGGGGAATTCGTCGTGATAGTTTCTGATAATAAAAAAGAAGCTTACTAGAAGCTTCTTTTTTACTACTATTTTTCGCATGCAACTCCATCGCCATCACGATCAAGATGTGAGTCATAACCTGGTTGTCCTTTATATAGGGGAGCTTTCCCAGCAGATCTAACTGCGGCACAATTTTTGTAATATGCACTACTAGTATTTCCTGAAGCAGGTTGTGTTTGAGTTTGCTGTGATTTTTTCTGTTCCTCTTGTTGTTTGCGAGCTTGTTCATCAGCCAGACGTTTTTGCTCTTCTTGTTGTTTGCGAGCTTGTTCATCAGCCAGACGTTTTTGCTCTTCTTGTTGTTTGCGAGCTTGTTCATCAGCCAGACGTTTCTGTTCCTCTTGTTGTTTACGAGCTTGCTCATCAGCCAGACGTTTTTCATCCTCTTGTTTATGAGCTTGTTCCTCGGCTTGAAGCTTCTCCTTTTCTTGCTTTTGAGTTTTTTCGTCCGCTTCTTTTTTTTCTAGTTCTTTTTTGTCGCTATCTTTGTGTTCTGTAGTGTTAGAAGCAACTTGTTTACTAGTTGCTGCCGTCTTTTCAGAAGAAGGAGCTGAAATACTTAATAATGCAACAAAAATGACAAATAAAATAGCAGTGATAATAAATTGTTTTTTTGCTACACCTGTCTTTTTAATTACAGATAAAATTGCCAGAACAAGGAAGAAAACAAATAAAACAAAACTTAAAATAGAAAAGAATTCAACAATTGGGTTATTAGAGGACTCAGCACTAGTTATTATTAATACAATTGAAATCATAAAAAGAATAACGGCAGGACGACCATACTGTTTTGCTTTTCCATTTTTCTTAAAGAATGAAATGATACATAGAATTAAAAGAATAAAAGCAATTAAAAATAAAGCTGCACCAATATTACTCAAAATCGTCATTTTCATACCTCCATTTGTAAGATTTTCACTATTGATTATATAGGAACTTATTGGATATTACACGATTTATATAAATTTAGAAAATTAGTATTTTAATAGACTGACAAACATTTATTGTTATATAAGGAAAAATAGATATATTTACTATTACGTTTTTAAAGAGAATTCATAAAGTATAGTATGTCGATTGAAAGGAGGAGATTTGAATGGAATTTCAATTATTGGTAACTTGTATATTACAAGAAGGTAATGCGTTCTTTTTAGTAACGAAAGTAGACGATGTAATTACGTTGAAAGTACCGATTACAGCAGGAGTAGCTGGTTTATTTTTAGCTTTAGGTGTACCAAGATGTTCTTAATTTAAATCTCTAGAGTAGAAAGAGGAGGACAAGCCTCTTTCTACTAATACATAATTATTTTATGTAAACTAAAGTATTCTTTTTGTAATAGCACGTTTAAAATGGACATGCATATACTATAATGTTTCATTGGAAGTTATTGATATTTTTAAGCTATGAAAATAAAAGAGGTGCTATTATATATGAAAAGAAGAACATTTGATATTCCAGTTACATTACGAAGAGAGTGGTTTTTAATAGAGTTGGCTCATTTAACGAAAAAATATGGAATTGAAATTGCAACTAGCAAAATGGAAGCTGCACCGTTTTTAAGAGATCAAGTTACGGAATCAAAAATAGGATCAGGGCTCCAATACGATAAATATGATGATGAGTATATCATTGAAAATTAAAGGTAAGAGCAAAACAAATTTCTTTATAACAAAATATAAAATAAAGCAGATTCTAAATATGGAATCTGCTTTATTATGGAATACTTCTAGTCAACTAGCCTCTTTCTAGTATTTTTCCTACATATTTCACTTGCGTTATTCCAAAAGATTCACGAAGAATGCGAGCATAATCTTTTGATTCTATTGGACTTTTATTTTTTGTGCCTTTAAAGGTTTCTGTATAATTTTTATTTGTTAATGAAACGTGACCATAATCAGTTAATTTACAAGTAATAGCCCCTTTATTAAAAGGAGATTCTTTATGCTCTACAATTACTTTTTGAATGTTATTCACTTTTTTCTCATCTATTGGATCTAAAGTGAAAGCATAGCCTATTTTCCATTCATGTGAAGGTTCAGATTGCAAGAAATTTGTAGATTCTCCGTTAGCCCCTTTTCTCATTTCTAAAATGTGTGTACCTTTTCGGGTAGTTCGTTTGCGAATTCGATATTCTCCCGTTTGAGAAGAGATGACTTCTCCATTAAAAGGGACTGGATGTAAAGGTAGATGAGATGCAAAACCTGCATCTATAACATAATCTTTATGATTATGATTTAATATGAGAATGACATGACCATCATCGGGTTTCCATTTATTATCGTAAAGATCATAAACAGTACCAGCTACTTTATATACTTGAAATCCACAATCAATTAAAAAGTAATACAATAAGGAGTTTAATTCATAACAAAGACCGCCTCGTTTTTGAATAAGTAACTTTTCTACTAAGTTATTTTTTGAGATGTTTTTAATAGTACCAGCCATAATATCGAGATTTTCATAGGGGAGAATCAAGCCCATTTTCAAGAGAATTTCATCTAAATCATTAAATGTTATTTCTTTTGCAGGAATTTTTAGTCGTTTAAAAAACTCCTTTTGTAAATTGGTCATCATAAAGCATTCTCCTTTCTTTTTACAGAATTTTCTTCTGCTCACCGCTAGGTTAGTACTTCTAAAAATTTAATTCAAGTCTATAAAAATTATCACAATATATGTTTCTGGAAATATTATTTTCTATTCGGAAATTTCAGTTTAATATTTAATGATAGGAAAGTCTTACAATATAAGCTTCTATTCGTTTAGTTTGTATTTAATTAAATAAAAGTACATATCTTCATTAAGTTTTTTTATAACTAGCTGGTAATAAAGTGTTTTTTTACTAAAGTTTTTTCAAGATTTGTATGTTTTATATAAACAATAATAATTTAGGGAGATTTAGATTCAGTAAAGTTAACAATTGTTGAGAAACTTTTTTGTAGCGTTCTCTCAAAAGGAAGAGATAGAATCAAAGAGAATAACGTGTGTAAAGGAAGAAGGGGTACTAGTAATCTCTTGAGAATAGGGAAAAGATCTTGTTTAAGTAAAGAGATTATCTAGTATTAAGAGAGAAGATAAAAAATATTACAAAGAGCACCTTCTTTCAAAAAAAGTGGGGGGAGTAACATGCGATTGATGAGAAGATGTGTTGCCTTACTAATTGTATTTTTTATCATGGTTCCAATGATTAGCACAAATGTGCGAGCAGAAGTTGTAAACGAGCTTAAAACAGGATTTCCAGATCAAGAAGTCTTTACACCTGGAGAATGGTTTTTAGGTCAAAAACCAGCTAATTATGATGAGAATAAACCTCCAATTCTCTTTGTGCAAGGAAGGAATGGGAATGCTGATAGTTGGTATGGAAAGACAGTGTATCACGATATGAATGATATGTATGACTATGCTTTGAAAGCAGGCTATCAAACAGTATTTATACAATTATATGATGCTGCTGGGAAAGGATCAGCTAGTCAGTGGGATAACGGAAAATTGTTAGCACAAAAATTAGAAGAAATATATAACCATTTCGGTAAAAAAATTAATATTGTAGCACATAGTAAAGGCGGTATCGATACACAAGCTGCATTAGTAGGATATGGTGCAAATCGATTTGTCGGAAATGTGATTACGCTTGCGACGCCACATCATGGATCAAATTTAGCGGATTTATCATACAGTTGGTGGGCAGGGTGGCTTGCTTCTATATTAGGTCAAAAAGATGATGGTACGTATTCATTACAAATGGGTGAAATGGCAAAATTTCGTTCAACGATTGATAATAATCCAACAGCTAAATTAAACCGTTATTATACAGTTACTGGGACTAGCTGGGGCCCTGTATTTTCGGCGTTATCAATGGGCGGATTATATTTGTCATCATACGGTTCAAATGATGGACTAGTAAATGAGTGGAGTGCTAAGCTGCCGTATGGAACTCATTTATTTACAGATTCCAGATTTGATCATGATAATATACGGAAGGGATCAGCTGTTTTCTCACGAATTGAACTATATTTACGTACAGCAAATGTACCGGTTCCAGCTTTAGTAGCATCCAGCACTAGTACAAATGAAAATATAGAACAATTAAATACAACTTCCAATCAAAACATTTTAGGTGGGGAATTGCCACAAAATCAGTGGATAGAGCAAACTGTTACGGTTGATAAAAAGGCAGGAGGAATCGTTTCTATATTAACTGCTTCTTCGGATGTAGAAGTACAAATGATATCTCCAAAAGGAAAAATGTATACAAATAAGGATAGCGTTATAACTACTGGTGAAGATGAATCTTTCTTTGGTGGTGCGACAATTAGAACATTTAAATTTGATAAAATGGATGTAGGAGAATGGAAAGTTAAAATGATGGCGAAGCAGTCGAAAGATGCATACTTAGTTGTAAGCGATTACAAGAGCGACGCACCATTTGTACTTCAAATGCCTACCAAAGTTAAAGCGAATAAATCTGAGTATAAACTGAAAAAATCACCTGTGGCACCTGAAATGAAAGGGGATCTTTCCATAACAGTAAGAGTAGTTAATAAAGAAGGAAAACTAGTCTCTGAATTTAATGAATTACAAAATGTGAATAACAATACATTTACTGGTGCTTTGAAGAACATAAAGCAACCAGGAGTATATAACGTTACGATGGATATAAAAGGGATGAATAAAGAAGGACAACCATATAATCGTACAATTGTTAAGTCGGTTTATGTAGAGAAGTAAGAAAGAATGATAAAAAAGTACCGAACTTTTGTAGTAGAAGAGTTTGGTACTTTTTTCATGTTTATTAGATTAACAGAAAAGTATGTTTTATGAGGGAAACGATAGAAATCAAAAGAACATTATTCAATAAAAAAAATGCTGAAATAGCATCTGAATGTGAAGATGAATATTAACTTAGTTTTATAACTGTTAATTCAACTGAATTAATACCATTATCACAAGTTACAATACTTTGACGATTAAAACCAGTATCCTCAGTTTCAATGATGTAATCGTTTAAGTGAATTCCTGTATTTTAAATGTTTGTATATTAGGGTTTATAGTCATCGGACTTTATTTACGTAGCAGGGCAGGAAGAAGACAAAAAGTATCGAATGAATGTACATATATAGTATTGTTTGCTTTTGGTGTGAATAGTAGTAAAAGATACGTTGAAATATTTAGTATGGTAACGAAAGAGTAATTAAATAATAGAGGGAGCAACTTACATGGAAAATATATTAAAGGTATCTTCAAAATCAAAACCAAATTCAGTTGCAGGTGCAATAGCAGGTGTACTAAGAACAAGTGGTAATGTGGAAATTCAAGCGATTGGGGCTGGTTCTTTAAATCAAGCGATTAAAGCAATTGCAATCGCAAGAGGATTTGTTGCTCCAAGTGGTATTGATTTGGCCTTTGTTCCAGCATTTCAAGAAGTTACTATTAATGATCAAGAAAGAACGGCGATTAAATTAATTATAGGTCCTAGGAAGAGAAGATCTTAAAAGAAAGTTTTGATATGAATAATTTGAAAAGGTTGATAGATAAAGTAATAAAAAGACCACTCTCATTTTTGAAGTGGTCTTTTGTATTTTCGTATTTCATATTGTGGATACGCCCCACATACTGAATTCGTAGTGGTATTCAGTGCGCTCAATAACAATCCCGAATTCTAAATCGTCCCCAACTAATACAAAATCTGCATATCCAGTTAGAAATCTTGATATGGTTGATAACGCTTCTAAATTCTCAAATACTTCAGTAATGTTCAGTTTAACTGCTTCAAATTTACCACCCTTAGAGAAAAAGAGTCTCCCTTCATTAACTGGAAATTTAATAGTTTTAGCTATTTCTTTTAACAATGCTATTGATAGTCTTCCGTTTTCTTCATAATTAGTGCTACCAAAATTTTTTATGTTTGAAGTTTGTGCTAGCGTATTAAATAAGTCTTTACAAAATAAATCATTAGATTCTGGATCCATAAATGAGTCCATAGAAACTGTAACAATATTAGAAAGTTCGTCTATCAGTTCTTTTCTACTACCATTTCTTTTTGCTTTCATTTTTAGAATTTCAATTCGGCTTTTATTCATATTACTCAAAATTTTTCACACCTTTACTCGCGTCGTGGGTGAATAAAACCCTACTGACTAAAGTTTTACTTGTTTTTCTAAAAAGGGGATACATGCAAGTTTCCTTTAAGATTCTATCAGTTTGTTCTTCTACATATCTGAGTCATTTTTCAAAGTCGGTTTAATATTATTTATTTTCATTTAGCATAGTCTCTAATTTATCTAATTCAATAAGTAGAGAATCGTCAAATCTTTTTACGAGACCAGTTTCAGTATAGGCTCTCACTGCACCTTTAATTCCACGAGATTTACTTTGCTGATAAGTGGCTAAACGGTTTAATCGTTTTAATAAATCTTTATAGAAGGGATCTTCTTTTTGTATATTTTTTAAAATTTCAATTACTATCTCAATTTGATTTAATAGTACAGTTTCATTTTTAGACATATATATTTTCCTCCCTTTCCTAATTTAAATTATAAGATAATAGGAAAAAATAAACAGAGAAATAATGAATGGTTTATAAAATGAAAATTTATCAAATACAGTTAAATTAAAAGGCGATTATTTGCTCATATTTTCCACTCAATTAATATGAAACTACTGTTTTAAAACATATAACAAATAAAAAGCGTCGCAAATGCTTGTATAACAGGCATTTTTGACGCTTTTATAGTTTTATTTAATAAAAAATAAACAACCCTAAAACTGCTCATTCTTCTCCCAAGATTCAACAATATAATGCGCAATCGTCGGATTAAATCCTTTACCAACTAAAAACATAATTGCAGCAACCTCTGTTAAAGCATGTTTGTGTGATGTATGTTTCGCTTCATTCAAACCGTAATCTACCCAAGGTTTTACGAAATCTAGCACAGGTTTCTTTAAAGGTAAAAACTGTGTACCGACAACTTGTTGAATTTGTTGTTGTGTTGGTTCTGTAATTGGTCCAGGTGGTAAGATTTGAGGCTGTGTAATATCGAATGTAGGTCCAGGCGGTAAAATTTGTGGTTGAGTCGGATCAATTGTTGGTGGTTTAGGTGGTGAGACACGTGCGTTGTAGTTTGGTTGATACATTTGTTGTTGGTATTGCGGTTGTTGAGACTGAGTTGGGTATGGGTTTTGTTGAAATTGTTTTTCTTGATTTTGTGGTGCTGTATATGGATTTTGAGGGTACTCATAATTCGGACGTGTATCATATGGATTTTGTTGATATTCAGTTTCTTGATTTTGCGGTGTTACAAATGGATTTTGCTGAAATTGTTTTTCTTGATTTTGTGGTGCTGTATATGGATTTTGTGGATATTCATAATTTGGACGTGTGTCGTATGAGTTTTGTTGATAATTAGTTTCTTGATTTTGCGGCGTTGCATATGGATTTTGTTCATATTGTTGCTCTTGCTGTTGTAACTCTTGTTCTTCATATTGTTCTGTATATCTTTGTTCTTGTTGCTGAGGATAAAATGGTTGTTGTGGGTAAGGCGGTTGATTATTATAGAACATATTTATTCCTCCTTCATGATGATGCCTACCACCCAGTGTATGGGCGGACAAGAAAATATGTGATGAAAAAATGCGGGCGTGTTACAATAAGTAACTGGGTGAAGATAAAATGACAAAACAAGAAAAGGTTCAAAAAACAATTACTTTTGTAAAACATATTTTAGAAAAAGATGCGAGTGGGCATGATTGGTATCATATTGAGCGCGTACATAAACTGGCGATTTCTTTATCCGAGCAAGAAGGAGGAAATCGTTTTATAATTGAATTGGCAGCATTACTTCACGATGTGGCAGATGAGAAGTTAAATGAAAGCGAAGAAGCAGGAATGAAAAAGGTTTCTGATTGGTTAGAAGAGTTACATGTTGAAGAAGAGGAAAGTAAACATGTTCTTCATATCATCGCCAATATGTCTTATAAAGGTGGTCATGGCGGTAAAGTTGAGTCACTTGAAGGGAAGATTGTTCAAGATGCAGATCGCTTAGACGCTCTTGGTGCAATTGGAATAGCTCGCACATTTGCATATGGTGGAGCGAAAGGGCGATTAATGTATGATCCAACTATTCCTCCGCGTGAAGTGATGACGAAAGATGAATATAGAAAAAATAATGACCCATCTCTAAATCATTTTTATGAAAAACTTTTAAAACTAAAAGACCTAATGAATACGAACGCAGCAAAACAAGAGGCTGAAGTTCGTCATCGTTATATGGAACAGTTTATTGAACAATTTATGAAAGAGTGGAATGCACAAATATGAAAATGTTAACTGTGGAAAACTTATCAAAATCATATGGAGAAAAACCGTTATTTGATGGATTATCATTTAGTATTGCAGAAGGACAACGTGCCGGAATTATCGGTGTAAATGGTACTGGTAAATCAACGTTATTAAAAATTATTGCAGGGGCAGAAATTCCTGACACAGGTGATATGACTCATTCACGTGGGTATACAATTAGTTATTTATCACAGCAACCTGAGTTTGATGAGAAATTAACAGTATTAGAACAAGTCTTCCATGGTGATACACCTTTAATTCGTCTTCTTCGTGATTATGAAAAGGCGCTATTACATATCGAAAAAGATCCAAGTAATGAAAAAGTACAGGAACAATTATTTGCAGTGCAACAACGTATGGATGCGATGAGTGCGTGGGAAGCAAATGCGAATGCCAAATCATTATTAACGAAACTAGGAATTACGGATTTCACAGCAACTGTTGGAAATTTATCTGGTGGGCAGAAAAAACGTATTGCGATGGCGCAGTGTTTTATTGAAACACCGGACCTATTAATTTTAGATGAGCCTACGAACCATCTTGACCATGAGACAGTTGAGTGGTTAGAGGAATATTTAGCGCGATATACAGGTGCGGTATTACTTGTAACCCATGATCGTTATTTCTTAGATCGTGTGACGAATCGTATTTTCGAATTAGATAATGGAAAACTGTTTAGTTATGAAGGGAATTACAGTACGTTTTTAGAAGCGAAAGCACTTCGTGAAGAGCAAGAACTTGCGCAAGAATCAAAGCGTCAAAACTTATATCGCCGTGAACTAGCGTGGATTCGCCGTGGGGCAAAAGCTCGTTCGACAAAGCAAAAAGCACGTATTCAACGTTTTGAAGAGATAAAAGGTCAAGAAGGACCAGCTGCAAAACAGTCTGTTGATATTGCACTTAGCGGTAGCCGCCTTGGGAAAAAAGTACTTGAGTTAAAAGATGTAACAAAAAAATTCGGTGATAAAACGGTATTGAACAATTTTAATCATATTGTGAAACCAGGCGATCGTATCGGAGTTATTGGAGCGAATGGAAGCGGGAAATCTTCGCTATTAAATATGCTTGCAGGTAAGTTATCTCCTGATAGTGGTGAAATTGAAGTTGGGCAAACTGTAAAAGTTGCTTATTATACGCAAGAAAATGAAGAGATGAATTTAAATCAACGTATGATTGAATACATTAAAGAAATTGCGGAAGTTATTCATACGACAGATGGAAAAGTAATTGGTGCGTCTCAGATGTTAGAACGTTTCTTATTCCCGCCACATTCACATGGTACACCGCTTGGTAAACTATCTGGTGGCGAGAGAAGACGTTTATACTTATTACGTATATTAATGGGAGAACCGAACGTACTATTACTGGATGAGCCTACGAATGATTTAGATACACAAACATTAACAGTGTTAGAAGATTATTTAGAAGATTTCCCAGGTGTCGTTTTAACTGTATCGCATGATCGTTACTTCTTAGATAAAGTAGTTGATGAATTGTTCATCTTTGCTGGCGGAGGCGAAGTACGTGAATTTTTAGGTAGCTATACTGATTACTTAGAAATGGAAAAAACGAGAGAGCTCATTGAGAAAGCGGAAGTGCAAAAAGAGAGAAAAGTAGTAGAAGAAGCACCGAAACAACAACGTAAGCGTAAACTTTCATATAACGAGCAACGCGAATGGGATACAATTGAAGATACAATTGCAGGACTTGAAGAAAAACTGGAATCTATTGGAGAAGAGCTAGCGAATGTTGGTTCTGATTTTACGAAAGCTCAAGAATTGTCTGAAACGCAGCAAAAAACAGAAGAAGAGCTAGAAAAGACGATGGAAAGATGGAGTGAACTATCGGATATTGTTGAAGGATTAAAATAAAAACAAGCTGCATATATTGAAAAGTAAAGAGAAAAACTTTACACTATTGGTAGAACCTATTTTAGGAGGGAAAAAATGAGAACATCTAATCCAATGTTGAAAAAAGAGGCATTTCGTAAAGAGGGAGCAAGCGCTTCTGCGATGACGATTGGCGGAACAGTAGGCAAAACGTTCATTATGCTTATCTTGCTACTTGCAACGTCTGTCTATTCATACATACAGATGGTGCAGGGCACGATGAAAATGCCGGTGTTAATTGGTGCATTAGTAGTTGCAGCAATCATCGCATTTGCATCTATGTTCTTCCCGCGTATTTCACCTTTTGGTGCACCGATCTATGCAGCAGTAGAAGGGGTTGTATTAGGTAGTATTTCAGCAGTTTATACAATGAAATTTGGCGATTCTATCGTTTTAAATGCTGTATTACTAACAATCTCAATTCTATTTGCAATGTTAGTGTTATATGCAACACGCGTAGTAAAGGTAACGGATAAATTCCGTACAGGCGTGATGGCAGCAACACTTGGAATTATGGTTATGTATTTAGTCGTATTTCTACTAAACATGTTTGGTGTGACTGTTCCGTACATTCACCAAGGCGGTACAATCGGTATTATTATTAGTGCAGTTGTTATCGTAGTTGCTGCATTAAACTTATTACTAGATTTCGATTTAATCGAAAATGGTGTACGTAGTCAAGCTCCGAAATATATGGAGTGGTACACTGCGATGGGACTAATGCTTACATTAGTTTGGTTATACTTAGAAATTCTTCGTTTCGTTTCATACTTTACGAAAAATGACTAATAAAAAAATCCTGCATGAAAAATGCAGGATTTTTTTATTTTCAAAGATAAATTGATGATGTGGTATAATATGGATGTTAATAACTTTAAATTGAAGGGGATGGAATATGATGAAAGAGAAAAAAGGGATTATGAAAAAACTATTTTCTAAAAGTTTTTTCATAGAACTAGATGAAGCTTTAACGTATCCATCATCGGAAGTTATTACTTCAGCTATCGTAGGGTATGCAGCTGAATGTAATGAACAACTTAAATTTGAGAGTAAAGTAAAATCGATTACTTTTTATTTAGGAAGTGTATTGTACCGTGTTGAAATAAAGATGGCTCGCGGAGGATATTACATATCCTGCAGTGAAGTATAATTTTTTGAAACCTTACATGTTTATAATATGTTAGGTTTCTTTTTTGTTTTTATAAGATATGAAATAATTTTTTTACTATAAAATATATTATTTTACACTTTTTACCCTCCACACATTTTTCTTTACAATGAAGAAAAATATGTGAGGTGGTATAACTTATGATGAATCGAGTTGTATTAATCGGTAGATTGACAAAGGAGCCAGAATTATACTACACAAAGCAAGGCGTCGCTTATGCACGAGTATGTGTTGCGGTGAATAGAGGTTTTCGAAATAGTTTAGGTGAGCAACAAGTAGATTTTATTAATTGTGTCGTTTGGCGAAAATCGGCTGAGAATGTAACTGAATATTGTACGAAGGGGTCTCTTGTTGGGATTACAGGGCGTATTCATACGAGTAATTACGACGATGAACAAGGAAAGAGAATATATAGAACGGAAGTTATGATTGAGAGTATTACCTTTTTGGAGAGAAGACGGGAGGGCGCATCGCAATAAGAGAGGACTTTAAACAATGGTTTGGGGGAATTAGGTGGAAAGAGAAAGAATGAAAAAGTATGATGATGGAAAGAAATCAGCAAGATAAAGCATCCGAGTAGGTTTAGAGAGGTGGAACATGTTACAATACACCTAAGAACACGCAATAAAGGAGAGTTTTTTACGTGAAGATTAAAGCAATTGAACCGACGCCAAGTCCAAATACAATGAAAGTTATTTTGAATGAAGTATTACCATCGGGAGCGCGTAATAATTATACAAATGAAAATAAAGAACAAGCGCCAATGCAAGTGCAAGAAATTTTGAAAATTGAAGGCATTAAAGGTGTATATCATGTAGCCGACTTTTTAGCGGTGGAGCGAAATGCAAAGTATGACTGGAAAGTTTTATTACAACAAGTTCGTGCTGTTTTCGGCGAAGAAGTAGTAGAAGAAAGTGAAGAACAACAACTTGCTCATTTTGGAGAAGTGAAAGTGTTTGTTCAAATGTTCTTTACAATTCCCATGCAAGTAAAGTTAACAGATGGAACGACGGAAGAACGTGTTGGTTTACCAGATCGTTTTAAAGAATCAATTATGAAAGTTCAAATGTCTGCACCAAACGTTGTAAAAGAACGTAAATGGGTGGAACAAAGTACACGTTACGGTAATTTTGAAGAAATCGGGAAAGAAGTAGTAGAAGAAATTGTTGCTGCTTATTCAGAAGAACGTGTAAATGAAACGGTTACAGAATTATTAAATCAGGCAGGGGCTGTTGAAGTAACGATTCAAAGGCGTGAGCCATATAAAGTAACAGAAGAGATGATGAAAGATGCTGACTGGAAAAACCGTTTTGCAGCATTAGAACAAATGGATCCTACAGAAGACGATATTCCAGTGTTGAAGATGGCGTTAGATGATGAAAAAGTTTCAATCCGTCGTTTAGCAACAGCATATTTAGGTATGGTAAAAGGTGATGAAGTATTACCGTTATTATATAAAGCACTATTAGATCGTTCAGTAAGTGTACGCCGTACAGCGGGCGATTGCTTATCAGACGTAGGTGACCCAGCAGCGATGTTCGTTATGATTAAATCTCTGAAAGATCCAAGTAAATTAGTACGCTGGCGTGCAGCGATGTTCTTATTTGAACTTGGAGATGAAAGTGCGATTCCAGCATTAAAAGCAGCGCAAGATGATCCAGAGTTTGAAGTAGCAATGCAAGCGCGTCTAGCATTAGAGCGTATTGAGGGCGGAGAAGAAGCAAAAGGTTCTGTATGGAAACAAATGACGGAGTCTCGTAAAGGGGAATAATGTATGATTGTTTTCTATGATAGTTGGTGTCCGATGTGTACGGCGGTTGCAGATCGTACGAAAAAACTAGATAAAAAGGGTAAGATGAAATTTGTTTCATTTCGAGATGAAGATATAGTTGAGAGGTATGAAATTTCTCAAGAACTACAAAGTAAGATGGAACAAAGGTTGTATATTTTAAAAAATAGTAAGTGGTATGACGGAATTCATAGCATACATGTATTAGCAAAGGCTGTTCCATCTTATTGGTTTGCAGTGCCTTTTATAAAGCTATCTATCGTACTTGGATTTGGAAGTAAAGTATACGATTATATCGCTAACAATAGAAAACTTGTCCCAGTTGGACATTGCCGTGAAGGGGTTTGTGAAATCCCTTCAAAAAAATGAAATCATCGTTATGTTTCTTTTGCACCTATTAATAGAGCGTGATATGATGAACTTGGAATGAAAGTTGAAGGAGAGATTACAAGATGTCAAATGCTTATGAAGAATACATGCGCCAAATGGTAATTCCAATGCGCCAAGAATTAGTACGTTCTGGATTTGAAGAGTTAACTACAGAAGAAGCTGTAACAGAATTTATGGAAAACACGGCAGGCACAACTTTAGTAGTTGTAAACTCTGTTTGTGGTTGTGCAGCTGGTTTAGCACGTCCATCAGCAGGTCAAGCAGTTGTTCGTGCTGAAAAACAACCTGATCATCTTGTAACTGTATTCGCAGGTCAAGATAAAGATGCTACTGCAAAAATGCGTGAATACTTCGGAGAAATTCCTCCATCTTCACCATCAATGGCATTATTAAAAGGAAAAGAAGTTGTTCACTTCATTCACCGTCATGAAATTGAAGGTGCAACTATGGACGAAATTATTACGAACTTAGAACAAGCTTTCGAAAAGAATTGCTAAAGAAGGGGGAGAGTAAATCTCCCTCTTTTCTTTATATAGAGGTGAAACAATGATAGTAACAACAGCAGGAAGAACAAACAAAGAAATGACAGATTATGCAAATAAGGTAGCAGCAGAATTAAATAGTTCTTTCGTTAAACGTAATGACATACCAGTACATACACTGCATGAGCAGTATGAACAAGATATACTTGTTGTGGGCAAAAACCGATTAGCTATTTATCCAAAAGGTACGGAAGAGTCGTTTTTCTTTCATCCAAACTCAGCGATGTTTCGTGTGAAAAGGTTAATGCGCGGAGAACACGATCCATTTGTACAAGCTGCTAAATTAGAGAGCGGAATGACAGTGTTAGATTGTACGCTCGGTATGGCATCAGATAGTATTGTAGCTAGTTATATTGTTGGTGAAAGCGGAAAAGTAACAGGACTTGAAGGCAATGAATATATGGCTTACATCATGGGAAATGGTTTGCAAACATGGTCTTCATCCGTTTCTGAAATTGATGAAGCAATGCAACGAATTAATGTAAAGCAAACGGGGCATTTTGAGTTTTTAAAACAATGTGAGGATAATAGTTATGATGTTGTTTATCTGGATCCAATGTTTGAAGAAACTGTCATAGAATCAGATGGAATAAAAGGGTTAAAACACTTCGCTTTGTATCATGATATTACTGACGAAACAATTGCGGAAGCGAAGCGTGTGGCGAGAAAGCGTGTCGTTCTGAAAGATCATTTCCGTAGTTCTAGATTTGAAAAACATAATTTTCACGTATACAAAAGAAAAAGTGCTAAGTTTCACTTTGGTGTAATTGACCTTTGCTAATTGTTTGAAAAGATGTATAATAAGCAATAATTAATTAAATATACTGTCTGTGATGAAGAGAGTAGTCTTTTTTAGACGGAAAGCGAGCTAGGGATGGTGTGAGCCTAGTGCGGAAGAAAAAGATGAAGCGCACTTCGGAGATGCTTCTTGAACGAATAGTAGAGTAAGCCGAGGCCCCCTGTCCTCGTTATAAACGGGAAAGTGGTTTGTAATGAACAACAAGGGTGGTACCACGGGTTAAAACTCGTCTCTTTTTTAGAGACGAGTTTTTTGTGTTTTAAAAAATAAGGAGGTTATTTCATGGATTATAACACGCATTTTGCGAAAAGTTTATCCAGTATTTTAAAGGATGAATTAACGCAAAACCAAATTTTAGAATTAATTGAAACACCGAAACAAGATGATTTTGGAGATGCAGCGTTCCCATGTTTTTCACTTGCGAAGCAATATAAAAAATCACCAGCTTTAATCGCAAAGGAAGTTACGGAGAAATTAAGTGACCCGTTCTTTACGAAAACAGAGGCTGTTGGTCCTTACGTAAATGTATTTTTTAATCGTGAAACTGTAAGTGATGCAGTATTAAAAACGGTTTTAGCGGAGAAAGAAGAGTACGGCCAAAATCACATTGGCTGTGAAAAAACGGTCGTTATCGATTATTCCTCTCCAAATATCGCGAAGCCTTTTTCGATGGGGCATTTACGTTCTACAATGATTGGAAATTCCCTGAAACATATCGCTGAAAAATGTGGCTATGAAGTTGTAGGAATTAATTATATTGGGGATTGGGGAACACAGTTTGGAAAGTTAATTACCGCCTATAAAAAATGGGGAAATGAAGCAGTAGTTAAAGAGGATCCAATACGTGAACTATTTAAGTTATATGTTCAATTCCATGAAGAGGTAAAAGACGACGAAGAACTAGAAGAAGATGGACGCGCTTGGTTTAAGAAATTAGAAGAAGGTGATGAAGAAGCAGTTGAGCTTTGGAATTGGTTCCGTCACGAATCCTTAAAAGAATTTTCTCGTATTTATGAACTTCTCGGTGTTGAATTTACTAATTATCAAGGAGAAGCTTTTTATAATAATTTAATGGAAGACTTTATTGGGATTTTAGAGGAACATGATTTGCTTGAAGAGTCAGAAGGTGCATTAGTTGTTAATTTAGAAGAAGAGGGAATGCCGCCTTGCTTAATTAGAAAATCAGATGGTGCGACTATTTACGCAACGCGTGACTTAACAGCAGCGTTATATCGTCAAAACACATACGCATTTGATAAAGCATTATATGTAGTTGGCCCGGAACAAAGTTTACATTTCAATCAATTTTTCACTGTATTAAAAAAGCTTGGATATACTTGGGTTGATGGAATGGAACATGTACCGTTTGGGTTCATTTTAAAAGATGGTAAGAAAATGTCGACACGTAAAGGGAGAGTTATTTTACTTGAAGAGGTACTTGAGGAAGCAATCGAACTTGCAAAACAAAATATTGAAGAGAAAAATCCAAACTTAAAGCAAAAAGAAGAAGTAGCAAAGCAAGTCGGTGTTGGTGCAGTCATCTTCCACGATTTAAAAAACGAACGTATGCACAATATCGAATTTTTATTAGAAAACATGCTGAAATTTGAAGGTGAAACAGGCCCATATGTCCAGTACACACATGCACGTGCTTGCTCTATTTTAAGAAAAGAAAGTGTAGAATTTGAAACGTGTACGTTTGTATTAAAAGATGATCATAGTTGGAGTGTCGTAAAATTACTAAACAAATTCCCGCAAATAATTGAAGCAGCCTTCACCAAAAATGAGCCATCAATCATTTCGAAATACGTATTAGATGTAGCACAATCGTTTAATAAATATTATGGAAATGTGCGTATATTGGAAGAGAGCGAAGAGAAAGATAGCAGACTGGCATTAGTGTATGCTGTGACGGTTGTATTAAAAGAAGGATTACGTTTACTTGGGGTGGATGCTCCTGAGGAGATGTAGCATAGTAGTAAACTGACAAACCGGTTTTAGTATGAACCTGGTTTGTTTTTTTATTAGATATATAATTCTTTTGCAAAATCAATTAAAATCTTTTTAGAGAGGGTGATTCATATTGATCCGAACTTTAATTTTGCAAATTCCTTGTCATAGAAGAGCGGAAAGAAGTTTCCTTAAACTACAAAAGTACATACCTTTATGTGCGCGTTGTACAGGCATGCTTATCGGTATTTTAATGTTTCCAATTTATTTTTATATAACCCCTTCATTTCTTTTGGCAATCATACTATCATTTTCTGCTCAAATTCCGTTACTCATTGATGGTTTCACCCAAAAGTGGAAACGGAGAAGCAGCACAAATTTGCTAAGAGTAACTACCGGTGTATTAAGCGGTAATGGTATGGGGTTATCCATTTCGTCTAGTGTTATATGGATATTATCTTAAGGTATATAGTAACGGAGGTATTTACATAAATGTTCTGGGTTTACTTAATTCTAATTTTTATTTCAGGCGGAAGTGGAATCGGTTTTATAATTCAAAACAAGTATACAGAAGCAATAATAGCTTTTGTTATTTGCGCACTACTGATTTGGCTGCTGTATTATTATCTTAAAAGAAACAAAAGAAAGAGAAAATCAGATTGTGGTGATGTAGACTGTACGGATTGTTTAGATTGTGATTGTTCGAATTAAACTTCTAGTTATCTACCTTTCTTCCGAATTAAAAGCTAGCGTATCTTTAAAATACACTAGCTTTTTTGCTTTGAAATTTTAGGAATGACGTAGGAATACGGCTATTATATAGAGAACTGTAGTTTTGTATATAAAAGGAGGCGTTCAACTTGGAAACGTACGATTGGAACAGTAAACTAACATATTTAAAAAACACAAGAGACTTATATTACAATGACGATTATGTAAGCTTTTTAGTAAATACAGTTTGGAAGATCACTAAGCCAGTACATATCGTTGATTACGGTTGTGGATATGGTTATTTAGGCTTAATATTAATGCCATTACTTCCAAAAGGATCCAAGTATACAGGCATTGATAGTGGAAAAACATTAATAGCGGAAGCGAGAGAGTTGTTTCGTTTACTCCCATATGAATCAGAATTTATTGAGGGAGATGCTACAGAAATTGAATTGAACAATACATACGATATGGCAATTTGTCATGCTTTCTTGTTACATATGAGTTCACCAAAAACGATGCTACAAAAAATGATGCATTCAGTTAAAAAGGGCGGAAAAATAATCTGTTTTGAACCACATTGGATTTCAAATATGTCTTCATACGTGTTAGATGGGGAGGAGCAATCGGAAATTATTCAGCTAGGTATTTTGCAAAAATTATTTGAATGTGATACGAAGAGAAACGGTAAAGATGGCAATATCGGCATGAAAATACCGATGTATTTAAGTGAATTAGGTGTGAAAAATATTGAGTGTCGAGTGAGTGATAAAGTGAATTTTTTAGACGCTAATATACATTACAAAGATAAAAACGATTTGTATCATTCTTTAAAAGAAGAGGGAATAGCGGGCAATCCAGGAGATAAACAGCAATTTATAGAACGTTTAATGGCCAGGGAATTAACATATGATGATGCGCTAGCTCAATATGAAGCTGAACTACGATTTTTTAAAGCATATCATTTACATTCCTCTTTAGTATACGCTCCGAATATGAAAATTACATTTGGTGAAATAGTATGTTAAAGGGTAGTAATACGATGAAAAATGTCGCTGAATGTCGATATTCGACATATAATCGCTGATATATTTGAATTATCGCCGATATAATTTTATGTACAGAGTTCACCTTTCGAAAGATAAGATCCACATGTTACGTTATTACATATAATCAAACAAAATACAGAGAAAAACAATCATTTTTACTATATTTTGTTATAAATTTGAATAATATTAATTAATACCACTCATTATAAGTGATTTTAGTTGAATACCTACTATATGATGTGTAAAATCTAAGCAAGTAGCAGTTTAAATAAATATTCGAGGTGAATACATGCTAGATTTTAAGCAGTTAGATGCTTGTTTGAAAGACAAGAGATTTATAGATGGATTACAGGAAATAAATAATGAAATTTCATATATAAAAGAAAAGAATACTTTATCTTATTTGAAGAATTGGCTTGCTAATATTCCTTCACATAAAGAGTTTGATATATTAATACGTCTTACTGATGAAGGGCTTATGCACCAATACAGTTCATTCCTCATTCGCTATGCATATAAAAAATTCCCAAATATGAGAACGCTCTCTTTATATTGTGATGAGTTAATCGATGAGCGGAAAATACTTGAAGTAGAACAGTTGTTAAAAGATTCGTTAGAAGAGGTAAATAAAGAAGAAATAAAAGTTGATCTTTTAGCGAAAACATATTTTACGTTAGTACGATGTTTGCTAGAAATGAAACGAAATGAAGAAGCCCTTTTTTATATGAAAAAGGCAGAAGAGTACAGTGCACGTGCTGTATTTGATAAATGGGGCTACGTCTATATGCATACAGGTGAATGGGAGAAAGCAGAAGAACAATTTATAGCTGGCATGCAGCATAAAGATTGTGAAGAGTTATCTACCTATTTATTATCACAGTTATATGCGAATAAAGGAGAACAAAAACGTGCATTACAGCTAATTGATGATGCGATTGTAAAGTTCCCGCAAGTACCATATTTTCATTTTGAAAAGGTAAAATATTTATTAGATTTAGAGAAGTATGAAGAGATGTTAGCGGTAATAGATAATATAAATAATCAGCTCCCTTATCATGCTTATAAAGCTTATTTTGTACATTTACGTGCAGAAGCGTTTTACAAAATGAATAAACTTGTAGATTTACAACAGTTATTAAAAGAAGAAAAAAGTTTAAAAGAGTCTTTATATCATAATTTAGAAAAAAATCCAGATGGAAAAAAGGTTCACTTACCTATAGTTCCAATTGTACAAAAGGATAATTATTGTGTGCCGACAAGTTTAGAAATGATGTTGCAGTTATGGGGAGAAAAACGTACACAAGATGAAATAGCAGAGTTTATTTTTGATATGACTGGCTCGAAGTTTTCAGATACTGTTTCTTATTTAGAAGAATTAGGTTATGAATATCGTTATTTTAAAGGGAATGTGGAAAATTATAAGAGACTGCTAGATCAGGCGATTCCCGTTTTATTAAGTATAGATATTGAGCATGCTTCACATGTGCAAGTGCTAGCTGGATATGATGATACGTTACAAGCTTTTTATGTTCAAGATCCGAACTTTATAGAACCAGTTATTGTGGAATATAGTAAGTTACAAGAAAAATATCGTTATACAGGTTGTTTAGCGATTACGTTTGTTCCGAAAGAAAAGAAGGAACAATTATCATTTTTAAATGAAGAAGAAAATCATTATTTTAAATCCATTTTTTCTTTAACGGATCATTTAGATGAACAAGATAAAGATGGGATTCATAGCTTAGTACAGTTTTTAAAAGAGACGAGTGATAATCCGAATACGTGGTTATATACGATTAAACATTTAGATGTTGAAGTAGATAATAAGTTTATTTTATCTTGTATTGAAAAGTTAATGGAGAGGTTTCCGAACTCAGATTTTGTTAAATTACATGGTGCGCAGTGCTTTATTCGCCTTCAAGAATTAGAAAAAGCAGGGCAAATGCTCGCGAGTGTTGAGAAGAAAAATAATCGTGCTTTATATCATTTAATAAACGGAAGATATGCTTTTGAACAGGAAAGTTATATAGAAGCAATTTCAAGTTTTCGTTCCTCATTACAATTAGATGCAGATCAGCCGATTGCTTGGAGTTTTCTCGCATTATCATATATGTATATCGATCAATCTGAAAAGGCATTGCAGTTTTCTCAAGTTGCTTTAGAACGTAGTCCAGAAAGATTCACTTTAACGAATCACGGGTTAATATTAATAGATTTAGAAAGATATGAAGAAGCGTATGAAATCTTTAACGATCTGTTAAAAGAGTATAAAAATGAAGCACATGTATGGTATGAGCGAGCGAGATGTGCGCATCATTTAGGGAAATTATATTTAGCGATAAAAGGGCTTAAAATAGCGATTCATTTGGATAGCAATGCACCTTACATTTATACGAAACTTTCGGAAATATACGAATCTGATTTGAAGGATGAGGAAAGTACGAAAGAAATTTTATCAAAAGGTATTGAGAATTGTGATGATAAAGCACCTCTATACGTAAAATTAGGTGATTATCACTTTCAAAATGATAGTCTGGAAGAAGCAGAAGTATTGTATAAGCGTGCTTTAGAAGAAAATGATGAGGATGTTTATTCTCATTTCGGACTTACACAAGTTTATATGGCAAGAGAGCAATACATGGAAGCAAAAGAATATATTCTCGGTATTGAAAAACAAATTGAAAAGAGTCAAGATTTTCATATGAATGCGGGAATGGTTTTATGGGATGCTGAGGTTGAACTTGGTGGAAATGAAGAAGGGTTTAAAGTAGCGTTGTCTAAGTTAGAGAGTGGTATAAAGCAGAGCGAATATAATGTAGCAAGTGCGTTAGATGAATATGTGAATCGAATTAAAGGAACTGTATTTGTACAACGAGGGATAGCATTTTTAAGAACGCTACACAAAGAAAGAAATGAAGTAAGTGAATTCGGTTGTTATACAGGTATTTTATATGAATCTATTGGGCAGTACGGCCAAGCGATGAAAAGATATAATCAGGCGATAGAACAAAAGGCAACAGCATTACCTTATTACCGAATTGGTGAAACACTTATGGCATTAGGGCAATTGGTGGAAGCAAAACAAGCGTATGAAACATGTTTAGAGCTTGATGGGAATTTCGTAGGTGTACATTTACAGCTTGCAGAAATATACGAAAAAGAAGAAAACCGCTCTAAAGAACAAAGTCATATGGTTCAGGCAATGAAAGAAGAGCCGCTGCATATTAATATGGAATATTTGGCACAGCTTTCAGTAGAGATGAATCTTCAGGAAGAGTTACTGACTGAACTGGAACAATTAGCAGACGAAGTACCTGAAATATGGCGATTAGATGCGATTGCCTACGTATATGGAGCGATGGATGAAATAGATAAAGAACAAGCGCAGATTGAAGAAGCACTACAAGTAGATGGTGAGCATACAGAAGTTCTATATCATTATGCAAAAGTATTAGTGAAAAATAGAAATGCAAAAGCGATTGAAATTGCAATGAAAGTGATACAAAAAGATGTAAAGAATGAACGTATATTTGATGTATATGTAAAAGCGACAGAACAACATAAGAAATTGTCTAACATACGAGATTTTCTTCATACATTAAAAGTGAAAAAAGTAGAAAGAAGTATGGCATTTATGTATGCTGCATCTGCGGTTACAGAAAGATGGATTGAACGTCAACAAAATGAACAGCCGAAAAAATCCATATTTACGAGAGCTTTTTATCGTATGAAAAACCGTGCGAAAGAAATTTCGATTATTACTACAATCATTGATTTATATGAAATTTCCTTAAAGTTAAATTCGAAAAATAGTATGGCAGCGCAGCGATTTGCACTATTTTACGAGAATGTGGCGATGTATAAAGAGGCAAGAGATGTATTGCAAACATCGTTAGAACATAAATGGGATTACGATGTAGCGAAGCAACTTGTAAATCTTTTCATAGAGTGTGAGGAAGAAGATATGTTACGAGATGCTTCGGAATTAACAAAGCAAATGGTTCGAGAGTTACCAGATGATTATGATACCCTTCTTCTGCAAGCACAAGTCTACTTTAAAGCAGGGGAAGTAAGAAAAGCAGAAAAGATTACCTTACAATTAACGGAGCAAACGCCGTTTGTAAGTAGAGCGTTTCTTACTTTAGGAGAAATGTATCAAAGTCAAGAAAGGTTTGAAGAGGCAATTCATGTATTGAAAAATGCTTCTATACACCATCCAAATGAAACTGCAATTCTTCTTTCTTTAGCATCTTCGTATCATGGTGCCGGACAAACGATAAAGGCAGAAAAAATAACAAATGAAGTATTAACAATTGATGAGAGTGATTTGTTAGCAAGATACGATCGTGCTTGTTATTTAGCACAGTTAAACAGAATGGAAGAGGCGAAAGAAGAGCTTGAAATTGTACTTCGTGAGGATGAGTCAGGATTTTTCGCTGAACTTATCGAGGATGATGAAAACTTAGCAGCATTGCGAGAATTTGAAAAGTAATTGTATACGAATAGGGAAAAAGAGTAAAAATATATTTTGAATTAGTTGACAATTTATTGCCCGATGGAATAGAATAGCTTTTAACAAAGTATACAAATCTGAAGACGAGAAAGAGTAAAATAGTGTACTGTTCCCCAGAGAGCCGGTATATTGCTGAAAGCCGGTGTGCAGACGTTATTTGAAAATCATCTCCGAGGAGCCGAGGCTGAAAGTGAGTAAGCCCGGACGGATGTCTACCGTTACAAAGAACACGTATGATAGTACGTTGCTAAGTGCTATTAGTGAAGAGCTAATAGAATTAGGGTGGTATCGCGGGTAAACCCGTCCCTACTTCATAGGGACGGGTTTTTTGTGTGCTTTAAAATATTCAAAGGAGTGATTGTAGATGAAGAAAGTAGATGTAAAAGAGTCAGCTGTAGGGAGAGAAACACGTATTCGTAAACAGTGGAACGAGCAAAGCATTTTTGAGCAATCAATTCAGAATCGAGAAGGCGCACAATCTTTTGTGTTTTATGAAGGACCACCAACGGCGAACGGACTACCGCATGTAGGTCATGCACTTGGACGAACAATTAAAGATGTAGTAGCAAGATATAAAACGATGGCTGGTTATAAAGTATTAAGAAAAGCGGGATGGGATACACACGGTTTGCCTGTAGAATTAGGTGTTGAGAAGCAACTCGGTATTTCTGGTAGACATGAAATCGAAGAGTATGGAATTGAGCCATTTATTAAGAAGTGTAAAGAGAGTGTATTCACATACGAGAAGCAGTGGCGTGAATTCACTGAAAGTATCGGTTATTGGGTAGATATGGATGATCCATACGTTACGTTAAAGAATCCATATATCGAAAGTGTATGGCATATTTTAGGGACGATTCATGAAAAAGGATTATTGTATAAAGGGCATAGAGTTTCACCATATTGCCCAAGTTGTCAAACTTCACTAAGTTCACATGAGGTTGCACAAGGGTATAAAACAGTAAAAGATTTAAGTGCAACAGTTAAGTTTAAAGTAAAAGGTAGTGAAAATGAATATTTCCTAGGTTGGACAACAACACCTTGGACACTTCCAGCAAATGTTGCACTCGCTGTACATCCAAATATGGAATACGTTAAAGCGAAACAAGAAGGTCATGTATACATTGTTGCGAAAGAACGTGTACAAGATGTATTAAAAGAAAACTATGAAGTACTATCTGTTCATAAAGGGGAAGAATTATTAAATACTTCTTATACAGCACCGTTTCCAATGAAAGAAGTTACAAATGGTTACCGTGTAATCGGAGCAGATTTCGTAACGGCAGATAGTGGTACTGGACTTGTTCATATCGCTCCAGCATATGGGGAAGACGATTATAGAGTCGTTCAAAGTGAAGGATTGTCATTCTTACATGTTGTAGATGAGAAAGGTGAGTATACAGAAGCAGTACCATTTTTGAAAGGTAAATTTGTAAAAGATTGTGACGTAGATATCGTTCGTTATTTAGCGAAGGAAGGTTTACTATACCATAAAGAAAAGTATGAACATAGTTACCCGCATTGCTGGCGTTGTGATTCACCGCTTCTTTATTATGCAGGAGAGAGTTGGTTAATCCGAACGACTGCAATTAAGGAAACATTTTTACAAAATAACGATACTGTTACTTGGTATCCAGATCATATGAAACATGGACGCTTTGGTAAGTTTTTAGAAAACATGGTGGACTGGAATATTAGCCGAAATAGATATTGGGGAACACCATTAAATGTTTGGGAATGTGAAAGTTGCAATCATCAATTTGCACCGAAAAGCATTGCTGATTTAAGAAAGCATAGTACGAAAGAAACACCGGAAGATTTAGAATTGCATAAGCCGTATGTAGATGAAGTGCAAGTTTGCTGTGAAAAATGCGGAAGTACAATGAATCGTACACCAGAAGTAATTGATGTTTGGTTTGATAGTGGTTCCATGCCATTTGCGCAATATCATTATCCGTTTGAAAATAAAGAGTTATTTGAAGAACAGTTTCCAGCAGATGTAATTGCAGAAGGAATTGATCAAACACGCGGCTGGTTTTATAGTTTATTAGCTGTATCAGCACTATATACAGGAAAAGTACCGTATAAACGAGTGTTATCACTAGGGCATGTTCTAGATGAGGAAGGACAGAAAATGTCTAAAAGTAAAGGGAATGCACTAGATCCAGTTGATTTAGTAGAGAAGTTTGGTGCAGATGCTCTAAGATGGGCTCTACTCGTTGACAGTGCTCCGTGGAATGCAAAGCGTTTTTCTGAAAGAACAGTACTGGAAGCAAAATCTAAATTTGTAGATACGTTAGTCAATGTGTATAGCTTCTACGTTTTATATGCAAATTTAGATGAGTATAATCCGAACGAAACGTATGATGTAAAGCGGACGAAATTAGATGAATGGGTATTATCAAGATTGCATAGCACAACGAAAAAAGTGAGAACAGCGCTTGATGATTATCAATTTACGAATGCAGCTCGTGAAATCGCGGCGCTTGTAGATGAAGTAAGTAACTGGTACGTAAGACGATCACGTAATCGTTTCTGGGAATCTGGTATGAATGCTGAAAAAGCAGCTGCATATGAGACACTTCATGAAGTGCTTGTAACAATTAGTAAACTAATTGCACCATTTACACCGTTTGTCGCTGAAGATATTCATTTGAATTTAACTGGAAGTAGCGTTCATTTAGAGGATTATCCAGTTGTAAATGAAAGGTTACTACAGCCTAAATTAGAAGCGGAAATGGATGCTGTTTTACAAGTTGTTGAACTTGGAAGAAGTAACCGTAATCAACATTCTTTAAAAGTAAAACAGCCGTTAGCAGAACTTGTATTACTGGAGCATAACGAGAATGTTATGGATTGGGAATCTTATCGTGATATCGTTATGGATGAACTAAATGTAAAATCGTTCCACGTTGAACTAGATGAAACGAAGTATACATCCTATCAATTAAAGCTGAATTTTAAAACGGCGGGACCGAAGTTCGGTAAGAATGTAAATGCAGTAAATGGTTGGCTAAAACAATTATCACAAGACGAGGTACAAAACTTTGTATCTACAGAAAGAGCAGTTTACGAAGCAGCCTCAGGAGAAGAAGTAGTTGTAACAGCTGAAGATGTAATGGTTGAAAAAGTTGCAAAATCAGGCTTCTCTAATACGACTAACGGACAATATACAGTAATGTTAGATACAAATGTAACGGAAGAATTGTTACAAGAAGGAGTAGCACGTGAGTTTATTCGCGCCGTTCAAGAATATCGTAAGCAGTTGAATTTACCAGTAAATTTACGAGTGGATGTTATTCTTGATACAGAGGAAGAGCTGAAGCAAACATTAACGAATCATAAAGAGTTGTTGGAAGAAAACTTACTCGTTAAACAATTTACATTTGGTCACTTAACGAATGAAGACGATGAACTTTCATTAGGTGAGACAAAAGTCCGCATTAAATTAAGTGCTGCTCAGTAAAGAAAAAAGGAAGTTGGAATGATTCCAACTTCCTTTTTGTATGAAGGTAAATTAACTAGCTAATTTCCTCATAATCCATTCGATAGGTCCTCTAGAAAATTTCTTTCTCCATAATATGCTAAACAAAATACTGAAAATGAAAAATGCAGTAGCAAATAATAAAACAAAAAGTAGTGTTTGATGTTCCATTCTATTTAATAGAATTAATGTCCCAATCCCGATAAATACATGACTTACATAATGAGTTAATGTTAATTGTCCGGTTTGTACAATGGAAGTAACAAACCAATTATTTTCAAATTTTTCAGTGATATAGAGGCAAATTATTAATATAGAAAAGGCTGATCCAGTAGCAGATAAAATGTATAATAAATTTGGTAAAATGGGTCCTGTATTAAACAAAAATGTAGCTGCCTCTTTGCCGATGTATGGAATAAAGTAGTAGGTAAGTCCTTCTGATAAAAGTTCTGTCAATATTGTGGTTGTAATACCGAGAAAGAGTAATCTCTTTCTAATTCTCCTATTATGAAGGTCTAGTCGGCCAATTATCATACCGATTAAGAAGAACGAAAACCAAGGGAAAAAAGGGTGATAACCATTAAAGAATAGATTGCGAAGAAAACCGTTTACTGTCCAGAAGTCTACATAGTTTATAAATGGAGTAGGGCCTCCCCAACCTTCGAAAGTATTGAAAGTAAGCTGAAGAGATTGTGCCAAGAGTAGGATAATAATAGATAACAATAGTAATGCTTTTTTTCGTACTGTAATGAGTAATGCAGCAACGAAAAGGTAAACACCGTAGTAGTGTAATATATCCCCAGTCCACTCCATTACGTATAAAAGTAATCCTAAAATAAATAAGAATAGTGCCCGTTTCCATATGATTTTTCGTCTATTAGAAATTTTTATTTTTTCATTGCTAGCAACAGATGATCTAGTCATTAAAGATATGCCAATTCCAGCAAGTATAACAAATAAGGCAGAAGCTCTACCTTCAAAAAGTGACATGAAAGTTATTAAAAATGGGGGACCATTTCCTTCTGCACCTGTTATCACCATAAAATTAACAAGCAGCATACCAAACATCGCCAAAGCTCTAGCAAAATCCAATCCGATAATGCGCTTTTTTGTATTCACTTCAATCCCTTCTTTCAAAAATGCTGTTTACAGCCTCAATCCATATTTGTTTATAATTCATATCTACATGTAACATCATAAAATTCCCGATATTATCAAGCACTAATGCTAACATATGAGCTTTTGAAACTAGGTTTTTATTTTCAATTAATTGAAGTTCAGTTGCTTTTGTAAGGAGTGATTCAAATCCTTGTAAATATTCTGTTTGCACAGTTAGTAATCGCTCTTTGTACATATCGTTTCTTGAAGATAGTAATACATATTCTTGCAACACACGATTAAAATATGGATCGTTAAGCTGTTCATCTATCATTTTAAAGCCAATTTCAACACATTTCTCAACAAAATTTTCTTTCGTAAATGCTTCTGTATCGAAAAACGCAGAAAACTGCATAGCCTTGCATAATTCAGTAAAGATAACTTCAATTAAAGAATCTTTAGATTTAAAGTAATAATATATAGATGGTTTTGCAATCCCAACTTCCTCAGCAATCATCGTATAAGTTGTTTTAACAATGCCGTATTCAGCAAATAATCGGTAACTAACATCCATAATTGAAGAGAAGGTTTCTTCACTTTTACTCATTGTAACGCCTCCTTTCATAAAACATATCATGAATTATTTTTATTTTCAACCTACCGTTAGGTAAAAACAAGTCTGTTCTTCATACGGTTCTTTTAAAAATTTATTTCATTTTACATGCAATTATTGAGAAAGTTTCATCTGTAATAAATACAAAGGTAATAGAATTGTTCATAGAGAATTAAACGTAGATTCAATTTTTATCCATCCATTTTGTAAAGAATGATTGCCTAGTGGTAATGGGAAAAGGTTGGGCTACTTTATTAGGGGGAGTGGTTCTATGTTTAATAAAAAAATGGTGGCAATGGCGATGACTGTGCCATTAGTAATGGGGACGCTTTCTACTGTTTCTGCAGTAGAGACAAAGAAACAAGTAAAGGTGGAAGCTTATTCGCCACAGAAAAAAGCTATTGAATATTTAAAAGGGAATGCCAATCAGTACGGATTAAAGCCAGACCTTTCAGACTTGCAATATATTTCTACAACAGAAACGCCTGTAGCTTCATATGTTAGGTTCCAACAAGTTGTGAATGGTGCACCTGTATTTTCAAATCAAATTACAGTAACTCTAAACGGAGAGGGAAAGGGTGTACTTGCTGTTTCTGATTATCAGCCTGTTACAGGTGTGAAGCAAGTAACGGAAAAAATTAGTGAAAAAGATGCAATACAAAAATCAATGGCGTATGTTGGAGAAGCAAGTGAGCAAAACTTATGGGCTCCTACAGATAAAGAATTTGGATACGTTATTGAAGAGGGAATTGCTCGTCCAGTATATAAAGTGGTTGTCCATTCTAATAATCCATTTGGTGCATGGGAAACATTTATTGATGCGGAAAATGGAAAGTTAATTAAAAAGGTGGATATAAACCGAAAAGTAGAAGGAACAGGAAAAGTATTTTTACCTAACCCTGTCGTATCAAGTGGGAGTTTAGCAGGATTAAAAGATAATAACGATGCAGATTCAACAGCGCTAACGAATCAATTAAAAACTGTTACGTTAAAAGGTTTAGATGGGACAGGATTTTTAATTGGAGAGTATGTAACGATATCTTCAAAAGCGAGAACAAAATCTACAAACTTACAATTCAACTATACACGTGCAAATGATAGCTTTGAAGATGTGATGTCGTATTATCATATTGATACATTGCAGCGTTATATTCAAAGTCTTGGTTTTCAAAATATTAACAATCGTTCCATTAAAGTAAATGTAAATGGAACAACAGCTGATAACTCATTTTATTCACCATCAACAAAGGCTTTAACTTTCGGTACTGGAGGAGTCGATGATGCAGAAGATGCTGGCATTATTGCGCATGAATATGGACATTCAATTCAAGATAATCAAGTTCCTGGGTTTGGAAGTTCACTAGAAGGCGGAGCGATGGGAGAAGGATTTGGTGACTTCTTAGGTGCTACTTATGAAGATGCTGTATCGACTACAGGTTACGGAAAAGCGTGTGTTGGAGAGTGGGATGCGGCGGCTTATTCTAGTTCAGATCCAACGTGCTTACGCCGATTAGATACGAATAAAGTGTATCCGAAAGATATAAAAAATCAAGTACATGCTGACGGTGAAATTTGGTCACAAGGACAATATGAGATGGCACAAGCTTTTGGCCGTGATGTTGCAACAAAAATTATTTTACAATCACATTGGTCATTAACGCCAAATTCTAAATTCAGTGATGGAGCAAAAGCGATTAAGCAAGCAGATGCTCTTTTATATGGCGGACAACACGCTGCTGATATCGATCGTATTTGGGCGGCAAGAGGAATTAGTACGAATTAATATAAAAAGTCGTGGCGTTATAAGCCACGACTTTTTAATTTGCTTAAGAACTGGTACTAGTAAATTAAGCTATATGAATGATAGTGTGAATTTATCCGCATTCCATTTATTTTTTCTCGTCTTTAAAAACAAAATGCTCTTTAAATTTCCTAGACTCAACTTTTTGACCGTTTCTCATTGAGCGGAAAGGGTGTTCTTGCCAAGTAATGATTATATCAACCTCATCTGCTTTTGTAGAAACAGGGAAGTTAGCATGTTTAAATCCGATTTTCCCGCTTGCGAGACGACTTTCTTTTCGTGAAAAGAGTTCGTATTTTGTTTTCATATTTGGTTCATTACGAAAGACTTCAACTTGAACGTTATATACTTCGTTTTTGCCAACATTTTTTACTGAAAATTGATAGGTTTGAAATTCATCTTTTTTAGCTTGAAGTACCTTGTTGCTTATTTTTTTCGGTTCATCAATATTCACTTGCCATTGATCAGAGTTTTGGGAGATGGGTAAAGATTTTGGTGAGTAGGCGTATGTTTCATTCACTACAATTAGGCATAACAAAAGAAGAAAGAAACTAATCGCTTTTTTCATATTAACACCTCACTATAAAATTTTTATTAATATGCGTAAATAAAACGGTAAATATGTAATTAAATGGAAAAAGGTGATACTTTGATTCAAATGAATTTGAAAAAACTTAAAGAGATAGTAAATGGAGAAGGATTACAAGAATCCTTTCATCTTATAGAGGTAGATGGTGTCTGCATAAATTCCAAAAATATTAAAGAAGGAAATTTATTCGTTCCAATCATTAGGGTGAAAGATGGGCATGAGTATGTGAAAGAGGCAATGGATAATGGGGCTGTCGCTTCCTTATGGAAAAAGTCTTACGGTACTCCGCCAAAAGGGATTCCAATTATATTTGTAGATGAAACTTTGTTTGCTTTGCAACAATTGGCACAATTTTATCGAAGCGAGATAAATGTAAAAGTAATAGGAATTACCGGTAGTAATGGCAAGACTACGGTAAAAGATATAATAGGAGGCATTTTAAGTTCAACTTATAGAGTGCATAAAACAAAGGGAAATTTTAATAGTCAAATCGGTTTGCCGTTAACAATTTTAGAAATGAAACGAAATACTGAGTTCTTAATACTTGAAATGGGAATGAGTGAAAAAGGACAAATTCGAAAATTATCACGAATAGCTCAGCCAGATGTAGCGATTATTACAATGATTGGACAGTCTCACTTAGAAACGCTTGGATCAAGAGAAGAGATTGCGAAGGCTAAATTTGAAATTGTAGACGGATTAAATGACGATGGACTGTTTTTATATAATGGTGATGAGCCATTACTTTCTCAAAATATTAATATGCTAGGTATAGAATGTAAGTCATTTGGTGGAAAGTATACAAATGATTTGTTTCCAACAAACGTACAATTAGATGAATATGGTGTTCATTTTAAATTAAATAATTCAAAAATACAGTACGATGTTCCCTTACATGGAAAACATAATATTTTTAATACGATTGTCGGAATCGCTGTAGGTCAATTTTACAAAGTCCCTATAGAAAAAATACAAGAAGCATTGCAAGAAATAAATATTACACAAATGCGCTTTCAGTTTTTAACCGCTAAAACAGGTTTTACAATTATTAACGATGCATGGAATGCCAGTCCTTCCTCCATGAAGGCTGCAATTGAAACGTTACAGAAATTAAATGTCTATAATAAAAAAATTATAGTGATTGGGGATATGTTGGAGTTAGGGAGGAAAGCTGAAACATATCATAGAGAAATTGGTAAAATGTTAAATGAGGAGAGCATTCAATATGTATTTACGTATGGAGAGTTAGCCGAAATTGTAGCGGAAGAAGCAAGAAAGAACTATCATACAGGAAAAGTACAGTCATTTGATAATAAAGCCGAGATAGCAGAGGAAGTATTGAGAGTTATAACGAAAAAGGATGTTGTTTTATTGAAAGGTTCACGTGGAATGGCTTTAGAGGAGATTGTACAAAACTGGATGTGAAAAATAAAAATATATTTAAAAGTGCTTGCATTTTATAGGGTGAAGAGATAGAATACTCTGTAAATATAAAAAGTGATGATCAGGAAAAGTACATGATGCAAAGGTCTACAGAGAGCAATCGGTTGCTGGAAAGATTGCGATACCGCATGATGGAAAGACACCTGTGAGTGTTGTTTTGAACGTGATAATTAGTAAAAGCAAACGGTACCTACCGTTATCAGGGCTAAGATGGTCATTATGACAATTTGGGTGGTACCGCGGAAAAATCCGTCCCTATTTTTAGGGGCGGATTTTTGTATTCTTTGAAAGGAGGTGAGTGACCGTGGATGATGACGATGACAACAACAATAACGTAAATAAATATAAAATTACTGGAGGGAAATGTAATGGGTCAAATCATGAAACGTTCACTCACAAAAGAATGTACGGAGCAAAGCGGAAAGGTTGTATCACTTCAAGGATGGGTAAAAAAGATTCGTCATCTAGGTAATGTTAGTTTTTTATTATTACGGGACAGAACGGGAGTAATTCAATGTGTATTAGAAAACGAGTTAGCTGGATTCAAAGTCGATGTAGAAAGTGTTGTCCACGTAATTGGTGAAATAGTTGAGACGTCAAAAACAGAATTAGGCGTAGAAGTACTTGCTCACGAAGTGAAAATATTAAATGGCGCAGAACCACTTCCGTTTGAAATAAATAAAAAGAAGTTACAAGTTGGCTTAGATCAACTACTGAATGAGCGGGTATTATCATTAAGACATGAGAGAACCGCAGCGATATTTAAAGTGAAATCTACACTCGTTCAGAGCTTTAGTGAATTTCTTATAGAGAACGATTTCACACGTATATTTACTCCGAAAATTGTTTCGCAAGGGGCAGAAGGAGGAGCGAATGTTTTTAAGCTTCCATACTTTCAAAAAGAAGCTTATTTAGCACAATCACCACAGTTTTATAAACAGATGATGGTAGCTGGGGGGTTAGAACGTGTTTTTGAAGTTGCACCTGTTTACAGAGCGGAACATCATAACTCTTCTCGTCATTTGAATGAATATATATCGTTAGACGTAGAACTTGGATTTATTCATGATTTTTATGAAGTGATGCAATTAGAAACGGATGTTTTACGATATATGTTTCAACAAGTAGCAAAAAACTGTGAAAAAGAACTACAACTATTACAAATAGAAGTACCTATTATTACAGAAATACCTAAAATCACATTGTTAGAAGCGCAAGAAATTTTGAAAAATAAATACCGGAAAGAGTCGCCAATTGGAGATTTAGATACAGAAGGTGAAAAGCTACTAGGCAAATATGTGAAGGAAACATATAAGAGTGAGTTAGTTTTCATCACATATTATCCGAAAGAAGCTAGGCCGATGTATACGATGCCGAATAAAGAGAATTCATCTATTACTGATTCATTTGACTTATTATATAAGGGATTAGAAATAACATCAGGGGCACAGCGAATTCATAATTATGATCTGTTACTTGCTTCTTTTAAAGAAAAAGGATTACATCCAGATACATTTCAATCTTATTTAAATACATTCCGATACGGTTGTCCCCCACATGGTGGTTTTGGAATTGGATTAGAGAGAGTTGTATACAAACTATTAGAATTAACAAATGTACGAGAGGCGAGTGCTTTTCCGAGAGATTGTACGCGTCTTATACCGTAATAATAAACCCCTTCTATAGTATAGAAGGGGTTTATTCCTTTCAACATATGTTAAAAGGAATAAATTTTTTGTGTGAAAATATGTAAATTATATTAAGAACATTTTATAATGAATTGAGAAAAAGAAAATTCATAAGTTATAATGAAATATGAATATAAAAAAAGTTCATATAATAATGTATGGAAGGGTATGAAACATGCTATATCAAACACAAGCAACACAACAAACACCAGCGTATATAATTTACCTTCTTGATGTAAGCGCATCAATGAATCAAATGATGGATGCAGGGGGAGAAGAAAAAAGAAGAATTGATATTGTAACGGATGCTCTTTCTTTAGCAATTCGCCAAATGGTATTTCGTTCAACAAAAGGTAGTCGCTTGCTTCCAAGGTATAAGTTATCTATTTTAGCCTATAGCGATCATGTTTTTGATTTATTGGGCGGTGTGAAAACAATAGACGAGGTAGCAAGACTGCGCCCATTAGAAAAAATTCAAACGCATCGCTTAACTGATACAGCAAAAGCTTTTTCTGTAGTGGAGAAGTTATTGCAAAAGGAATTACCAAATTTACAAGATGGACCAGCTCCTGTGGTTTGTCATATGACAGACGGTGCTTCAACTGGTGAAGATCCAGAATTAATTGTGCGAAGAATTATGGATATGTCTGTACCTGATGGAAATGTGCTAGTTGAAAATATTTTTATTTCAGATGAAATTATGCAAGAACAAATTACTAATATAAAGAAGTGGGAAGGAATTATGTCAAATACAGAAATTACGGATGAGTATGGTGCAAAGTTGCAAAAACTTTCATCGCCTATTCCTCAAAGCTATCGTGAGATGATGACTGAATATGGTTTCCATATTGCAGATGGTGCGGTGATGATGTTTCCTGGTACAAATGCGGATTTAGTGTCACTTGGATTTCAAATGTCTGCTGCGACGCCGGTTCGGTAGGAGGGAGAAATATGGTGAAATATATCCTGTCGCAAGAGAAAGAAACGGTATTGCAAGAAAAGAAAAGCAAACATTTTACTTATCGATATAGTTATGTAAGAGCAAAAGAAACACAGGATTTAAATGAGAGTGGACAGGACTTCCTAGTATTTCAAGATAATGGAACTAGTTTCATATTTGCGTTATGTGACGGTGTAGGGCTGTCTTTTCATGGTGAAATTGCTGCGGAGTTTCTTGGTATGAAGTTATTAAACTTGTTTGAAACATGTCAAGAAAGTGAACTGGATATTACTACATTATTAAATGAACAGTTAAAAAATTGGATAGAAGAAGCTTCAGAGGAAGTGAGTGCATTTCGATTGCCAGAAGAAACACCGTGGTTACTACGCGATGTTTTGGAAGAAAAGCGAAAACAAGGTAGCGAAGCGATGTTTATTGGCGGGAAAATAGAACGCATTTCAAATCAAGATAAGGCACAAATAACGTTAGTTTCACATGGTGATTCATTTGTGAAATTGTTTCAAAATAATGAGAATTGTTCGGATGTAATGAAGTTTGAGAGAAATATAGAGAAAAGATGGTCTACACAGCGTGGCATTATCGGTGGGGAATTGGCCGTTTTTTCAAAGACATTATCTAGACACGAAGCTAATCGGATAGTTATTCATTCAGACGGACTTGTGTCGCTTAAACAGTATAACTTTGAGGAAGTGTTAAAAGAAATTGAGAGGGCGCAGAACTCCCCGACAAGCGATGATATTTCATTTTTAGATGTTTCTTGGTAACAAACACGATGGAAAAAAGGTGAATAAAAGTGGAAGAGATTATTGTGACATACATAAAACAGTCAAATGAAGAGATAGATATTGCAATTCCTAATGATGTGAAAGCAGTGCAAATTATTGAAGCAATTTTACATCATGAAAAAATAGATGAAGCATTGAGCGGTATCTATGAAATTAGAGTGGCAAAAGATAAAGAAGAATGGCATTCTATTCGAAATGATGAAACGTTGCGCGATAATGATGTGTGGGATGGACAATATGTAATGCTATATAAAAAAGGATCGATTATCCCTTCTTTTGAAATGCTACCGGCAGAAGAAGTTTATAATGAACCGGTTAAACAAGATATATCTACTAGTGAAGAAGATTATGTATGGAAAATTATTGAGTAATAGTTTTTGAATGGGGAAGGAGAAATGTTTTGTGCAAAAATCACCGTATTTTCAACGCTCTCCGCGTGTGAAAGTAGATATACCAACAGGGGATGTTATTATTCATGATCCGCCGAATATACCGGAGGAGCCGAAGTTTTCAATTGAAACAATGTTACTGCCAGCAATGATGACGGTTTTAACATTGGTATTATATTTTGTAATGATGAAATTTATGAAGATGAATTCAAGTTATATGCCATTAATGATGGTTTCAAGTATTCCAATGTTGGGATCATATGTAATTACAACGATGGGGCATTTCCGTAAAAAGAAAGAACATCGTCAAATGGTTGAACAATTACAAACAAGATATTTAGAGCAAATTCAAAAGCATCGAGTGGAATTAGATACGCTAAAGGTTGAACAAGCAAAATATTTAATTACACAAAATCCAAGCCCATTAAAAAGTGTACAAAGAATTGAAAACCGAGACAGTAATTTATGGGAGCGTACACCTGAAAGTCCAGACTTTTTAGATATTCGTATTGGTACAGGAGAAAGACCATTCCTTGTAGAATTGAAGGTACCTGAGCAGAAAGGTTATGAAGAAAATCCATTAGTTACAGAAGCGCAAAATGTGAAAAGGGATTTCAATACGATACCAAATGGACACATTTCAATTTCTTTGAAAAAAAACGACGTAATTGGTGTAGTCGGAAATAAAGAAGATAGACTAAACTTTATTCGAATTGTAACGACACAAATTATGACGCATCATGCACCGAATGAAGTGAAAATAGCAGCCTTTTATCATGAGAAAGAGAAAAAACAATGGGATTGGATGAGGTGGCTTCCTCACGTATGGGATGAACAGAGAAGTATGCGCTTTTTATCTGAAAATCAACAAGATGCACAGAAACTAGCTGAAGTACTATTTACCCCACTTAATATGCGTAGAATCTATAATTCTTCTGCGCAAGCGGATGCAAAAGTTCCTTTAATTCCAATGTACGTCTTTTTCTTATCAGCGAGAGAATTTTTAGAGGATGACCCTTTAATTCCAATGTTACTTAGAGAAGGTGAAAGTGTAGGAGCTTCTACATTTATTTTTGCGGAACAAAAGGAACGCTTACCGATGGAATGTGATCTTGTAATAAGCTTAAATGGAGAAAATGGTGAGTTAGTAGAAACGTTTTCAAGTTCAGCTGAAAATAGTGGGACAACGCGTGCTAGTTTTAAAGTAGATCGACTTTCATTCGAGCGATGTGAACTAGGAGCGCGAAGCATTGCTCCAATTCGAATGAAAAGTTCTACAGCAGCCAACATTCCGAAAGTATTAACATTTTTAGACTTGTTTCAAGCTAAAAACATGGAAGAGTTACAAGTGCTAGAGAGATGGAAAGAAAATAGATATCCGACTTCATTACCGGTTCCAATTGGTGTGAGAGAAGGAAGTAAACCTGTTTTTCTAAATATTCACGATAAAATAGAGAAAAAAGGGCATGGTCCACACGGTCTAATGGCTGGTACAACAGGATCAGGAAAAAGTGAAGTGATTCAGTCTATAATAGCAGCGTTAGCAGCAACCTATCACCCTCATGAGATGGCATTTATGCTTATCGATTATAAAGGTGGTGGAATGTCAAACACATTTGCTGGATTACCACATATTATTGCATCTATTACGAACTTAGAGGATCCAAACTTAATTGAGCGTGCCAGAATATCATTAAAGGCAGAATTAGAGCGGAGACAAAAATTATTCATTCAGGCTGGAAATGTCCAGCATCTAGATGAATATTATGAAACAAGCTGGCGTGAAAAAGAACCTTTACCACATTTATTTATTGTTATTGATGAGTTTGCTCAAATGAAAAAGGAACAACCTGAATTTATGGACGAGCTAATTAGTGTCGCTGCCATAGGAAGAACTTTAGGGGTCCACTTATTATTAGCAACTCAAAAACCTTCAGGGGTTGTAAATGACAAGATTTGGAGTAACTCGCGTTTTCGAATTTGTTTACGTGTACAAGATGACGCGGATAGTCGTGAAATGTTAAAGATTCCAGATGCATCTAAAATCAATGTACCAGGACGAGGGTATCTCCAAGTTGGTAGCAATGAAGTATTGGAATTATTCCAATCTGCATGGAGCGGAGCACCTTATAATCCGGATGAAGAGAAAGTTCTTGATATTGTTGACTTTACAGAAGTGAAGCTTTCCGGTGAAAGAATAAAAGTGAAAAAGCGTCCAAAACCAATGACAAATAGTCCAAAGCAATTACAGGCTTTTATTCAATATGTACAGAGCGTATCAGAAAAAGAAAATATTAAAGCATTACCAGGACCATGGCTGGATCCATTACCAGAAAAATTATTGTTAAAAGAATTTTATGCTATGGAAAATTGGACAATTGCTGATTGGAATAAACCGAAAGAATATTTACAAGTAACAGTAGGATTAATTGATGATGTTGCAAATCAAGCACAATTTCCTCAGAAATTAGATTTACAAGAAGGGCATTTAAATATTTATGGTATGCCAGGTACAGGAAAAACGACGATGTTGCAAACAATTATTATGTCCTTAGCTGTATCTCATACACCAGAAGAAGTGAATTTCTATGTTATTGATTTTGGTCGAATGTTCTTAGATTTTAGAGATTTACCTCATATAGGCGGGATTATACAAGAAGGCGAAAATGAGAAAATGAAACGTCTATTCGGATTTTTAAAGAAGGAAATCACGCATAGAAAAGAGAGTTTTTCTAATATCGGTGCAAAGTCATTCTCTATGTATAACCGAATGGTAGAAAAGAAAATACCAGCTATAGTAGTAATGGTAGATGGTTATATAAGGTTCAAAAATGAATTTGAGAAAGAAAATGAAGTATTAGAATTATTATTACGCGAATCAAGTACATACGGAGTATATTTCTATTTCTCTCTGAATCAAACAATTGATATGTTCGATCGTGTTCGGAATAATATACCGATGGCACTTACATTTGAATTGCAAGATGGAACAGAATATCATAACTTAGTTGGCAGACCTAAATTCCCATTAATTGAAGTTCCTGTTGGCCGTGGATTAATGAAAGGGCAACCGCCGGAACTATTCCAAGCAGCATTGCCGTTTATTGGTGAAAGTGAACTTGAGTACTCTCAACAATTAAAAACAATTATTCAAAAAATGAATGGAGAATGGAATGGTGAAAAAGCAAAAGCTATTCCAATGGTACCTAAAGAAATATTTGTAGAGCATATGATTGAAGAATTAGAAACAGCCCAAATTTCAGCAGGTATAGAAACAGAGGACATTCGTTTGCAAAGTTTTTCTTTAGACGAAATGAGTCATATATTTGTTGGGGGAAGAATAGAAGGTGGAAAAACATCGCTATTACAAACGCTTCTGTTCACGACTGCATACCAATACTCTCCAGAAAAGGTTGAGCTATACTTAGTAGATCTTGGTGAAAGACCTACAGGCATATTAGCTCTGGGAGATTTACCTCATGTAAAGAAGAAGGTTACAGATAGTATGCAATTAAAAGAAATGTTAGATGAATTGTTAGAGTTAATAAATAATAGAGAAGCAGTAATGCCTTCTATAGATTCAAACGTAACAGTGGAGTTTTCATATAAGAGGATAATCATTGCAATTGATGATATTGATCAAATGTTAACTGTATTATCTACTGATTATGAGGCAAAAAACAAAATGGAACTAATAGTCCAAAATTGTAAAAATAAAGGGATTCACTTTATGACTGCGGCTACTACGTCTAGCTTAAATAGCTATTCACATGAAAAATGGTTTGCAGAAATTAGAAAGAGAAGTATTGGTTATTTATTGGGAACGACACAAAATAACGATGTGTATTTCTTTAATATGAAACTGCCACATACTGAAATGGATCAAGAATTATTAAGCGGGGATGGATATTGCATACGTAGAAAGCCAATCAAAATAAAATGTGCATATACACCATTACATTTACTTCGCACGATGACAGATAAAATTAGTGTGAAATGGTCTGAATTAAAAGTGAAATAATATTAAAATAGGGTTAAATTACTAGAAAATAGAATTTTTTTGTAATTTAACTCTTTTAAAATTGTATGAATATAGTTTATAATCTAATTGTTGTATCATTTATGATTTGAAAGGGGAAATTATTACGATGGCAGAAATTAAAATCACACCAGAAGAACTTGAAAGAATCGCAGGAAACTTTAAAAACGCAGCAGGAGAAGCACAAAGTCAAATTAATAGACTTGAAGGCGATATTAATAGTTTAGAAGGACAATGGGCTGGGGCAACACAAGCGAAGTTCCGTGGAGAATTTATCCAATCTAAACAAGCAATGCAGCAATATATTCCAATCTTAGAGGGTATTTCAACAGACTTAAAACGTATTGCTGATAAATTCCGTAACACAGATAACGCATACTAAGAATAGAACAATTGCAAAAGATCAGGAGCTATTGTTCCTGGTCTTTTTTTTGAAAAATTGTTATACGAGAGTAAGGGGATAAAATGGGATTCCGACCAGAAGTAGGAGAAAAAATTAGTCTTAATAAAGATGTTTATCGTTTTGAGAAACACCCAGCTGTAATTGGTATTGAAATGCCCTATGGTCAAGAGGGAAGACAAGGAACAGTCTATCAATTACAACAGGAAAATGGTGTGGAACGAATTGCATTAAAAGTTTTTAAGGAACGCTATCGCGAGGAAAAACATCAACTAGCATTTTTGAAACCACTTTCTTCCTTAGTAGGTCTTAAAGTATGTTCACGCTATATCGTTACTAAAGAAGAACATACATCTGCAATCGAAAAATCAGAAGATCTTGCTAATAGTATTGTAATGCCTTGGATTGAAGGTCCAACTTGGGCTGATATTTTACAAGAACAACTAATGTTATCAAAAGAACAATGCTTCTTTATTGCAGAAGCATTTCTTACAACACTTAAAATGATGGAGGAAAATGAAGTTGCTCATAATGATTTATCGTCTAGCAACGTACTCATACCTTTCTTAAGTGAAAATCGAATTGAAGGCCAACACTATATCGAACTTGTTGATGTTGAGCAAATGTATGGTCCAAAAACGAAAAGACCTTCGTTATTGCCAGCAGGTTCAGCGGGCTACGCACCAATGTATTTAAAAAGTGGAGTATGGCAAAAAGAAGCCGATCGATTTGCAGGTGCCATTTTATTAGGAGAAATATTGAGTTGGTGTAGTGAAGAAGTTCGAAATAAAAAATGGACGGATGCAAGTTACTTTAAAACGGAAGAAATGCAGACAGAATGTGAAAGATATACGTTACTTCAGCAAGTATTACATAATCAATGGAATGGGGAAATTGCAAAATTATTTAAGCAGGCATGGAGTAGTAACTCTTTCGCAGAATGCCCAAGCTTTGCACAGTGGTACGATGTATTTAATAGCGTGAGAGAAAGAATAAAAATTGATGCGGAAAGGCAGTCAGCAGAAGAACACTCTCTTTTTGTATCAAAATGTTTGGAAATTGCAAGATTATTAGAAGAGAGAGGATTTAAACAAGCGGCATTATATGAGTATAAAATAATTTTCAATTCACTCAATCCATCAACAGCTCTGCAAAAAGAACTCGCATATATCATTCAAACTATGGAGAGTCAAGAGCCTGAAATAAATAAAAAAATGGTCCTACAGCATTATTTGGAATTAGCTACTGAATTGGAACGAGAAAACAATGCAGCATTTGCTTGTTTCGTCTATTCACGAATCGTACAATTTCCAAACATTGATCAGGCATTAAAGCAGGAAATTGAAAGCATTATTGAAGAGATAAAAGAAGGACAAGGAACAGAGTCGCAGCAAGAAGTAGCAGCTACAATTACAGTTCCAAATAGTATTCTACAGAGCCGGAAACAGACGAAAAAACAAGTGGAATATGATATAGATGATGAGATTTTAAATGCAAAAGCATCAAATCAACCACTTACAGTAGCGCATGAACAAAGTGAACCATCAGCTTTTTCTACATGGTGGAAAAAGAATAAAAAGCGAATTTTGATTATTGGTTCAACTGTAGTGGTTGTTATAGGTGGTTCAACGTTATTTTATTTCTACACAACAAACGCTAAATATCAAAAGTTTATGGAACAAGCACGACAAGCTTATGATGATAAAAAATATATAAAAGCAGAAGAAGCTGTTGGGCATGCAATTGCTGTGAAGGGTAAAGACGAGGCATATCTCCAATTAGCAACGATTTACGTTGCTGAAGGAAAAAATAAAATTGCAATCGATTATATTACAAAACTAATAAAAGATAGAGAAATAGATAAAGAAAATAATGAAGCTGCTTATTTATTAGCTTCAGCAAATTTCCGCATTGGAAAATATCAAGAAGCAGTGCAAAATTTTGAACAAGCGTTAGCGAATAATGCAAAAGGAATTGAACCATACAAAAAAGATGCGATGCGAGATTTAGCTGTAAGTCATATGAAAATGAAAGAATTTGAAAAGGCAGAAGATGTTATTGTCAAAATGAGCACGAAAACAAATGAGGATAAGGCAATTGTTTCGTATTTAAAAGGTCAACTTTCAACAGCAACTGTACAGTTAGACAAAGCAGAATCTTTCTTTAAAGAAGCTATTATGCAAGATTCAAAGAATGCCATATATACAATTGAACTTTCAAATTTATATGTGCTTTGGAATAAAACAAACTTAATTGATAGTGCGAAGAAAGAAATAAATTATCAACAAGCATCGCACATTTTACAAGTAGCGATTCAAAAAGATATGAAAAATATTGAGTTGTTAAATCAACTAGGAATTGTGTATTACGAAGCGGGCCAGTTTTATGAAACGCGAGATGGCGCAAAGAGTACTGCTGCATATCAGCAAGCGTTAGAAGCTTACAATAGAGTTGTCAGCAGTGGAACACGCGACATAAATACACTTGTAAATATAGGGATTTTATACGATAAAGTGGGACAAGGAAATGAAGCAGAGAAGCTTTTCACAGAAGCATACTCACAAAACGATGAAAATCCGCATGTGAATTTTGCATTCGGGATGTTTAAAATTAAACAGAAAAAATACGAGGAAGCAAGTCGCTTCTTAAGAAAAACAGTGCAGGCAAATGAAAATGAATCTGAAGTAAGAGCCGCGCAAGAAAAACTAACAGAAATGAAAACAAACGGTTGGATTCAATAAAGATAGGAAAAGGGGAAAAGGACATGGAGGAAAACAATAATAACTTAGGGAAAAAAGTCGCTATATCAGTAATGTCAGTAGCTTTACTAGGAACGTCAGGATATCTTGTTTATGACAAAGGCTTTAGGACAGCAGGAAAAGAACCAGTAAAACTAGCAAGTAATACAGAAGAGAAAAAAGATGATCGTATTACAGGGGGCGATTTACAATCTATGTTCCCAAATTTAGTCGCTGATCCTGCAAAAAAAGATGAAAAACCCGGCGAAAAACCAACTATTAATTTAGCAGATTTAATTGGAAATAATAAATCACCAATTACACCAGTAACGTATAAACCTGATGAAGTATCGGTGGAAAAGAAAGATCCACAAATCAAATTATCAGATGCACCAACTCCACAAAAGTTAGATTTGCCAACTAATATGGTTGGACCTGTGGCGGATATTCCTAAGTCACCAACCGAGGCGAATACACCAGTGGACCCTAAGTTACAGGTAGATCCGAACGCTAAGCCTTCAGTAGATCCAAATACGCCAGTGGTAGATCCAAAGCCACCAGTGGTAGATCCAAAGCCACCAGTGGTAGATCCAAAGCCACCAGTGGTAGATCCAAAGCCACCAGTGGTAGATCC
>NZ_JBBBBL010000008.1:0-143490 GCF_037120585.1 Bacillus sp. CCNWLW194 | reverse complement strand
AAAGCCACCAGAACCAACACACCCAACAATTACAGTATCGCCAAAAACGGGCGATATTTTAGTTGAGTGGTACGCTGGAAATGGAAAATATTACTCATCTGTTTTCTTTAATGATTTTTATACGAGTCAAAAAGAACTAGATGAAAATGCATTAAATAATTTAACGAACTACTATAGTAAAAAGGAAGACTGGACGCTTGTTAGTCAATTGAATACACCATCAAAATCAAAATCGATAGCTGAACATAAGTTAACATTAGATAATGTAGAACAAATTCTTACAAGTGGTAAATATTCAAATGAGAGAGCACTATTCTATTTACGTAATCAAATGAATGTACTAAATGAATCGGTTACTACACCAGAAGAGCTACAAAGATATTTAAGTGAAAATAAGAAGGATTATATTAAATCTGTAGCAGAAAAAGTTTATCAAACAGCAACAGAAGAAAAAAGAGAGTGGTCAAATACAGGGGATGTAGCATCTTTAGAACAAGCATTAAGTAAATTTTATTTAGTTACATCAGTACTTGAAAGCGTAGATCCTGCATTAGTAGAAAAAGCGAATCAAGATGTAGAAGATATTTTCAATAAGCTATTACAAGAAGAATTACAGAACCTTAATATCCAAACATCAGTAGTGATGTCTGCAACTGAGACAAAAGAAAAAGCAAGCGCGGTAAAAGAAAATACTAGTAGTAATGAAGAAAAAGCAGTTACAGAAGAAAATGAGGCAACAAGTATAGCAACTGAGAAAAACCAAAAAGATGCAAAGACTGAAGGTGCCAAAAATAACGAGAAAACAAGTAAAATCGATTCAAGTACTCAAAAAGCACAAGTAAAATCTGAACCATTTAGTCAAGAAATCGATGAAATAGAAACATATTTAAATCCAGCGAATCCACAATATGAAAATGCTTTACTATTAGCAAATAAGTATGTTGACGGGGCAACAGGAGAACAAAAAGAAAAATTAGAGCAGCAATTTAGTGTGGCTGTAGAGGGACTTCGAGGACAAATAAAAGATCCTAAATTTACAGTGGAAGACGCTATAAATAAAGCGAATTTATTAGCAAATACGGCAAGAGTAGAAAAATCTGTTCAAGATGAATCTCATAAGTTATTAATGCCGCTAATGTTTGAAAGAAAAGCAAACGATGCTGCAAATAATGGAGAATATTATACAGCGGTATTAAATATTGCAAATGCAATTCGTACAAAGCACCCATTGGAACGTTCAAGAGAAGAAATGGTGAATTATGCGAATAAATTATGGACAGATACAGAAAATGAATGGAATAAAATGAATGGAACGACAGGATGGCAAAGTGAAGTAGGTAAAACGTTATTACCGTCATACGCATTACTTGCACAGTTAAAAGATATTGATAAAACGATTGGCCAAATTAGCGGTATGAATATGATTGATAATGCATCCAAAAAAATGGAGGGAATTCAACTTATTCAATTAGCAGGTGATGAAGCAAATAAAGAAGGACAAACGAGCCTTTATAATGCTTTACATTATTATGGTCAAGCAGCTTCACGCGGTGTTGTTGACAAAACAGGATTTTCTAATGTTGCTGGTCTTGTAATTAAAGAAGCAAAACAGTTAGAAAAAACGCAATATAAATCAGCGTTAAACAACTATCAAATTTTATATAAAACACCAGGTATCGAAGAATTAGGAATTAAAGATGGGGTAAAAGCGGCAATTGAGTATTTGAGTACATTTGAAGCTGCAAAGGTAAGCGGGAATAAAGATACGATTGAAGATTTAGCTTCAGCAATTGAATTAACTTATCATTCTATGGAACTAGGATATCCAGAAGCAGATGCAAAAGAATGGATGAATACGGTAGCTCTAAAAATGTTTAATAAAGGTGCAGGATATATGTCTGCAACTGATACGAATAATGCATATAAATGTTTTGAATTTTTAAGTCGTGATAAATATGCAAATGCTATTAATGGAGAAATAACGAAACAAGCAAAAGAGAATGTAGAAAAAATTAAAGCTATGAACGTTAAAAAATAATTGGATTTAACATTCGCCATCTTACTTTGCGTAAGATGGCGAAATTATTCCGCATAAGGAGTAAATATTAATGAGTTTAGTAGAAATTTGAATTTTACTAAACTCATTAATTATTCATCATAGTCACGCTATTCGCAATGGAGAATTTGAAAGGTGGAAAAAAGATGATTAGCAATTTAAAAAGGGAAGCATTATCCTCATTGAAAGGCCATTGGGGATTAGGGGTAGGTTCAACGTTTCTTAATTACCTCATTCCCGTAGCAAGTATGTATATCATTGGTATAGTAGTATTTCTAATTTTTGGTTTGTTTATAGACGTTATAGGACCCGAGAACTTTGTATATTATGCATACGGCGAACCTCAAATTAATTTTGGTTTTATTTTATCTCAAATTATTGTATGGGCTATTATTTTTATTCTTTATATTGTTGTACAAAGTGTTATGAGTTACGGCTATTATACAATTACATTACGTTTAGCAAAAAATGAATCTACCACAATAGGTGATTTATTTGCTGGTTTCAATTCAAATAATATATTTAGAGCTATGAAACTAGGTATCTTACAAACAATATTTATTAGCTTATGGAGTCTTTTGTTCATTGTTCCAGGTATTATTAAATTTTTCTCTTATTCTATGGCTTACTACATTATGTTAGAGGATCCAGAATGTACAGCAAGTGAAGCAATTAAAAAAAGTAAAATGATGATGAAAGGACATAAGTTAGATTTATTTATCACTTGGTTAAGTTTCATTGGTTGGTTTATTTTAGGTTCATTGGTGGGAATGTTTACACTAAATCTCCCATACCTTTGGATTTCGCCATATTATACTACTACAGTATCACATTTCTACTTAAATCTAGTGAATAGAACTAATGATTCAAAAGAAGTACCAGTAATCAATATTCAAAAATAACGAATTTAAATTTCGCATAAGGAGTGAAGTTCAATGAGTTTAGTAGAAATTTGTCCATTAGATGAGGCGTTAGTGGAAGCTTTACAGAATGAAGAAAAAAGAGTTCATTTTTATGAGATATTACAGAAATCAAATTTGTACGTTGTTGCTTCTGTAGAGGGAGATACAACTGTAGATGAAGAAGGGAATTTGATTTCAACTGAAAATACACAATTGCAAATTCATTATTTTGAAATGGAAGAAGGATTAATGTTACCACTGTATTCTGATTTGAAACATTTAGAAATGGTTATTCCAGAAGAATGTCCGTATGTTTCTATGAATGCAGTTGAATTATTAAAGACGATAGATTTAGAGGCAAATGTAATATTAAACCCAGGAACAAAATTTCAAAAATTATTTGTAAAGGAAGAAATTGAAGCGATTTGTGATAACAGTATTTTTGATGTTTTTTCTAAAGGGAATAAGTAAAAATTGATGCAGTTCTATTTCTTTTTGGTATAAAATAGAGGAAGGTGGGAGAAGGTTTGGAAATTAAGGTCAAACCTGAACAACTCGAACAAATTGCCAAAAACATATCAGAGATGCAAACACACAGCCAGAACATACAACAAAATCTCAATCAATCTATGTTTAGTATTCAAATGCAATGGCAAGGAGCAACGAGTCAACATTTTTATGGGGAATATATGAGATCAATGAGACTCATGGAATCTTACATACGTAACTTACAAGTTACAGAAAAAGAATTACGGCGTATCGCTCAAAAGTTTCGTCAAGCTGATGAAGAATATCAAAAGAAACAAAATGAAAAATTGAAAGAAGCCCATAAAAAAGAAAAGAAACATGAAAAATCATGGTGGGAAAAGGGAATAGAAGGAGCAGCTGAATTCATCGGAGTAAATGATGCAATTCGTGCAGTTACCGGTAAAGACCCTATTACAGGAAAAGAATTATCAACAAAAGAAAGACTCATCGCCGCAGGATGGACACTCCTAAACTTTGTTCCTGTTGGAAAAGTGGCAAGTCTTGCTGGAAAAGGAATAAAGTATGTCGCTTCTAGCTTTGGGAAGACGATTGTAAAAGCAGGAAAAAGACTAGGCGAAGGCGTAACAATGGTAGCCGGAAAAGCTGGGAAAGCAGCTGTCGATGGTATAAAAACAGCCAGCCACAAAGTAAAAGAGGGTGTAAACTTTGTAGCCTCCACAGCAAAAGGATTTGCCGACAAAATCGGAAGCCTATGGAACAAAGGCGCCACAACCGTAAAAACAACTTTCTTGCAGGGGAATGAAAAAATCCAGCACGCAGTAAAAACATTACTGGAATACAAATGGATCCCAGGTGAGGGAAAAGGCTTCGCCATGGCTGGAGTAGGAAATGTCTCAGGGGGAGGACAGTATTCTCTGAAAGAGGCTTATCAGTATATGGAGAGTAAGGTTGTTAAGGGTACGGGTGAAACTCCTAAAGGTTATTATCAAGATGTAAATGGAAAATGGCACCGACCAGATGGGGGTTACGCAAGTAATAAAGAAGTGGGTTTACCTGAACCAAGTGGCATAACAAAACGCTTGGAATATATGGGGAATACGCCTGGAAAAGGCTCCAAAACGGGTAAAGAAGTAATGGAAAGAATGGAAAATGAAATTCCACCAAAAATCCGTACAACACGTGATGGTGAAATAGAATTTATGGCAAGTGATAATAAATGGTATCCAATAGATCAAGCAGATATGGCTCATTTAACAGATGCAGTTTCATGGTGGAACAGTACAGGTAGATATTATGGAGCGAAGTCCCCAGAAGTTAGAGAATGGATGTTAGACTCCAATAATTATGTATTAGATCATTATAGGTTAAATCGATCCGCAGGTGCAAAGTTAAATGAAACCTACTTGTCACCAAATAAATGATTATTGGGAGGGGTTTATATTGGAACTCAACGATCAAGTGTATGATCGAATTGTAAAATTATGTAACGAGGGAAATGCTTTTATTGAAAAAGGGAAAGATGATAAGGCAATACAGAGTTATATAGCTGCTCTGGATTTGGTTCCGTTGCCGAAGACCGATTGGGAAACAAGTACATGGATTTATACAGCATTAGGAGATACTTATTTTTTAAATCGTGAGTATGAGAAAGCAAAAAGTAATTTATATAATGCACTAAATTGTCCGGATGGTATTTCAAATCCATTTATTTTACTGAGACTTGGAGAGAGTTTATTCGAGTGTGGAGAGCTTGATAAAGCTAAGGAGTATTTGTTAAGAGCTTACATTTTAGAAGGCTATAAACTCTATTATAATGAGGATGAAAAGTATTTTGAATTGATTAAGGATATGATTTGAGGAGGATAAATATGGCTATTTTACAATCACCTATAAAAGAAGAATTTGAAAGTCTTTTGGAAAAAAGTAATGAACAATTTAATAATGGTAACTATAATGGTTCTATTGTGTTATTAGAAGAGGCATGGGATATAATACCTAATCCTAAAGGTATTTATTGTGAAGAGAGTTACCATTTAGTTAAGGATATTATCTCTACTTGTTTTATGGTAAATGATTTAAAAAAAGCAAAGGAGTGGGCAGATAAAATATTTTTAACTGGATTTGCACGTATAGATTCCGGTGACAAGGAATTTATTGCAGGGAAAGTTGCTTTTGAATTAGATGATTTAGAAACCGCAAAAGAATTTTTTAGCATTGCCAATACAAAATCAGAAGGTAGATGTTTTGGGAATCCGAAGAATACTAAGTATCTTAAATTTTTGAAAAGTTAAATGTTTAGCTGCGTAAAAGGAATTTAAAGATAGATTTAGTGACTTATAAAGGTTACAGCATTTGCATACAGGAGTGACAAAGTATTGGCTGTAATTAATTTAAAACATATTATGAAGTGTACAGGAAAATAATAGGCTGTTAGAAAGTACGTACTCCATGATGGTTGTACCATCATAGAGTACTGTGTGCAATGATAGAATAGAAAACGAAGTACGAGCTTAGGCGAGATGGCATTTTACTGTGCGACGTATATAAAGACATGGAATGTATATTAAACTAACAAGCTCGTACAAACTCGTAAGTTTTAACATAATATTTGTCATGACATACAAAAAGTTCCATACGCTTACTATAAAACTTACAAATTTATGTTACTTAAAAACATATGAACTTAAAGCACTTGATTGTCAATTAAAGGCAACAAGTGCTTTTTTGCGTTTTAGTGTAGAAATTTAAAAGAGCGTTATAATTTTATAAGTGCATTAAGTGTTAAATTTTTATTGTTGTTTTATAGACTGTAATGGCTATGTACAGTGTACGACGATAGTAGAGGGAAAAATAAAGGGTTGTGTTATTTTTTGAAGTCATCGTAAAGTACGTTTTAACGGATGAACGTTATGCACATGTTATCCGCAAAAAATGGGTAAACGTTACAGGGATTGTAATTGCTGTAACGGGAGAGGACTCAATATGGAAGAGAAAGTAGTTGGTTATGTACGAGTTTCAACAGAAGGACAAGTACGTGAAGGTTATAGCTTAACGTATTAAGTAGAAGAAATCGAACGTTACTGTATGGAAAATAACTTACAATTGCTTCATGTATATGAAGATAGAGGACTAAGTGGCGCAACTGTTGATGAAAATGGATTAACAGTTGAACGTGAAGGCTTACAAGAACTATTGTCAGATATGGCATATCAACAAGTGAGGCGCGTGATTGTATTAAATACATCTCGGTTATGGCGCTCTGATATGGCAAAAGTATTAATACAACGAGAGCTAAAGAAACATAAGGTTGATGTGAAAGCGATTGAACAACCCAATTATAGTATATACACGCATGACCCAAATGATTTTTTAGTAAATGGCATGTTAGAACTACTAGATCAATATCAACGTCTCGAGATTGCATTGAAGCTGAGTAGAGGCAGAAAGAAGAAAGCGGAACAAGGTGGATATGCGGGTGGCGGTGTGATGTTTGGTTACACAGTCAAGAAAGGACAAAAAGTGTTAGAAGTAGATGCAGAAAAAGCAGTGGTTGTACGTAGACTATTTGAGTTACGACACTTTTTTAGGCAGTGGTCGCTGACTCAATTGGCAGAACGACTGAATGCAGAAGGCTATCGTACAGAGAAAGGGAAACGGTTTACGAAAGTACAAGTGAAACGCATGTTAGACCGGGAGAGCTTTTATCGAGGGATATACACATATGGTCAAATACAGACAAATGGGAAACATTCAGCAATTATTTTATAAACTCACTTAAAAAATTAGCTCATTTTACTATACATACTACTAGAGTGATGAAAATGGATAGGCTTGCGTACCTATGCGCATCGGAAGATGAACGCTCGAACTAAGGTTGCCGACATTTTTATATATGACTAAATCATTGAATAGAGGGATGAGTTATGCATCATAGGCAGAACTATTTGTATGTAGGAGTAGATTTACATAAAGAGCAGCATACGGCTGTTATTATTAATTGTTGGCAAGAGAAACTAGGAGAAATACAATTTGAGAATAAACCATCTGCATTTTCGAAGTTCTTATTAGAAGTAGAGACATATGTGTGTGATGGGATAACTGTTGTATTTGGTTTAGAAGATGTTGGTGGTTACGGAAGAGCGTTAGCGAAATATTTAGTAGATCATGAACGAATAGTGAAAGAAGTAAATCCGGCTTTATCATTTTTAGAACGAAAAAGCCAAGTGATGATACAAAAAAATGATAGTTGGGATGCGGAATGTGTAGCACGCATATTGGTAAACAAATTTAATCAATTGCCAGATGCAAAGCCAAACGATTTATTTTGGTCGATACAACAATTGGTTTCAAGAAGGAATGCATTAGTAAAAGCACAAAGTGCATTAAAGAACCAATTACATATTCAATTAAACCACCATTATCCAAGTTATAAAAAGTTTTTCTCAGAGTTAGATGGAAAAACAGCATTAGCGTTTTGGCAGCAATATCCGTCACCCCCTTGTTTAGAGGGGGCAAATATAAAGCAATTAACAGCTTTTTTATTAGATGTTAGCAACAATACATGTTCAGTAAAGAAAGCAAGCGACATATTAAAACTTGTAAAAGAAGATGGACATACAATGAAGGAGTATCAAGAAACACGAGATTTTTTAGTAAGAAGTATTGTACGGGACATTGAGTTTAAAAAGAAAGAAATGAAATACATCGAGAGAGAATTAAAACAGCTAGTAAATCTACTAGATTATCAATTAGAAACGATGCCGGGAATAGAACTTGTGACGGCATCAGCATTAATAGCTGAAATTGGGGATGTAAGACGATTTCCAAATGCCAATAAATTAGCACGATTTGCGGGGATTGCACCTGTTTACTTTGGTTCTGGTGGGAAAGGTAAGACACATAAAAGTAAACAAGGAAACAGGGCGCTACACGCTTTATTTTATAATTTAGCAGTACAGCAAGTGCAAGTAGCAAAAGGCAGTAAGATGCCACGAAATCCAGTGTTTCATGCGTACTATCAAAAGAAGCTTAAAGAAGGAAAAACAAAAGGACAAGCATTGGTATGTATTATGAGAAGGCTTGTAAACATTGTATATGGCATGATGAAATATAAAACGGCATATGAGTTGCCGATAGTAGAAGAAAAAGAAGTAGTTTAATAAGGTGTACATGGTTTGCTTTTTTATTGTGAGGGTTTAAGATTACAACATAGGGTACGGGTGAAGGTAGTAAGAGTACTAGTGGGAATAGTAAGCATTTAAGTGATGTGAAAATTCCATCAGTAAGAAACAATGAGTTTAATAAATGGTTTGATAATCTATCAGCAAAAGAATTTGAGGAAATGTGGAATAATCCTCAGTTGAGAAGTAAAATAGAAGATAGGATTAGACGCCCAGGAGGATACCATGAGTGGCATCTTGTAGCAAGAACTCCTAAATTTAAGCAGTGGGGAATTAGTATGGATGATATTAAAGAAATGAGGTCTCTGACTAAAGATGTTGAATTTGTAAATCCACCTGGTCGTCATGGAAGAAGAGGCTCGACAAAAGCACATAATGAAATGTTAAAGATTATTGATTCTGCTTCTGACTATGAAAGTTTTGTTAAAGGGCTTAATGAGTGGGCTGAAAATAGAATGAAAAATGGCATTATGGATTTACCAGAAGGTTTGAGGAGGTAAAAAATGAAAAACGATGTTTCTTTATGGTTAGGATGCTTTAGTGATTTTGATGAACTCGAAACGTACACTGAAATAAAATATAATGAAGATGGAGATAGTATTCCCTCTATTTTTGAGAAAGATTTTAAATTAGGTTATTATGATAGGGACTTAGTTGAAAAAGATTGGATTCCTGATGCTGAAGATGACATAGAAAAGCTGTTAGTAGATTTTTCATATGATAATCAATTAATACAACAGTACAATAACATTAAGATAAAGTCTAAATACAATACCATCATTTTAATTTATAATTATGATTATAATAAAGAAGGTAAAATTGTTAACTTCGTAGATAAGACTACCTACAAGTTGGATTTCATTGGTACAGCAGAATATATAGATTAGTGCGAATGAAGTATATTTACAGTGAAAAGAAAAAGAAGTACGAGCTTAGGCAAGATGACATTTTATATGGCGATGAATTTAAATACATGGAATTTATATGAAACTAACGAACTCGTATAAACTCGTAAATTTTAACGTAGTAGTTATCATGATATAAAAAAGTTTTCCTACTGTTACTACAAAACTTACAAAATATAAACTTAAAGCAATTTTGCTTGCTGAGTACAGGAAACGCGAAATCGTACAAGTATTGTCCCGTAATAGAGAAATAAAATTGAATAAAGAGTAAAGGAATGTATCCGTTGCGCTATTCAATAGTGCAACGGATTTTTTGGTTCGCAAAATTCAGCACTTTCTCATCAAATTTTAATGTAAGCTTAATTGTGCTCTCTTTTTTCACCTTTAATATAAGCCGTAGATACGAAAGATATATAAGGTGAAGGGAGAAATAATACATGCGTATTTTAGTTGTACCATCAGGATTTAAAGAAAGTTTAGGGGCGAAGGAAGCTGCTGATGTAATGAAAGAAGGGATTTTAAAAGTTATGCCACTTGCTACTGTAGAGACTTTATCAATGGTTGATGGTGGGGAAGGGTTTACAGAGGCAATTATAAATATTACTGGTGGAAAAATGTATAAAGTACAAGTAACGGGACCTGTTGGAGATGAGATACAATCTTATTTTGGTGTTTTTGAAACGAGAGATGGTGAGCGTACAGCTGTTATTGAAATGGCTGCGGCGGCTGGGTTACGCCTTGTACCAAGAGATTTACGTGATCCTAGAAAAACGACTACTCATGGTGTTGGACAGTTAATCGAATTAGCTTTAAACAAAGGAGTAGATCGTATATTAATAGGTTGTGGTGATTCGGGTACGTCTGATGGAGGTGCTGGTATGGCTGAAGCGTTAGGTGTAAAGTTTTTTAATGAAGATGAGAAGGAAATACAAATTCAAGGTGGCACCTCTTTATTACAAGTTTCAAAAATAGATACGTCACAAGTAGATCCTAGATTAAGACATGTCCAAATTGATGTTGCTTGTAATTGGTTTAATCAATTATGCGGCGAACAGGGAGTAGCTAGAGTGTTCGGTCCGCAAAAAGGTGCTAACGAAGCACAAGTAATAGAACTAGAAAAAGCATTGGAGCGCTATGCTTCTATTATAAAAAAAGATATAGGTATAGATATACATCATACACCAGGAAGTGGTGCATCTGGCGGTCTTGGTGCTGGACTGCAAGCTTTAATAGGGGCAACGCTACATCCGAGATACGACATTATTATGAAGTATATGGATTTAAATAAACTATTGCTAAAGTGTGATCTTGTATTTACCGCGGAAGGAAGTATAGATTTTCAAACACCACGTGGGAAAATTCCAGCTGAGGTGGCTAAATGTGCAAAAAGATATGGATTACCAGTAATAGCGTTAGTAGGGACAGTCGGTAAAGGAGCACGTATTAATTACGATTACGGAATTGATGCATATACAAGCATATTACCAATGCCATCTTCATTAGAAAATGCTTTTTCTAATGCGGAGAAATGGCTTGGTGATTGTACAGAGAGTACGATGCGTACAGTTTTAGTTGGCTATCAAATCGCATCTCGTTTGAATAAAAGTGGGTATGTATCATGATTGAAAAAAATGTAGTGGAATTACATGTGAATAATAATGATACTCCGAAAATTAAGTCATCCTGGGTTCTGCCCATAGCACTTATATTAATGGTAGAAATAGTTCTTTTGCTTCCATCGTCATTAACGCTGGAAGCAAAATGGAGTTTGTTTGGATTTTGTTGCGCAATTATATTATGGACAACAACAACGATAAATTCGGCCTATATTGCACTCGGTTCTGTATTATTTCTAATTATTTCAGGAACAGCAAAGCAAGATCTTTTATTTGATTCGTTAGCTTCAGATGTCATTTGGCTTATGATCGGTTCGTTTATTTTAGGAAGGGCACTTCAAGCTACCGGTTTAGCTGAGAAAATGACGTGCTTTGTTGTAAATCGTGCTCGGAATATTTTGGGCTTGTGCGGGATTTTGACTATGATTATTCAAATACTCGCTTTCTTTATTCCATCAACATCTGGACGCGCAGCGGTTGTATTACCTGTTTTTCAAGCTATATCAAAAGAAATTGGGAGTAGAAGAATTACGAAAGCATTAGCAATTTTAATGCCTACTGTTATTTTAGTTTCAACAAGTTCTACAATTATTGGTGCAGGTTCCCATTTAATTGCCCTAGATATGTTAAAGGAATTTAATAATAAGGATATTACATTTGTAGAGTGGTTAATATGGGGATTTCCATTTGGATTCATAATGAGCTTTATAAGTTGTCGTGTAATATTATTTTTATTTTTAGACAAAGAGGAAGTAAAAACAAAACTAGAACAGAAAAAAGTTAAGTTTGAATTATCGCGAAATGAAAAGTATACAATCAGTATTTTAATAGCGATGGTAGCTTTTTGGTTAACAGAGTGGTTACACGGTTTGGAAATTGCAACAGTAACTATATTAGGAGTGTTTTTATTAACTTTACCAAAACTTGGCGTGATGCAGTGGAAAGAAAGTTTAAAAGGTGTCTCGTGGAATTTAATTTTATTTGTTGGAGCAGCAATTGCATTAGGGAAATCATTAATGGAGAGTGGTGCAGCGCAATGGATTATGCAGAAGTTATTTTCTGTAACAAAATTAATTGATGATCAATCAATTTTCATTGTGCTACTAATAATTGTTCTTCTTTCAGTAACATCACATTTATATATTACATCTCACACTACGAGAGCAGTAATTATCATTCCGCCACTACTATACTTTGCAAGTAGTCTACAATTAAATGAAGTAGCCGTCCTATTTTTAGGTATTGTTGGAATGAATTATTGTTTAACTTTTCCAGTCAGTTCTAAAGCACTACTTTTATTTCAAGAAAGTGATAGAGAAACTTTTCAGCCGCAAGATTTATTAAAATTAAGTAGTTATTTAAGCGTTATTTATATATTTGTAATGGTTATATTTTACTATGTATATTGGCAATGGGTTGGATTGTCACTTTAAAAATCAGGAATATATTTCATTCCTGATTTTTTCATTAAGGAGAAAAGATATTAGGTATTTTTTCTTTTTAAGGAAATTATTACTTGTTATACTGAAATGGTGTAAATATATATTGTAGGAGGTTTTTATGGGAGAAAGGATTTTAATCGTTGAGGATGAAGAAAAAATTGCTCGTGTCGTGCAGTTAGAATTAGAATTTGAAGGATATGAAAGTGAAATTGCAAAAACAGGTACAGAAGCAATGGAAAAGTTCGGCAATGGAAACTGGGATTTAATATTACTTGATGTAATGCTTCCAAATATAAGTGGGTTAGAAGTTCTTCGAAGAATACGTTTAAAAAATGCTGTAATACCTATCATTTTACTAACTGCTCGTGACTCAGTTGTTGACAAAGTGAGTGGTTTAGATCAAGGAGCAAGTGACTATATTACAAAGCCATTTCAAATAGAAGAATTATTAGCGAGGATTCGTGCTTGTTTAAGAATTTCATACGTAATAAAAGAAGAGGAAAATAGTAGTTATCAAATTGCAGATTTATATTTAGATGAGAAAACGAGAGAAGTGAAAAGAGGGAATAATCTAGTTGACTTAACGCCACGTGAATTTAATTTATTACTCTTTTTAATGAAACATGAAAATCAAGTGTTAAATCGTGAGCAAATTGTAACGAATGTTTGGGGATATGATTATTATGGTGATACAAATGTTGTTGATGTGTATATTCGATATTTGCGCAAAAAAGTAGATTGTAATGTGGATGTACCACTTATTCACACTGTTCGAGGTGTTGGGTATGTCTTAAAGGTGTAATGTATGAAAATTAAAAATAAAATATATTTATTCTCAACAGTATGGTTACTACTTATTTTATTAATTATTAATAGTTCAATATATTTTTTGTTTTATAAAGTTACTACGAACGGAGAGTTAGAACGATTGAAACGTGAGGCACTACATATTATTGAAGGAATGAACGCGGATTCAGCAAAAGAAATTGACGCAGTAAATTTGTTGCAACCATACTTACCTTCAAACGGTATGATTAGAATTATTAATGAAAATTCAAAGGTAACGATTAGGCAAGAAGTGGATAGTACAAAACCAATTCCAGTATTAAATACGAAATTTGAAAGAAAAGAATCAGCCGGAGTTTATGAGAAGAACGAGGAGAAATTTGCATATATAAAAATACCAATCATTTGGAATGATGGAAAAATTGTATCGTTAGAAATGACAGAACGTTTAGATAGTTTGCAAGAGAATTTAAAAATGTTAAAAAATGTATTAGTTATTGCGTCACTTTTTGTTTTAATTCCGTCTTTTTTTGCGGGGAGAATGTTAAGTAAACTCATTTTAAAACCTGTAAACTCTTTAATACAAACTATGGAACATATACAGGATAGAGGGATATTCAAAAAAATACCGCTCGAGAAAAAGTCAAAAGATGAATTGTACAAAATGGGAACGACATTTAATAAAATGATTGATTTATTACATCAGAACTTTGAAAAGCAGCAACAGTTCGTTTCAGATGCTTCGCATGAATTAAGAACACCGTTAACAGTTATTGAAAGTTATGCGAAATTATTAAAAAGATGGGGAATGAAAAAACAAGATGTTTTAGAAGAATCTGTAGAAGCGATTTATTCTGAGGCAGTAAGAATGAAAGGTATGACGAATCAAATGCTGCTTCTTGCAAACAGTAGTGCGGAGTGGAATTTGGAGACTAACGCATCAGATTTGGTCCGATTATGTCAGGTGACTGCTGAGCAACTAGAAAAAACATATGCTCGGAATTTTCGTGTTATAACAGAGGAAGAAAAAATTGTTGTAAGTATTGACGAACAAAAAATAAAACAAGTATTAGTAGTTTTATTAGATAATGCAATGAAATACAGTAAAGATTCTATAGATATTATAGTAGGAATACAAAAAGAAAAAGTCTTTTTTTCTATTCAAGATTACGGTATGGGAATTCCTAAGGAAGATATACAGAAAGTGTTTGATCGTTTCTTTCGAGTTGATAAGGCGAGGAGTAGGGAAACTGGGGGGACTGGTTTAGGTTTATCGATTGCCAAACAAATTATTGATGCTCATGAAGGAGATATACAACTTGAAAGTGAAGAAGGAGAATGGACGAAAGTTACAGTAAATTTACCTCATTTTTCATAAAAGGATAGGAGCTTTAAACATGAAAAAGAAATGGAAAATTGCATTGTTAGTTTGCTTTGCGGTTGTAAGTGTAGCGTTTGTATCACAACGTATTGTTTCTAAGCAAGGAGAAACAATATTATCTGAGAAACAAATTCAAAGTATTGTATCTGAACAGTATCCTGGAAAAATTAAAAGTATGAAATTAGTAAATAAAGGGGAACAAGATTTTTATAAGGTAAATCTTTCAAATGAACAAGGCTCATATGAAATAATAGTAGATGCCAAAAATGGAGAGATAAAACGAGCAAAAGAAAAATCATTAAAAAGTAATACAATAACGAAAGAGAAAGCGGAAGAAATGGCGCTACAGAAAGTACAAGGTGAAATTAAACATACTATATTAGAAAAGAGAAAAGAGATAGAAGTGTTTGTAATTACGGTAGAAACAAATGATAAGCAAAGTAAGGTAGTTGAGGTTGAAAAAACAACTGGTCGAATTCAATTGTTAGAGAAACCGATGACAAAAGTTACAGAAGAGCAGGCAAAAGAAATTGCAGTGCAGCAAGTGCCAGGGAATGTAAAGGGAATTAGACTTGAGCAAAAAAATGAAAAAAAAATATATGTAATAGAAATAGAGAAAAGTGCAAATGAGAATGTAATAGTAGAAATTGAAGAAACTACAGGCGCTTTTATTGGTACTTCACAAATACAAAAAGTTATAACAGAAGAACAGGCAAAAGAAGTTGCGTTACAAAAAGTACAAGGTGGATTTATTGAGAAGTTAAGTATAGTTGATATAAATGGTACGGCTACCTACCAAATTATTATAAAAAAACAAACAGAAACGGTTGATGTAAGGGTACATACAATAACAGGAGAAATTATATCAACTACATCGGTAAATAACACTATTCAGCAAAAGGAGTCATTGCAACAACAAGATGACGATGATCAAGAAGAAAGCAACGATGATCAAGATGATGATGACGAAGGATAATCACAACAATAAACGGATTCTCATCAAATTTTAATGTTCCTCACAGATTTCTTTCATTTTAACATTTTAGTATGTAAGTAAGAAAGAAATGAAGAGGAGGAACATGAAATGAAATTATGGATTGGAATCGTAATGGTGCTTTTCATTGCTGGAGGGACAGCATATGGTGTAAATGCAATGGAACATGAAGAAATGCGATATGAAGAGAGAGAAGAAAAAAGTTACGAAAGTAAAGAGCTTAGTCCAGAAATAGCTAAACAAATTGCAATTGAAAAGGTAAATGGAGTTGTAGAGAAAATTGATGTAGAACGTATGGACGATAAGGGCGTATATGAAATAGAGGTAGAAACAAACGAAGATGAGGAAAAAATATATATTAACAAGAAAAATGGAAATATTATAGCGGAAAAGGAATTTGAATTAATAAAAAATGAAAATGAAGATGAAGATGATGACCAAGATGAAGACGATGTGGATCATGATGATCTAGATGATTAATAACATTTCCCGATTGTACAAAGTTACAATGGAACATTCTTTTCGACAAAAAAATAATATATACCTTGACAGTTACTAATATAACAGATATACTTCATATTAATTTCAAAAGAAAATATATTCTAAATATTAAAATGTGTTGAATAGGAGTAGTAAGGTCGTATATTTGTACAGAGAGCTATGGGTTGGTGTGACATAGTCAAATGACATCCTGAACTCGCCTAGGAGCAGTAAGGTGGAACGGAATCACATTCTTAGTAAATCTTAACGGTTAACCTTCGATATTAGGTTTGTAATCAAACGATTACTACTAAGGTGGATTCATAATGGAATCAATAAGGGTGGTACCGCGTTAAGTAAATGGCTTAGCGTCTCTTTATATAGAGACGTTAGGCCATTTTTTTATATTATAGAAATAGAAATGGAGGGTTTATTTGAATTAATTTATAAAATTAATTTATCTATATAAAAGGATGTTATAGGAGGGAAATAAGATGAAACAGACGGAGCAATGGACTTCGAAATTAGGTTTTATAATGGCTGCAGCAGGATCAGCAATTGGACTTGGCGCGATATGGAAGTTTCCTTATATCGCTGGAAAGAGCGGGGGAGGAGCATTCTTTTTAATCTTTATATTATTTACTGTATTAATTGGACTACCACTACTTATAGCTGAATTTATGATTGGACGCAGTACACAAAAACAAGCAGTTGGAGCATTTAAAAGTATTGCACCAAATACAGGGTGGCACTGGATTGGACGCCTTGGCGTTGGAACGTGTTTTATATTACTTTCGTTTTATAGTGTTGTAGGTGGATGGGTATTAATTTATTTATTCAGAGGAGTAACTGGGCAACTTATTACTCCGGGACAGAATTATGGTACATTATTTACTGAAACAATTGGAAATCCCGCTTGGGCGATTATGGGGCATTTCGCTTTTATGTTCATTACGATTTGGGTTGTATCAAAAGGTGTACAAAACGGAATTGAAAAAGCAAGTAAATATATGTTGCCAGCATTGTTTGTTTTATTTGTTGCTCTTATTGTTCGATCACTAACACTTGATAATGCAATGGAAGGTGTGAAGTTTTTCTTACAACCAGACTTCTCAAAGATTACTTCAGAAAGTATTTTATTCGCGATGGGACAATCGTTCTTTGCGATTAGTATCGGGATTTCGATAATGGTTACGTATAGTTCCTATTTAAATAAAAAAGAAAGTTTACCAAAATCAGCAATAACAATTGTTGGATTGAATTTATTTGTTTCATTATTTGCAGGTCTTGCTATTTTTCCAGCTGTATTTTCATTAGGAATGGAGCCAACAGAGGGGCCTGGATTACTATTTATCGTATTACCATCTGTATTTAGTCAAATTCCATTCGGTGGGTTTTTCTTAACAGTATTCCTTGCACTATTTACATTTGCGACATTAACATCAGCATTTTCTTTATTAGAGACTGTTGTTTCAGCATTAGCAAATGGTGAACAAGAAAGAAGAAGAAAATTATCATGGATGATCGGTTTCTGCATTTTCTTAGTAGGTATACCATCAGCGTTATCATTTGGAGTATGGAGTGATATTACGATTTTCGGAAAGAATATATTTGATGCAATAGACTTCTTATCTAGTAATATATTAATGCCACTTGGAGCACTATTTATTAGTATTTTCGTTTCATTCAAAATGGAAAAGAAGGTGCTAGAAGCAGAGTTTTTTGTAGGTGGAAATTATGGAAAGAAAGTATTTACTTGCTGGGCATTTTTACTTCGATTTGTAGCACCGCTCGCAATAATTATTGTCTTTTTAAATGTAATAGGGGTTATTTAACATTGAATGTTATAATATTCAGTAAAAAGGAAGGTGATGATTATAAAGGCACATTTGATAGAAACAGGGAAATATATGAATATTAGAGGGAAAAAGCTATACGTTGAAACGCATGGAAATCCTAAAAAGAATCCAGTCTTATACTTGCATGGTGGACCAGGAGAAAGTTGCTATGATTTTTCATTTCATCAAGCGGAACGTTTAAAAGATTCTCTATATGTAATTATGATTGATCAAAGAGGTGTTTGTCGCTCTGAAGAAATTACTGAGGACGAAGCTTTTGGATTAAAAGATTTGATTGAAGACTGTGAGGGACTAAAAAAAGTATTACAAATTGAGAAGTGGTCTGTAATTGGACATTCTTTCGGTGGATATTTAGCATTGTTATATGCGTCGATATATCCAAGTTCAATAGAGAAAATAATATTTGAAGGACCAACTTTCGATTTTGCATTAACAAGTAGAGCTTTGTTACAAAAGACAGGGGAGTTATTAAAAAAGTATGGAAAAGAAGAAGTAGCAGAAGAGTCCATAGCTTATTCATCTAGCGATGCTAGTTCAGAAGAGTTGCTTGATGCTTATATAAGATTAAGCGAAGAATTAGAAGAAAAAAGAATGGAGATTTACAATAATAAGGAAGATAGGACAGATGAGAGTTTATACAGTGATCAAGAGTGGGAAGTATTTTCAAAACGCTCCAAAATTCATTTTGATAGATTAAAATTAGAAGGAGCATGTCATACGTCATTATTATCTAAAATAAAAGATGTACAGAATCCAATGTTATTAATAGTAGGAAAACATGATGTAGTAACGTGTGAAAAACAAATTGAAATATTTAATAAAGATGCTCGAAACGGCAAGTATATCGTATTTGAAGAGAGCGGTCATTCACCTCATTATGAGGAAGCAGATAGATTCGCAGAAACAGTCATACATTTTTTGAAATGAAGAAAAGGGTGCTTCTCTAAATAAGAAGCATCCTTTCTAAATTTCTGGATATGTGATTGTAATGCTAGGCCACTTACTTTGCCAATTCTTTTTAATAACTCTGTTTTTGTACATATGTAATCGTTCTTTCGATTCAAGAAAATGAGCTGTTGGTCTCACTTGTAAGGAAAGTACATCTTCTATCCCACACGGAGCTGTTAATATAACATTGTTTTTTTCGTCTAATGTAACTCCTAAAGCCGTTGCTGTTTCAGGGAATTTAGAAATAGCATCAACAGAAGAAGAATACGGTGGCATATTATTTACTACATGCATACGAGCTTGATTCTTTACAGACCAAGGGATAGTAGCATCCATATTCATTAATTTCGTTTCTAATGATTGTTCGTATATCTCATCTTCATGTAGACTATCATAATAAATCACATCAACATCAGGCATAGTCGTTTTAGCTTCATAGTTATGTAAAGTATCCCAAATTTTAGAACGAATAAATCCGGCACAAATCCACCAATCAGGTAGTTCTAATGATTTTGCTATTTGTAATACATTCATCATCCATTCGTCGTTTTCTATTAAGCGAACTATATCTTGCTCTGTTTGTATATTCATTAATAAACTCACCTTTCTAGTAAATTAATGTATTAGTTCAATAATCCATAAAATCCAGTAAGCACCTGGTACAAATAGTAGTTGTGCTAATAATGTACCGAAAAGTCTAGAAATCATTAGCCAACCGTACATTTTACTCATAGATTCAGCACCATGCTCTGATTGTAAAGCACGTTCTGTTAAAAGAGCGATGCGTGGATCGAGTAGTACCGTTAATAAAATTGTAGCAAAACCATTTACAAGACCAGAAGCTGTACTTGCGTTTGTTGCATAGTCTGGATTTAGAAAAGAAGCGTAAAGGGCAGCAAGAACACCTGCTGTATAAATAGCAGTAGCAAACATGTTAATAAGCATAATACGTTTTGGAATACCACCGATACGCAGTCTATGAATCATTTCTAACTTTGGAAACCGTACATATTTGTTTGTGTACTTTAATTTTTGAATGTTATTCGTCTTCATCATTCGAATGAATGAACCATCTGTTTCAAAGTTTTGAATGACGTATCCAAATAGTTTTGTCAAAGTTGGATACAGTATAATCGCAAGCAATGTACCAACAGAAGCAGATAATAGAACGAGCCGTATAATATGCTCTAAATCAATAGAAGAATCTAATTTTGCTTCATCGACAATACCACCGATTAAAAAGGCTTGTAGTAAGTTAGATGTTCTTGAAATAAGCAGTACCATTCCTACGACGGATAAGGCAACGGCAATCTTTTTTAAACGTACACCAGCTAATCGAATACTATAAGAGCTAGTTTCAACAGCATGGATGACAATTGTGAAAGCCATTATAAAAATTAATGTAATTGACATTTGTTTCACCAGTTTCTATTAAAATAATTGTAACTTTTTTACTTTATCATATGTATCGTTTTTTGTAACTGAAAGTATGTGACATAGGAAAAGTGATTTTTCAGAAAAAAGATAATGATAGTATAATAGAAGGGGGAATGGGAAAATATGTTATAGGTTACTTATAAAGTAAAATGAGTGGGGGAATGAAACATGTACACAACATTTCTATTTGATTTAGATGGAACATTAACGGATCCGAAAGAAGGGATTATAAATTCAGTATTGTATGCATTAAAAAAGGTTGGCATAGAAGAATTACATATAAGCGAGTTAGATTCATTTATTGGCCCTCCCATTCAGCAATCATTCATAGAGAGATATAATATGAGTGAAGGAGAGGTTGAACGAGCTGTTTTTTATTTCCGTGAATATTTAAAGCAGCGTGGTTTGTTTGAAAATAATGTATATGAAGGTATTCCAGATCTTTTACAACAATTAAAAAGTTCAGCTAATCGTTTATTTGTAGCAACTTCAAAGCCTACAGTATTTGCAAAGCAAGTACTAGAGCACTTTCAATTAACGGATTATTTTGAAGATATTATTGGAAGTAATTTAGATGGTACAAGAATAAAAAAAGAAGAGATTATTGCTCATATTTTACACACAAATGAAGAACTTAATAGAGAAGGGATTGTTATGATTGGAGATAGAAAGCACGATATAATCGGTGCGAACCATAATGGAATTGCTTCAATCGGCGTTTTATATGGCTATGGTAGTGAAACAGAATTGACTGAAGTGGGTGCGACTCATATAGTAAATGATGTAAAAGAACTACATCATTTTTGTTTAGAAAATAGTTTGATAAAGAAGTAAATATAGAGACTGAAAATCCCTTTATAACGTATGACGATGAAATCGTTTTTGTTTAAAGGGATTTTTTATATGTAATCGAATATGTATAATTAGACATTTTTAGCATGAAAAATTTGTATGAATAAGAGGAGTGATGTCAGAATCAAAAGATAGTAGTAGAAGTTTATTAGTAATAGTTTGAATTTTCTGTTTAAAGGAGGGGTATAATTGGAGCTAGTTATTATATTATTAGCACTTAGTTTACTTATGTTTGTAGCATATAGAGGTTTTTCTGTAATTTTATTTGCGCCAATATTTGCGTTATTTGCGGTATTTTTGACAGAACCTAGTTTTGTATTACCTTTCTTTTCGAACATTTTTATGGAGAAAATGGTAGGTTTTATTAAACTATATTTTCCTGTGTTTTTACTTGGAGCAATATTTGGGAAAGTAGTAGAAATGTCAGGGATTGCGGACTCAATTGCAAAGACAATTATAGAGTTAGTTGGTGAAAAACGTACAATATTAGCGATTGTATTAATGGGTGCTATTTTAACGTATAGTGGTGTTAGTGTGTACGTAGTAGTATTTGCTGTATATCCGTTTGCAGCTAAGTTGTTTCGACAAGCGAATATTCCGAAGCGTTTAATTCCTGGAACGATTGTTCTTGGAGCAGTCACGTTTACGATGGATGCGCTACCTGGATCACCACAAATTCAAAACGTAATACCAACAACATTTTTCAAAACAGATATTTATGCTGCACCGGTACTTGGGATTGTAGGAGCAATTTTTGTTCTTACATTAGGTTTACTATATTTAGAGAGTAGACGTAAGAAGGCAAAAGCAGCCGGTGAAGGATATTTTGGTTTTAACGATGGGAATATCGAAATGGCAGCATCTTTGCAAGCAGAACAAAAAGATATGCCGCTACTTAAAAGTATTGAAATTACAAGAACACAGCAAGTAATTGCTTTTATTCCACTTATTTTAGTAGGTGTAATGAATAAAGCTTTTACTATTATGATACCGAAGTGGTATCCGAACGGTTTTGATTTTTCTTCAATTGGTATGAAGACATTTGGAAAAGTAGAATTAAGTGCAGTAGTTGGTATTTGGTCAGTAGAATTGGCACTTATTATAGGTATAGTAACAACGCTATTATTATATTGGAAACGAGTAGTAACAGGGTTTCAAGCTGGATTAAATACAAGTATTGGTGGAGCGCTACTTGCAACGATGAATACAGGAGCTGAGTTTGGATTCGGTGGTGTCATCGCAGCACTTCCAGGCTTTGCGATTATGCGAGATGGCATCTCTGCCACATTCACAAATCCCCTCGTGAATGGAGCAGTCACGACGAATATTTTAGCTGGTATTACAGGCTCTGCATCAGGAGGAATGGGAATCGTTTTAAGTGCAATGGGAGATAAGTTTATTGCAGCAGCTAATCAATTTGATATTCCATTAGAAGTAATGCACCGTATCGTATCAATGGCATCAGGAGGAATGGATACATTGCCACATAACGGGGCTATTATTACTATCCTTACAGTAACGGGATTAACTCATAAACAATCTTATAAAGATATCTTTGCCATCACAGCATTGAAAACGCTTGCTGTATTTTTGGTTATCGCATTCTATACTTCAACAGGAATTTATTAAGATTAGATAATAAATGAATGATAAGAAGGGGTGGAGTACTTGCAAGAAGTTGCTGAGTTTCGTATGCCGAAGTCTGTATTATATGGGAGAAATTCACTTGAAAAACTGGGGGAACAATCAAAGAAATTGGGGAAAAGAGCTTTCATAGTTTCTGATACAATTATGGAGAAATTAGGGTACATTGAAAAGTGTATAAAACAACTAAATGCAAAAGGTATTACTACTATTACATATAATAAAGTGAATGCAGAGCCTACAAATATACACGTGTTAGAAGCATTAACTGTATGTAAAGAAGGAAAATGTGATTTTATTATCGGTCTTGGTGGTGGAAGTTGTATTGATGCTGCGAAAGCAGTTGCGGTGTTATATACAAATGGTGGAGAAGTGGAAGATTATGTTCAAAAGAATTTAGAAATAGACAATGATCCGCTACCACTTATTGCAATTCCAACAACTTCTGGCACTGGATCAGAAGTAACAAGTGTAGCAGTAATAACGAATAAACGAACAGATGTAAAAATGATGATGAAGCATCCAAGTTTTACCCCGCAAGTAGCTATAATTGACCCGATTTTAACACGTTCGGTACCAGCTCATATAACAGCAGCAACAGGGATAGATGCATTATGTCATGCAGTCGAAGCATATATTTCTAAAGTTTCACAATCACTTACAGATGTACTCGCTCTTTCAGCAATTGAAAGTATTATGAAGTATTTACGTATTGCATATGAAGATGGAGAGAATATGGAGGCAAGAGAAGCGATGATGATTGCTTCCTTACAAGCTGGAATTGCATTTTCGAATGCATCTGTTACATTAGTTCATGGAATGTCAAGACCAGTAGGAGCATTATTTCATGTACCACATGGTATATCGAATGCAATACTATTACCTACAGTTTTAGAATATACAAAAGGTAGTGCGGTAAAAAGATTAGCGGAAATTGGCCGCTGTTTAAATAAAGATTTGTATTCAGATTGTGATGAAGAAGTAGCTGACTACACGCTGAGGGAAATAAAAAAACTTTGTTTTGATCTTCGTATTCCAAATTTAAAAGAATATGGAATTTGTGAAGGTGAATTTGAAAAAGCTATTTCTAAAATGGCGTCAGATGCAATTGAAAGTGGTAGCCCAGGAAATAATCCACGAGTACCATCCTATGATGAAATCAAGCAGTTGTATCGAGAATGTTTTCATTATCGATATGAAGATTCTATAAAAACATTGAAGTTTTAATTTCAGAATATTCAATAAAAATTTCCGAGGAAATGAATTTAGAATTAATCTTCATTATTAACATCTTATTTAGTTAAAAACAAGACTTTATATGATAAACGTAAAGTCTTGTTTTATTGTGTATAATGTACATAATAAAATATCATTATTAGTTGTATAAAAATAGTTTAGGTAGGTGTTTGTATGAAAACGATAGGTCTTATTGGTGGGATGAGTTGGGAATCAACTTCTGAATATTACCGAGTCTTAAATGAAGAAATAAAAAGTAGATTAGGTGGGTTACATTCAGCTAAATGTTTAATTAATAGTGTGGATTTTGAAGAGATTGAACGATATCAGTCTAGTGGTGATTGGGATGGTGCAGGAGAAATTCTAGGGAATGCAGCACATTCATTACAAAAGGGAGGAGCAGACTTTATAATTATTTGCACAAATACAATGCATAAAGTAGTTGGAAAAATAAAGGAGTATATTCATATTCCAATCGTACATATTGCTGATGCAACTGCAAAAGAAATTAAAAGAAAAGATATTCAAACAGTTGGTTTGCTTGGAACTAAATATACAATGGAGCAAGATTTCTATAAGTCACGTATTGAAGAGAATCATATAAAAGTAATGGTACCATCAGAAAAGGATAGAGATAAGATAAACGAAGTAATATATACGGAATTGTGTTTAGGAAAGATAACATCTCAATCTAGAGTATATTATAAAAGAGTTATAGAAGAGCTAGTACAAGAAGGAGCACAAGGAATCATATTAGGTTGTACAGAAATAGGATTATTAATAAAGCAGGAAGACGTATCCATTCCGATATTCGACACAACTCATATACATGCAGTTGAAGCAGTTAATTTCGCCTTACAAAATAGAGTATAATTATATTATGTAACCTATTGCGCATGTGTGGAAAACATTCAGAAAATATTTTATAATGTAAGTGGTTACATTTAAGGGGGAATGCGTATGTTTTCAGTTCAACCAATCGCATTTGTACATAATGAAAGAAGGGAAATAAAAGATGATGAGTGGGGAGAAGTAAGATCCTATATTACTTTAACTGAAATGTATACAGAGGAAAGTATACAAGGGATTGAAGATTTTTCTCATATTGAAGTAGTTTTTTATTTTCACAAAGTAACTGATGAACAAATTCAATATGTTGCTAGACATCCTAGAAATAATCATGATTATCCTAAAGTAGGGATTTTTGCACAGCGCGGGAAAAATCGTCCGAATCGCATAGGAGCAACAATTGTAAAGGTAATTAAAAGAGAAGGTAAATCAATCATTGTTGAGGGGTTAGATGCTATTGATGGCACCCCTATATTGGATATAAAGCCAATAATGAAAGAGTTTATGCCGAAAGAAGAAATTCTACAGCCTAAATGGGCAACGGATATAATGAGACAGTATTGGAAGGGGAACGGAGTAAAATGAGAATATATGAGGCAACAATTGCAGATTTAGATGGACTAGCATCAGTTTTTAATAACTATCGTATGTTTTATAGACAAGATTCTGATATAGAAGGAGCAAAAGTATTTTTACAAAATCGAATGGAGAGAAAAGAATCTGTTATTTTCGTGGCAGTTGAAGACGGTGAATATATTGGATTCACGCAATTATATCCATCATTTTCGTCTATTTCGATGAAAGAATTATGGATTTTAAATGATTTATTTGTACAAGCTGCTAAGCGCGGAGCAGGAACAGGAAAAAAATTATTAGAAGCTGCGAAAGAATTTGCCTTAGAAAATGGTGCAAAAGGTGTAAAATTACAAACAGAGATAGACAATCTATCAGCGCAGCGATTATACGCTGAAAATGGATATTTGAGAGATAATCGTTATTTCCATTATGAATTAACGTTTTAAATAATAATAGATTAAAAGAGGCGCTTTCATTTTGAAGGCGTCTCTTTTAATTTGCATTATAGTTGATTTAAAACCCAATTTGTCGCATCTTCAAAGTTTTCTGCAATGTAGTTTGGTTCAATATGTGCCCACTTGTCTCGGTACGTATGTAAAGCGTCGTAGCCAGCGCCTGTTCGTACTAAAATTGTCGTCGCATTCACTTTTGCTCCTGCAACGATATCAGTCCAGCGATCACCAACTACAGCACATTGTGTTAAATCAAGCCCATGTTTTTCCGCTGCTTTAAGAAGCATACCTGTACTTGGTTTCCGGCATTCACAACCATCACCATGTTTATGAGGACATACGTAAATATTATCAAAACCGAAGCCTTCTAATTCTTGTGAAAAATCGGCTATAGTCGCTATTCCATCCGCAATACCTGGTTGATTTGTGAAAGAGAAAATTTTTATATTTTGAGCTTTTAGTTTTTGCAAAGCTGCTTTTGTAAAGGGGAATAAAGTAAAAGATCCAGGGTAATGTATAGTAGTGTCACCGCCAATTGTACCGTCACGATCAATGAAAATTGCTTGAATGTTTGCCATAGTTATAGTCCTTTCCATTAAAAAGTAGTTTAAAAATATTTTACAAATCGATAGCCATTTACTTCATATCCCAATTTTTTATAAAAAGGATGAGCTTCTACTCGTTTTGTTCCACTAACTAGCCATGTGCCAATGCAATTATGCTTCTTTGCTAATTGCTCTGCATAATCCATTAATACTTGTCCAATGCCTTTTCGTCGTATTGTAGAATCAACGCTAATAATTGAAATTTCTCCATACCGAGTTACATCTTCTAAATTTTCACGTATACGAAACCCAAGTAATCCAAATATAGTTTTTTCTTCCTCATAAACATATAAAAAATCAAAAGGGCTCATTTGTACGAATTGTAATCGGTTGTTCATATCTTCATACGAAATAGAGGAACCTTTTAGTTCTGTTGTTAAAGAGCAAAGTGCATCTATATCGTCTATCGTCGCTTCACGAATTTGAAAAGACATATTATCCACTCCCATTAAATGTAATCAAACATTAAGTATTCTGTTAAAAAATATTTATTCCTGCTACGAAAATAAATAATTTATAATGATATATAGATAGTTATATGTTATTCTTTTCCTTGTTTGTATTGGAAATGGAAAGAAGGGGAATGTATGTTAGAAGTAAATATCCGCTCTGCTGGATATGAAATAGGTGAAAAAACAATTCATGATATCGCTTTTTCTATTGAAAAAGGTGAATTAGTTGCTCTTATTGGCGCAAATGGTGCCGGAAAAAGTACGACGATTAAAACAATGCTAGGGTTGCTTGTAAATGTGAATGGTGAAATATCATTCGGTGAAAAGAAAAATCCGTATGCATACGTGCCAGAACATCCAACTTATTATGATTATTTGACGCTCTGGGAACATATTGAATTATTAATGGCTGCTCGAGGAAACGAAGTAGGAAGCTGGGAAAGGAAAGCGGAAGAGTTATTACATCTGTTTCGAATGGATAAGCATAAACATGAGTATTTATCAAAGTTTTCTAAAGGTATGAAACAAAAATCGATGCTTATATTAGCGTTTTTAACAGAACCAGATTTTTATATCATTGACGAACCTTTTATCGGACTAGATCCAGTAGCTACGAAAGAATTTTTAAGTTATTTATATAAAGAAAAAGAACGCGGGGCAGGAATTTTACTTTGTACGCACGTATTAGATACAGCTGAAAGAATTTGCGAAAGATTTTTACTCATTTCGCAAGGAATATTAGTCGCAGATGGACATTTAAAATCTATCCAAACGTTAGCAGAAATGCCGGGTAGTTCATTATTAGACTGTTTTGATGTAATCGTAAGGCGTGAACAGCATGATTAAACAACAATTTTATAAAAGATTGCGCCATGAACTAGGGCGGAAATGGAAATCCATACGTTCTATAACTGATTGGACAGTTGGGCTATATATTATTATTCCAGCACTTATATTTATAGGGATTTATTATCGTTCACTGTGGATAGAAGAACAATCGATGAGAGAGGCGGTTTATTTTGGATTAGGTCTACTGGCATTTTATGTGATTACATATGCAAGAGGAGTTCGTTCATTTTTTAAGCAAGCGGATAGTTTATTTTTAATTTCGTATCCCGCACACATGCAAAAGTTAATCCAGTATGGCATGACATATACGTTTATTCGGATAGCGATAACGAATGTAGTGGTAGTAGTTTCCATGTTACCAGTGTTGATAAAAAGTATTGGAGTGACGAAGGTACAAGTCGTATTATTTTGGCTATTCTTTACTGTATTTCGATTTATGTTGTCGTTGTTAACGAGATTTATTCATGTACGTGTGGGGAAACGATGGCTACTATGGATTATAAAAAATGTTATATTTTCTATAAGTCTATCCTTTTTTGGGGTGAGTCTGTTTCTTATTTATAAAAATCCATTTTATTCTATACTATGTATCGGTCTAGCAGTTTTTCTAATTATCGTATTGATAAAAGAAAAACTAAATTATAAAAATTCATTTTTTAAAGAGGTTGAGAAAGAGAAAGAAGAAATTATGCGCTGGACGAGTGGGATTATGCAAGTTGGTGGTCATGCAGCTAAACCGAGTAGTTCGAATAAAAAACCGTGGATGTTTCCTCGTTCTAAAAAGTTTTTAGGGAAGAAAAACGATTATCGTATTGTTGAATCCTTTTTGAAAGAATTTTTCCGTACAAGTAGTGCACGAATATTTTATATTCAAATTGTATGTATAAGCACAGTAAGTATTATTATGAGTCCGAGGTGGATTGCGGCTATTATTCTCTTATTTGCCTTAGTTGCAATTTCTCGCTATGCACGTGATTATTGGAATGAATTTACGAAAAAAATGTTTCTTCATTTATATTGTGATGAAGGTAAATTACTATTGTTAAGATGGAAGTCAGATCGCTATTTATTACTTCCAGTAATACTTTTGTATGGAATAGTTATACTTTCTCATTTTTATTTATTACCAGCTGTAATTGCTGGGATTATTTTTATAGTATTGATTGTTTGGATTGTATTCTTACCATAGAAAAAGAGCCGGAAAAGGGCTCTTTTTCTAGTCTGTAACACATTGATAAATAAAATATATTAAAACGAGTATACTTGCGGCGGAATACATGACATCTAAAGTCATCTGGTGGCCTCCTCATTGTTGTTGTATTTTATTGTATGAAATCTTACAATTTCATATTCAAGTGAAAAATATGTGAACGTTAACAAAATTGTAAAGTGCAAAAATTACAATCATTTTGTATAATAGAAGAAACAACCGTTATATAAAATATAATGAGTGAAAGGGGAGGGAACATAAATGCCAAATTGGTTTAGAAAAACCTTAGTCGCATTAATTACCGTATTTACATTTGGTTTAGTGACGCCTCCTTCCATATTACTTGATAATGCCAAAGCTGCGGACAAGCCTACGAGCACAGCTGGGCAACCAAATTTGGAGAGCACGTCCTATACATATGAAGAAACGAATGACAGGTTAACCACCGATACTTTTATTACTTATGCGATGCAAGAAGCAGAAAAACAGTCTATGCAAAAGTTTGGTACTAAAATTGGTCCAGTAATTGAAGATGAGTTTAAAGATGTAGTATTACCAAAAATTGAAGAGGCAATTGCTGAACTTGCAAATGATGTACCAGAGGAGTCGTTACAATCATTAGCAATTTCTCAAAGACCGGCTGGTGGAAATAATGAAAAGATTTTTCACGTTTATGATACGAAATCAGGAAATGATTTACTTCGATTTCATGTAAGACGAGATCATCCACCGCAAGATGGTTACTATTTTAATTTCCACTATCATCGTTTTGATGATGGATACTCAGGACATCATGAATTAGGAAATATTTATTGGAATACGAATGTACCACCAAAATGGCTTTCTTAAAAAGAACAAGAGAAAATCTTGTTCTTTTTTATTTTTATAGAAGGGTAAGACAACTATGTTGTTGAATAAGATAGGTTTAGAAAAAGAAGTAAAGGGTGTATGGGAATGCAAAAATATATTGTTTTTGACTTTGATGGCACATTAGTAGATTCACAAAATATATTTGTACCAATTTATAATCAACTTGCTGAAAAGCACGGATATAAAACGGTAAGGGAAGAAGAAATTGAGTATTTACGTAAATTAACGATGCCAGAGAGATGTAAAAAGCTCGATGTACCACTGTATAAACTACCAATTTTAGCGCTGGAGTTTTATAAAATGTACCAACCGGCTATAAAAGACCTCGTTTTATTTCATGGGATGAAGGATGTATTAGATGAACTACATAAAAAAGGCTATGGAATTGCGGTCATATCCTCTAATTCAGAAGAGCATATTCGGGCATTTTTACACAATAATGATATAGAAAATATTCAAGAAGTATATTGCTCTAAAAACTTGTTCGGTAAAGATAAAATGATTAAAAGGTTTTTAAAATCGAAAAAGATAACAGAGAAAGATATGTTATATGTCGGTGATGAACAGCGAGACGTAGCAGCATGTAAAAAGGCTGGGGTGAATGTAATTTGGGTATCTTGGGGATATGATGTCATTGAAACGGTAAAAAAAGATGCGCCAGATTTTATGGTCAATACGCCGATGGAAATTGTCCAAATAGTACAGGGGGCGTATTCTTAATATGAATACACTTCGAGAAGGTATTCATATTATTGAATTTTCGGTAGCAAATTAAGAGGAAGCCATTTCTTTTTATGATATGCTTTTTTCAATAATTTGATGGAGAAAGTTAAATGATGTATATAGTACAGGTGAAAGTAAAATATATTTTAAAGAAGTAGATGGGGAGATTGTAAAGACTTTAGGACCAACACATATTTGTTACCAAGCTATTAAAAGAGAAGGTGTTGATGAGGTAGCAGAGTTTCTTTCTAGTACGAAAGTGAACGTAATACGTGGTCCAATTCAAATGAATCATTATTCGGAAGGGTACTATACGATGGATTTTTATGATCCGAATGGGTTTATTATAGAAATAGCGTATACACCAAATGTAGAAATATAAGGGGAATAAATATGAAGACAATTACAGCAGGGCAAAACAATATAAAAATAATAAAGGATGCAACAAATATTGAAGAAATTTCTAAAGGTTTCTCACCCGATAAGAAATATGTAATTACGAATGCGAATAATGAAAAATATTTATTGCGGACAGGCGATATAAAAGAATATGAAAGAAAGAAAATAGAGTTTCAAATTTTAAATGAAATGCAAAAGCGTAGTGTGCAAGCTCAAAAACCAATTGAAATGGGGGTATTAGCAGAAGATGGCTTATGCTATGGCATTTTTTCATATTTAGAAGGGGAAGATGCGAAGAAGCTATTGCCTACGTATTCACCAAAAGAACAATATGAAATTGGTATAGAGGCAGGAAAAGATTTAGCAAAAATGCATACATATGAAGCTCCTAATGATATACTTCCATGGTATGAAAGAGCAATGAAAAAACATCAAAAATATGTAGAGGCATACAAAACATGCGGAATAAAAATAAAAAATGATGATAAAATCATTAAGTTTATAGATGAAAATGAAATGTATTTACAAAACCGCCCGAATCGATTTCAACACGATGATTTTCATTTAGAAAATATAATTGTAGGGGATGGGAAATATGTAGGTGTTGTTGATTTTAATGGTTATGATTGGGGCGACCCACTCCATGATTTCGTAAAAATTGCACTATTTGCAAGGGACATTAGTATCCCATATGCGATTGGACAAATTACTGGATATTATAACGGAATAATACCTGAGGAGTTCTGGAGATTATATGCGGTGTACGTTGGCATGACGGTTTTCTCTTCAGTTGTCTGGACATTACGAGCAGCACCGCATATGTTAGATGATACGTTAGAACGTCTTACTGTAGTTTTAGAGGATCATAAAGATTTTGAGCTATTAAAGCCCATTTGGTTTCAACCAGAAAAGATTAATATGAAATAGAAAGGTAGGTGTGAGTCACATCTACCTTTATTTTTTACCATTCTTCGTTTTGAAGTAGTTGTAATGCTAACTTTAAATCTACGTCTTCTTGTATATGTTCCGGAGTCCACGAGATATGTATATGTGGTTGAATACCAATTCCGGACATTCCTTCGCCTTTATCTATAATTGAAAGTCGTGAAGTAGGGTAGTAAAGAGCGAATGTATCAGCCCATTCCATTACTGCTAAATTAGAATAATCATTTACACCAGCAGTAGGACGACCTATTACTTTTACTTTCAATGATTTTTTTGCAACTTCTACAAAAGAATCACCGGAACTTCCGCATGTAACATCTGTTAATATAACTACTCTATTAGGTGATTTTCTTCCGTGTATTTTTAATGATTGAAGTTCTTTTGGTAACCCAGAGGTATCAAATGTAACGAATCCTTTTTTATAATTCTTTTTTAAATCTTGAATAAACATATTAGTGAATAATTTGGAAAGTTCGTCTAAAGAATCATAATCTTCCATTTCGATGTCTTTCATACGTAAATGAAAGTTTCGTTCTGTATGATTAAATTGCATTGTATCTGAAGGATCCAAAAGAGAAATTTCTTTGTCTTCAAATAAGTAAGGAAGTAGGTTGAAAAATGCATCATCACTTCCGCCACGATTTAATTGAACATCAATAATTAAGTTTGGAAAAGAATTAAGCTCATTTTTGTGTGAGTCTAATAGTTTATTAATAGCTTCAATATTTGCAAAATCCGTCAAAGTAATTAAGAGTGTATCTTTATTATACTGTTTCAATGAATAAATAGGCGTGTATTCGCTTTGTTTATACTTTTGTAAAGTTATGGTTTTAGTTACTCCATTTTCATCTATAAGTGTACAATTTGATGATTTTAATAAAACATAATCCCATTTTTCACGTTCATATGTATTCTCATTTAAATACTTCTTATATTTTATTAATAGCTCAGGAACTTTCATATTATCTAATGCTAGAATAGACTGTCCCTTTTTCACTCTTATTTCCTGTGAAGTGGATGTAATATATAGGCGGTCTTCGTATCTTTTTACTTGAAAGCCAACACCGTTAAGCGGTTGATTGTTAGAGATCATTTTGAAAAACATATGATTATCTTTAAAGTCTAATAAGTAATCACGTACAATCTCAGTAAATTGTACTGGTGTTAGTTCTCCTTGCTTCTCTAGTTTCTCGATTGTCTGTAAATAAGTAGTAGGATTGTCCCATCCTTTCTTATCTATACAACCTGAATAATCGTGATGAGTAATTGAAACAATTTCTTTAAAAATTCCTATGTACACAGCTTTTCCTCCTGGTAATTTAATTAGTTGAATAATAGAATTCTGTGCCTGTTACGTATTATCCTTTTTTTGATGGGGGATTTAAAAGGAAATAGAGGGAAGTGTTATCATCCCTCTATTTAAAATTTATTTAATTTTCTTAAATGCAAGCGGCTGAGTACTTAACATAGCTGGTACATGTAACTGAAGGGATGGGAATTCACCGTTCACATTCATTTCATATGCAAATAATAGATTCATTTTCATTTGGAATAAGTCAACTTTTGCAGAAAAGATGTCGTAATGATGGTGCCCTAATTGAATGTCCATTTCCATGAATTGTACAAATAATGAATCATCTCGCTTGTATACTTGTAATGTTCCGTATGCCGGATGTTCGAAAGTACCAGTATAATCCTCTAATTTATGAGAAGGTGTAGTTCCTTTTATTTGTTCTGGAATGGATTCAGTTGCTTCTTTCATCATTTCCTTCATTTTTTCAGTATCTTCTACAGCACGTTTATGCCAATCAATGGATTCTAACTCAAGTAGCTCGTCATAAATTTGATTAGCAAGATAAGTAGGAAGTAATGTGCCTCCAGCATTCGTTAAAATGACAAGGCCAATGTTTTCTGTTGGTATGAATGAAACAAGCGCTGAAAATCCATCAATATTACCACCATGATGAATCACCTTATTACCACGATAAGCGCTAATAAACCAACCAAGGCCGTAACTATTTAATGGAGATTCAGGAAGTGATAAAACTGGTTGATCTGGAATGGAATTGTGCGGTGTATACATTTGTTGTAATAATTCAGGAGAAATTAATTCATGCTCTCCAAATTCCCCTTGTTTTAAGTGAAGAAGGACCCAATTGGCCATATCTTCAATTGTAGAATTAATACAACCAGCAGCCCCAACTGTATCGATGTTGCGGAATGGAACTTCTTTTACTTCACCGTTATTTTCGATGTAAGGTAAAGCATAATCATCTGTAGTTTGTGAATCTGTAACAGAGAAGTTTGTATGTCTCATATTTAAAGGTTCTAAAATATGTTCTGTAGCGTATTGCTCCCACGTTTGATTCGTAATGTTTTCTACAATATAACTAATTGTCGCATACATTAAGTTGTTATACAGAAATGATGTGCGGAACGGTGCATCAAGCGGTAAATGTTTTATTTTTTCAACAAGATCTTCTCGAGATAAGGAAGAGCTATACCAAAGAGCCTCATGACGACTTACCCCAGTACGATGAGAAGCTAAATCTCGTCCTGTAACTTGTGAGCTAGCAAGTAGTTCAGATAAAGAGAAGTTTGGTATATAAGACTGGACAGGAGTATCCCAATTAAACTTTTTTTGCTGTGCTAATAAACTTAATGAAAGTGTGCCAAAAGCTTTTGTTGAGGAACCGATTGCGAACCGAGTACTCGGTGTAACAGGCTCTTTTGTCTCTAAATTACGATAGCCGAAACCTTCTGAAATAATAACTTCACCGTCTTTTATAATAGCTACAGCAACTCCAGGAACATTTAAATCCTTCATCATTTTTTCAACTGTCGTTTGTAAAGTAGTCATTACAGGAGTTTCAATTTTAGACATACTTCTAACCTCCAAATATAAATTTTTCCCTACCGCCCTATACTTTCGGTAATAGAAAATGAAAACCTTTTTAATTATGGAAAGTTAATAATTTTGTAAGAATTACTGAAATAAATTTTATTAATCAAGATTATTAAATTTGCTGTTTTTCATGTTATGATAAATTCCATATAAGATTGAAAGAAGGTTTTTCTACATATGAAACATGCTGAAAATGAATACTTAAATTTATGCCGTCATGTAATGGAGCACGGTACGAAGAAAGAAGATCGTACAGGGACAGGAACTGTATCTGTATTTGGTTATCAAATGCGTTTTGATCTAAGTAAAGGTTTTCCTTTATTAACGACAAAGAGAGTGCCGTTTCGCCTTGTAGCAAGTGAATTGCTTTGGTTTATGAAAGGTGATACAAATATTCGCTATTTATTGCAGCATAATAATAACATTTGGAATGAATGGGCATTTAAGAGCTGGGTAGAAAGCGACGAGTATACTGGTCCTGACATGACTGATTTCGGTCTTCGCTCACAACAAGATGAGGAATTTAAAGTGCAGTACGATGAGCAAATGGAATTGTTTAAAAAGAACGTTCTAGAAAATGATGATTTCTCAAATAAATATGGTTATTTAGGTGACGTATACGGAAAGCAGTGGCGTGCTTGGAAAACGACAGCTGGTGAGACGCTTGATCAATTAAAAGATGTAATTGAAATGATTAAAAAAACGCCAGACTCACGTCGCCTAATTGTTTCCGCTTGGAATCCTGAAGATGTACCAAGTATGGCATTACCGCCTTGTCATACGCTATTCCAATTTTATGTAGCAGATGGCAAACTTTCTTGTCAGCTATATCAAAGAAGTGGTGACATATTCCTTGGAATTCCATTTAACATTGCAAGTTATTCATTACTAACACATTTAATTGCACATGAATGTGGTCTTGAAGTGGGTGAATTTGTTCATACAATTGGAGATGCACACATTTATACAAATCATTTTGAGCAAATAGAAAAGCAATTGGCACGTGAACCACGTCCATTCCCGAAACTTACATTAAATCCAGATGTGAAATCTGTGTTCGATTTTGAAATGGAAGACTTAACGATTGAAGGATATGATCCACACCCAGCAATTAAAGCACCGGTTGCAGTGTAATTGTAGAGGAGATGAAAAGATGATAGTTTCATTTATGGTCGCAATGGACGAGAATAGAGTAATTGGTAAAGATAATAATTTACCTTGGCGTTTACCGAGTGAATTACAGTATGTAAAAAAAACAACGATGGGTCATCCGCTTATTATGGGCAGAAAGAACTATGAAGCGATTGGTAGACCACTGCCTGGAAGACGTAATATTATTGTAACTCGTAATGAAGGATATCATGTGGAAGGCTGTGAAGTAGCACATTCTGTAGAAGAAGTGTTTGAGCTATGCAAAAATGAAGAGGAAATTTTTATTTTTGGCGGGGCGCAAATTTATGATCTCTTTTTACCTTACGTAGACAAGTTATATATAACAAAAATCCATCATGCATTTGAAGGAGATACATTCTTCCCAGAAATCGATATGACAAATTGGAAAGAAGTTTTTGTAGAAAAAGGTTTAACAGATGAAAAAAATCCTTATACGTACTATTACCATGTATATGAGAAGCAGCAATAATAATAATAAAGGTTGATGTGAAAATTCACATCAATCTTTTTATTTGTATTCATCAATATGAGTTTATAGATGACATTCGATAGTGCTATAATGAAAGATGCATGTAAAAATGCTAAAATTTTCTAAAGTATTTGTGTAGAAAAAGGAGGAGAATCGATTGAGAAAGATATGGGGGATTCTTTTTCTTTGCTTAACATTCATGTTAGTTGGATGTGGTAAAGAAGAAAAACCACAAGAAGCATTTGATACATATGCAAAAGCATGGAATAAACAAAAATTTGCAGAAATGTATGATCAATTATCAGAAAAGGCAAAAAAAGATATTTCAAAGAAAGAGTTCACTGAGAAATATGAAAAAATTTATTCTGGCATTGAAGTGAAAGATTTAAAAGTAGAAACAGGGGAAGTAAAAGAAGATAAAAAAGATGAAGGTCCTGTCCCTTTTAAAGTAAGCATGGATACAGTGGGTGGTAAAATCACTTTTGGCCATGAAGCAAAAATGGTGAAAGAAAAAGATGGAGATAAAGAATCTTGGAAAGTAGATTGGACTCCTGATTTCATATTCCCAGGCATGACGAAAGATAGTAAAGTGCGCATGCAAACGACGCAACCAAAACGAGGAGAAATATATGACCGTAACGGTAAATATCTTGCGGTAAATGGTAAAGCCTCTGAAATCGGAATGATTCCTGAACAGCTAGGGGATGCTGCTCCGCAAACGAAAGAAACGGTAGCGAAGTTGTTAAATATGTCTGTAGAAGAAATTGATCAAAAACTAGCAGCTAAATGGGTAAAACCAAATTACCTAGTACCAATGGGAATATTGCCTGAAGGAGCAACACAAAATACGTACATAGATTTACCGGGTGTTGCAACAAAACCAGTAAATGTTCGTTCATATCCATTAGGAGAAGCAGCAGCACATCTTACTGGTTATATTGGAAAAGTGAATGCTGAAGATTTAAAAACGCTACAAAAGAAAGGCTATCAAGCTGATGATCCAGTAGGTAAAGCTGGTTTAGAGCAAGTACTGGAAGAAAAGCTACGTGGTAAAAAAGGCGGCCGTGTCTTTGTAGAAGATGCACAAGGAAAAGAAATTAAAAATTTAGCCAAAACAGATGCTGTTGATGGGGAAAATGTAACTTTAACGATTGATAGTGCTGTTCAAGACGAAATTTATAATGAAATGAAAAATGAGGTAGGATCAAGTGCAGCAATTAATCCAAAGACTGGAGAAACACTTGCACTTGTGAGCACGCCAGCGTATAATCCAAATACGATCGCAAGAGGGGCGTCAAAAGCGCAACGTGATGCGGTAAATAGTGATCCGAAGAAACCGATGACGAATCGATTTACACAATTATCAGTTCCAGGATCTGTATTTAAGCCTATTACAGCTGCAATCGGTCTTGAAACGAAAACAATTGATCCAAAAGAAGAGTTGAAAATTGAAGGATTAAAATGGACAAAAGATTCTTCTTGGGGTAATTATTATGTAACGCGTGTAAAAGATGCAAATCCGGTTGATTTTGATAAGGCGATGAAATACTCGGATAATATTTATTTCGCACAAGAAGCTTTGAAAATCGGAAAAGATAAATTTATGAGTGAAGCGAAAAAATTCGGATTCGATGAGAAATTACCAATTGAATATGGATTCCCAGCTTCTAAAATCGCCAATGATGGTATTAAAAATGATATTCAAATGGCAGACACAGGTTATGGACAAGGGCAAGTATTAATGACGCCACTCCATCTAGCATTAACGTACGCACCAATTGTTAATGATGGAAACATACCTTCTCCATACATTATTAAAACAGATAAGCAACCAAAAGTTTGGAAAGAGAATGTCATTTCAAAAGGCAATCAGGATATATTAAAAACTGCTATGACGAAAGTAATTAATGATCCAGATGGTACAGGGAAAATTGCTAAAATTGATGGCATGACTCTTGCTGGGAAAACAGGTACAGCGGAATTAAAAGTATCAAAAGAGACTGAAGGAAAAGAACTAGGTTGGTTCGCTGCATTTGATTTAAATTCACCAGACATGGTCATTACAATGATGATTGAAGATGTAAAAGGTAGAGGTGGAAGTAATATTCCAGCTGAAAAAGTGAAACATGTTTTTCAAAAATAATATGTAATAAAAGGCTATCTCTATAATTTGTAGAGGTAGCCTTTTTGTATGAAAAAATTCTTAATATCTATATAATTAATTTTAAAGAAACAAAATAAATCATTAACTTACGAAAAAAAAGTAGCTATTTTTTATTGACATTAATTAAAACTTTTCGTATTATACTTACATAAGGTAAGTTATTAACTTTTAAAAAAATAATCTTGAATTAAAGGTAAAGAGAGAAAAGGGAGAGAATACAATGACAAAAGTACTATTTATCACAGCAAATCCAAATTCAGCAGAAGGTTCTTTCGGAATGGCAGTAGGAGAAGCTTTCATCGAAGCTTATAAAAACGAGCATCCACAAGACGAAGTTGTAACAGTTGATTTATTCAATACTACTGTACCAGCAATTGATGCAGATGTATTTGCTGCTTGGGGTAAATTTGCAGCAGGTGAAGGATTTGAAACTTTAACTGAAGCTCAACAACAAAAAGTTGCAGCAATGAACACAAACTTAGAAACATTTATGCATGCAGATCGTTATGTATTCGTAACTCCAATGTGGAACTTTAGCTATCCACCAGTAGTAAAAGCATACTTAGATAACTTAGCAATCGCGGGTAAAACATTCAAATATACTGAAAATGGTCCAGTTGGCTTATTAGAAGGTAAAAAAGCACTTCACATTCAAGCTACAGGTGGCGTTTATTCTGAAGGAGCATATGCAGCTGTAGACTTCGGTCGCAATCACTTAAAAACAGTATTAGGATTCATCGGTGTAAACGATACTGAATATATTGCAGTTGAAGGTATGAATGCAAATCCTGAAAAAGCACCAGAAATTAAAGAAGCAGCAATTGCTAATGCTCGTGAATTAGCAAAACGTTTCTAATATAGAATACTTAAAAATGTCCAAACACTTGCTGTTTGGACATTTTTTCTTCTTTTTCCTTCGTTTGTCTAGTATAATGAAGGTCGGAATGATAATAGGTGGGGGTTCTGTATGATTCAAACGTTTTTTAAAATCTTTTATTTAATTTTAATCGTAATAGCGATTACACCGAGAATGTGGCGTCTTAAAAGACAAGTAAATACGATGTCGCCACAAGAAAAAGATAATGCTGTGTACAAAACGACAAATTGGTTTGGTAAGAAAATGGTACGTGTAGCTGGTGGGGCAGTAGAAGTTAAAGGACTTGAAAATGTCCCGAAAGACAAGCCGGTACTAGTTGTAAGTAATCATCAGAGTAATATGGATATCCCTATTTTACTAGGTTACTTAAATAAACCAATTGGATTCGTTTCAAAAGCAGAGATTAAAAAGTTTCCAGTTGTACCAACTTGGATGGAACTTATGAATTGTGTATTTATGGATCGTAGCGATCGTCGTCAATCACTTCAAGCAATTAAAGATGGAATTGAGCTATTAAAGAATGGACATTCTATCGTAATTTTCCCAGAAGGGACAAGAAGTAAGGGTGGCGAAATTGGAGAGTTTAAAGCGGGAAGTTTTCACCTTGCAGTAAAATCTGGTGTAGCAATTTTACCTGTAACATTAGATAGGACATATAAAATGTTTGAAGCGAATGGAAACCGAATGAAACCAGCTCGTGCAACAGTAACAATTTCTAAGCCGATTACACCTGAAGAGTATGCGAATATGGATATTAAAGAGTTAACGAAGCATACACAGGAAGTTATCGCATCACAATTACATAAGTAATAAAAAAGGTTTCAGCTTGATATAAGCTGAAACCTTTTTTATTATGCTGTAGGTAAGACGTAAAAGAGTACGCAGAAGAACATCATCGCACTACCACCTAAGACGAAAAGATGCCAAATGGCATGATTGAAAGGCAACTTTTCCCAAAGGAAGAATATAGCCCCTACAGAATATAAAATTCCGCCCGCTAAAAGTAGTGAAAACCCATGTCCAGTTAGATTTTCATAAAGTGGTTTAATGGCAACGATTATAAGCCATCCCATAATGATATAACATAACGTTGATGCCTTAATAAAGCGACGTACAAAGAAGATTTTGAAGACGATACCCCCGATTGCTAGTGTCCATATAATAGCGAGTAACGTCCAGCCTAATATTCCGCGAAGTGTAATAAGTAAAAAAGGAGTATATGTGCCAGCGATTAATAAGTAAATGGCTGAGTGATCTAGTATAGTAAATAATTTTTCTACTTTTGGATGGTGAATGCTGTGTAGCAATGTTGAAAACAAGTACAGTAAGAACATGCTTACACCATAAACCGTAAATGCAACTACAGCAGATGCGGTACCATGCTTAGAGGCGTGAATAATCAATATAATTAAGGCAGGGATGCTTAAAATGGCACCGATACCATGTGTAATTGCATTTGCAATTTCTTCTTTAACAAACTGCGTCATTCGTGTCATTTTTTCAGTCATAATGCAAATCCTTTCTACTATCATAAAATAATATGTCGTTTCCCTTACCATATCATACACAAGGGCAATAGAAAATGAAATTTGTATAATTGATTATATTTTTGAATTTTTTTGACAAAAGGCAATGGATTTGTTGACGTTTTCAAACTTTTTTGACAAAATAAAATTATGTAATAGTAGGACAAGGAATCTACTAATAAAGGGGATGGAGAAATGTTTTCAAATATTGGCTTTCCAGGGTTAATTTTAATTTTAGTAGCTGTACTCATTTTATTTGGGCCTAAAAAATTGCCGGAGATCGGAAAGGCTTTAGGGGAAACGTTAAAAGAGTTTAAAAAATCAACGAAAGAATTGACAGATGACGCATTTCAAGAGAAGGAAAAGAAGGAGAAAATGTAATGGATTTTCCTTGTAATGGATAAATAAAGTGTGGTGAACGAGATGGAAGATCAAGAAATGAGCGTAGTAGAACACATTGTTGAGCTTCGTAAACGAGTAATATATACAGTCTTATCATTTGTACTATTTTTAATTATTGGATTTACTTTTACGAAGGATATATATTTTTGGCTCGTAAAAGACTTGCCGATGAAGTTAACAGTTCTGGGACCGAGTGATGTATTGTGGATTTTTTTCTCGATTGCTACAGTATTTGCTATCGTTTGTACAATTCCTTTTGCTGCTATACAAATTTGGTTATTTGTAAAACCGGGTTTACATCCAAATGAACAAAAGATGACATTGATGTATATACCAGTATTGTCCATATTATTTATTGCTGGTTTATGTTTTGGATATTTCGTTGTAATGCCGTTTTTATTTCATTTTTTAACTACGATAGGTAACGAAATGTTTAATACGATGTTTACGACAGAAAAGTATTTTCATTTTGTTCTTAATTTAACAGTTCCATTTGCTGTAATTTTTGAATTACCTGTAGTTGTAATGTTTTTAACAAGTATTGGATTGTTGACGGCGGAATTTCTCATAAAAATAAGAAGGTATGCATACGTAGCATTGATTATCATTGCATCGTGTATATCACCTCCTGATTTTTTATCACACAGTTTAGTAGCTGTCCCACTTATTTGTATTTATGAAATTAGTATCGCTCTATCAAAGATTGTTACTAAGCGCAAAAAGAAAAGAGAAGAAATTCAGTCGAAAAGTGCCTCGTTATAAAGGCACTTTTTTTATTTATTTGTTATACTCTAGCTATAAACGTATACAATATATAGAAGAAAAAAATTATAGAATCTCCAAAATTTAGACAAACTTTGCGCTTTTATAAGTTTATACTGAATGTATTAAGTAATTTACGGATAATGAGATTCCTGTCTTAACGGATATTTAGGATGGGGGATGGATTAGGTGGAGATGAATAGAGGATAAATCTTCAAACTATAAGGATTAAAGGGACTGTCTAAGGATACTGTTGTATTCATAGGAGTCTCCACTTTAAACACGTGTTACAGCGTAAAGTAGAGAAAGTTCAAAATCCAATGAAAAAGAGGATTGATATTGTGATTACGAAAAGTTTTTATTTCACTCATTCAACAGGGGATTGTATTAAAATATTTGAAATCCCTGTCCTACAGGCGCAGCATCCATTATCGTTTCTAATTCAGTCTCGTCTTCAATTATTTATTGCAAAAATTCAAAAACAAAAGCACCCAAGATTTTCGTATTCTTTCCGTGAATATTTACAAAATTGTTTGAAGTGGAATGATTATTTAAATGTATATAAAACAAATACTCTTGAAAAAAATGCATGATATAGAGTAGAGACAGGGTTAGAAACTCTGTCTTTTTCGATTTAGATATAAAAATATAATTAATTTGATGAAATTTCGTTCCAAATTGTTGAAAGCAATGGGAATACTAGTATAATAACAGGGAGAGCGTATTGGAAAGGGAAGAATATAATATGCAAAAAATTAAAATTGTAACAGATTCAACGGCAGATTTATCACAAGAGGTAATTGATAAGTATGACATTCATGTTCTACCATTATCAATCTCTGTAAATGGACAAACATATTTAGATCGCGTAGATCTACAACCGGATGAATTTATTGAAGAAATGCTTAAATCAGAGGAACTACCAAAAACATCACAACCAGCAATGGGTACATTTGTAGAAATGTATGACAAGCTAGGTGAAGATGGAAGTGAAGTACTTTCCATTCATATGACAAGTGGAATGAGTGGTACTGTGGCAACTGCAAATAGTGCTGCATCAATGACTGATACAAAAGTAACAGTTGTTGATTCGCAATTTATTACACATGCTTTAGCATATCAAGTAATTGAAGCTGCGAAAATGGCAAATGAAGGACGCTCACTAGAAGAAATTTTAAAACGTGTAGATGAAGTGAGAAAGAATACTCGTTTATATGTAGTAGTAAATACATTGGAGAACTTAGTGAAGGGTGGGCGTATCGGTAAAGGAAAAGCATTTATCGGTTCACTGCTTAATATAAAGCCAATTGCTAGCCTTGAAGATGGTGTTTATAACCCTGTAACGAAAGTGCGTAGCCAAGGCCAAATTGTAAAAACGTTAGCTAAGTTATTTGAGGAAGATACAGCTGGAAAAGTTGTAAAAGCTGTAGCAATTCCACATGCGAAAGCAATTCCTTTAGCTGAAAGTGTAAAAGAGGCGGTTGAAAAAGTGAGTGGGTTTGCTCAATCAGAAATTTTCTATACAACGCCTATTATTAGTACTCATACAGGTCCGGGTGCAATCGGATTTATGTATTTAGCAGAGTAATAAAAAAGCTACTTGAAAATATATTTCAAGTAGCTTTTTTATGTAAATAGAAAGTAAGAAATAAGTAGGGCTATACAGGCACTACCGCTAATGATATAGCGTGTCTGTAAATATTTATTCATAGAAAGCACCCTTTATAATTTTCTATATTATATGTTAGTTATAGAAAATAAGTAGCTCAGTTATACATGTAACGTTTCAATTTTTTCATTCACTTGCGTATCATTTGTTACGCTATTATAAGTGAAAGTTTGACCTAAGAAGAGTACATGCAGTTGCTCCCACGGTAACATACGCAAATTCCAATTATTTCGAAGTCTAGTTATTGCTTCGCGGGGTGTTTCATCGGCGAGTGCAAAAGCTCCGTAATGCATTGGAATAAAATGCGTAGCGTTTAAATCTAAATAAGCTTGCACTGCCTCTTCAGGTGAAACATGAGATACTTTCATAAACCATTCTGGTTCATAAGCACCAATTGGCATAAGAGCAATATCAATGGAAAAGCGTTTACCAATTTCTTTGAAACCTTGGAAATAGCCACTGTCTCCACAAAAATAAATGGTTTCCTCCATATTGTCATTCTTAATAATCCAGCCACCCCAGTGAGAAGTATTCATATCAAATAATGATCTTCTCGTCCAGTGTTGAGCAGGGACGAAGTGAAAGGAAACGTCATCAATAGTCGTACTTTCCCACCATTTATACTCTTCTACATTGTTGAATTTTTTACGAGTAAATAATTTTTTTAGCCCAATGGGTACTAAGTATAATACGTCATCGTTAAGTTGGCGAAGTGTTGAAAAATCTAAATGATCATAATGACCATGTGAAAGAAGGACAATATCAATTTTAGGTAGTTCTTTTATAGAAAGTCCAGGTTCTGTAAGTCTTGGAACTAGCTTTAATTTATTGGCCCATACTGGATCCGTTAATATATTAAGTCCATTCGTTTGGATAAGGAAAGTGGAATGCCCAATCCATGTGACAGTCGTTTTTTCAACATTACTTTGCAAAAATGCACTTTGTTTAACGGGTGATTGTTCTACTAAGAAAGAAAAATCTTTTTTGTTTTGCTTTCGTTCTTTACGCCAGCGTAAAAAAGAGCGAATTGATTTTTTTGTGCTAACATTATCCATATTTTCATAGCGCTTTGCCATGAACATCACCTCATTTAAAATCGTTGTAATTGTATTGTACCGAAATGTTGTTAAGGAATACAGTGTATAACATGGATGAATGTTTAAGTAATTGTAAAAAAATAGGGGTAGGTATTTACAAAAGCACCAATAAAATTAGTTTTGCAACTTCTATGTAGAGAAATAATAGTGAAAAAATATATTTTGTCTAGTAATTCGCTTGAAATAAAGAAGTAACATACGTAAATTCGTACGATTTCGTGAACAAATGTAGTAAACAATTTTCTCGTAGTGTTAACTTTTGTTATGATAAACATAACCTATTTAAATTTAGGATAGAGAAAAGAGGTTTATAAATGAAGCGTTATCAAAAAGTAATTGGTCTTATGGTTGTATTTTGTCTCTTTGTACTTGCTGGATGTAGTGGATCAGGTTCAAAGCTTCGTAAACCATTGAATTGGGATTTAGAAACTTTCCAATTTACAAATCAAGATGGAAAGCCATTTGGCACAAAAGATTTAAAAGGGAAAGTTTGGGTTGCAGATTTTATGTTCACAAACTGTCAAACAGTTTGTCCGCCAATGACTGCTAATATGGCAAAACTGCAAAAGATGGCAAAAGAAGAGAAATTAGACGTTCAGTTTGTTTCGTTTAGTGTAGATCCAGACCTTGATAAGCCGGAGAATTTGAAGGCTTTCATTCAAAAGTTTACAGAGGATACTAGTAACTGGAATTTATTAACGGGCTATTCGTTAGAAGATATTACAAAGTTTTCAAAAGATAATTTCCAATCACTTGTAGATAAACCTGAAAATGGTCAAGTGATACATGGTACGTCATTTTATTTAATTGATCAAAACGGAAAAGTAATGAAAAAGTATAGTGGCATTAGTAATACGCCGTACGAAGACATTATACGTGATATGAAGCGATTAGTGGATTAAAAAGAAGGGTGCAAAGCACCCTTCTTTTTTTACCTTAGTCTATGGATAAAATATCATGTTGCTGTGGAAGTTTTGGTGCTCGAATTTCTAATACGCCATTTTGATACGAAGCTTTCGCTGCTTTTTTATTAATGGAGTACGGTAATTTAATCAATCTTGATGCTTCTGAAATGGAGCGTTCCCGGCGATAATAGTTATGAGATGTTTCTTCTTCAGCTTCTTCTAGTATCTCTTCTTTTACAGAGACTTTTAAGTATTCACTTTGTATTTCAATTTGAATTTGTTCTTTTTGTATACCTGGTAGTTCAGCTGTAACAACGAGTTCTTCACCAACTTCATATAAATCTACAGGGAATGTTAATAAACGGTTTCCTTTTTGGAAAAAATGATTTAAATCAGCGATTACATTACGAAGTGGTGTTTGCTCGAAGAAATCATCAATTTGCTTTAAATAATTGCGAACCGGTGGGCGAGAAGAGTCTTTTTTTTCTTCACTCATGGTATTCCCTCCTAGAAATCAATTTGCAATATCATATGACAAAAGCGGAGAAAGGTGAGTGCCTAGTTTTCATGTTTTCATAAAAAATTGTTAAAAATGTGAAATGGAGTGATTTTTTTATAGTTTTTGGTCGCCATATTCAGTTGATTATGCTAGTATAAATAGGGTTGATATAGTAGTATAGAGACAGAATGAAAACTGAAAGAGGGTAAGAAGTATGTGTGGTTTTGTAGGATGTTTATGTGAAAACCCTAGAGAGTTTTCAGAAGCAGAAAAACATCAATTTGAAAATATGAACACGATGATTTTCCACCGCGGTCCAGATGACGAAGGATATTTTCGTGATGAACATGTACAATTTGGCTTCCGCCGTTTAAGTATCATTGACTTAGAGGCAGGACATCAGCCGCTAACTTATGAAAATGATCGATATGTAATTATTTTTAATGGTGAAATTTACAACTATGTAGAATTACGTGAAATGTTACTTGAAAAAGGTGCAACGTTTGCAACGCAATCTGATACAGAAGTTATCATTGCATTGTATGCACATATGAAAGAAAAATGTGTAGACTATCTTCGTGGTATGTTTGCATTTATGATTTGGGATCGTGAAGAGAAGAAACTTTTCGGTGCACGTGATCACTTCGGTATTAAACCTTTATACATCGCACAACAGGGTGATACTACATTCTTCGCATCTGAGAAGAAAAGTATTATGCATGTGATGGAAGATAAAGGCGTTAATCCAACGTCACTGCAACATTACTTTACGTACCAATATGGTCCAGAGCCAGAAACATTAACAATTGATGTTAACAAAATCGAGCCTGGTCATTATTTCGTAAAAGAAATCGGTAAAGAGATGGAAATCCATCGCTACTGGAAACCTTATTTCAATGCTTCAAGTGCAACGAAAGAGGAGCATATCCAAGCGATTCGTGATGTGCTATATGATTCTGTAAAAGTGCATATGCGTAGTGATGTACCAGTAGGTTCATTCTTATCTGGTGGTATCGATTCATCTATTATCGCTTCTATTGCAAGAGAAATGAATCCGAACCTATTGACATTCTCTGTTGGTTTTGAGCAACGTGGTTTCAGTGAAGTTGATGTTGCGAAAGAAACTGCTGAGAAATTAGGCGTTAAAAACCATAACGTATTCATTTCAGCGAAAGAGTTTATGGATGAGTTCCCAAAAATCATTTGGCATATGGATGATCCTTTAGCAGATCCAGCAGCTGTACCATTGTACTTCGTTGCAAAAGAAGCACGTAAGCATGTAACAGTTGTTCTTTCGGGTGAAGGTGCAGACGAGCTATTTGGTGGATATAACATTTATCGTGAGCCAAACTCACTAAAAATGTTCTCTTACATTCCTAGCCCAGGAAAGAGCGTCCTAAAAGCATTAAGTGGTGCTCTGAAAGAAGGCTTTAAAGGAAAGAGCTTCCTAGAGCGTGGATGTACGCCAATTGAAGAGCGTTACTATGGAAACGCGAAAATCTTCCGTGAAGAAGAGAAAGCGGAATTAATGAAGTATTACAATGAAAGTGTTAACTATATGGATATCACGAAACCATTGTATAACGAAATTAAAGATTATGATGATGTAAGCAAAATGCAGTACATTGACATGTTCACATGGTTACGCGGTGACATTTTATTAAAAGCTGATAAAATGACAATGGCAAACTCATTAGAACTTCGTGTACCGTTCTTAGATAAAGAAGTATTCGATGTTGCATCTAAAATTCCAACTGAATTAAAGATTGCTAACGGAACTACGAAAGCTATTTTACGTGAAGCAGCACGCGGAATCGTTCCAGATCACGTATTAGATCGTAAGAAACTTGGATTCCCAGTACCAATTCGTCACTGGTTAAAAGACGAAATGCATGATTGGGCTATCAATATTATAAACGAGAGTAAAACAGAGCATTTAATCGACAAACAGTATGTATTAAACTTACTGGAAGCACATTGTGCAGATAAAGGCGATTATAGCCGTAAAATTTGGACTGTACTTGCGTTTATGGTATGGCACCAAATTTATGTTGAGCATAAATACGATACGAATAAGTTCCACGAAGAAACGAAACGTGCGTATAGCTTAGTTTAATTAGAAAAACCTTAAGATCGCATATGGTCTTAAGGTTTTTTTCATAAATAGGACGCATTATTGATACAATAATAGTAAAAGGATGGACAACACATGATTACGTTTGAGAAAGTTACTGTAGAAAATGAAAGCGTTGTTAAAGAAATGTTTCGCTCACATAGTTTAAGTGAGAAAGAAGTACAGTATTGTGTGAAAGTCGATGATACATATATTGGTGTAATAGATTATCGTGTTCAAGAGGAGAGTGCGATTCTATCTCAGCTAATTATTCACTTTGATTATCAAAGTTACGGTTATGGAACAAATACGTATTTTACATTTGAAACGATGATGAAAGAAAGAAATGTGAAAGAGATAAAGGTATTACAAACGGAATTAACAGAACAAGCAAAATCTTTCATTGAGAGCTTTGGTTTTAATGAGGAAGATGGAATATATGTGAAGAAAATATAACGATGAGTACTTATGCAGGATAAATATAAGGCAGGTGGATGTATGACGATGACTTCTGGACTTGTATTAATTGGAGTGTGTTTTTTAGCGGCAGAGCTAAGCCATATGTTTATTCGAAAAAGAATGAATAAGAAGAGAAAGCCGTATGAATTACAATATGCGCCTGTGTTTTTCCTTTTATTTTGTATGCTTATTACATTACAAAACATAACGAACTTTCCGCCGCTTTTAAATATTTTTTTAAAGTTCGGTTTGCTGTATAGTACCACTGGAATAGCCCTTTTATTTCTTTTATTTTGCATGCGTTATATTCACTATCAATCGTATATATTTATTTTAAATTGGTTAAAGAAAAATGATAGAAACCGCCTTACATAAGGCGGTTTTTTTATTTGTAATTGTAATGGCTTTGTATATAAAGCTCAAAATTTCATTAAAATTTATAAAAATGATTAGAGGATATAACATATTATCTGTTTTTAGTATGTGGTACTATGTATTCTTAATCTGTAACGTAAATGGGTGTATAAATTTGAAATGTTAATCAACTAGTTTATATTAAGTGCTGACAAATAGTAAAAGGATTTTTTTTGGAGGTATCGTTTTTTATGTATAATATTGATATGTTATTTCTTGAATGGATGACCAGTCTGGAAGAAAGTGTACTTACAACATTTTTTAAACTTATATCCAGTATTGCAAATGAAACGTTGTATTTAGTTGTAATTTCGATTTTATATTGGTGCGTTTCTAAAAGAAAAGCATTTCATATGATTGTTATGCTTTGTTTCTCTGGATATATAGGGATAATGGCAAAAGAATTTATGAAAATCCCAAGACCGTATACATATGACGGAATTCAAGCTTTATATGAAAAATCAGTCGCAAGTTATTCTTTTCCAAGTACGCACGTCCAGTTAGCGACAACATTTTGGGGCTCATTCATGATTTTATGTAAAAAGAGAATCATTTGGATCATTGGAATTATTTTTATTATATTTATTGCTACTTCTCGTCTATATTTACGTGTACATTGGCTCAGTGATATAATAGGTGCCGTTTTAATTAGTGTCATAGTTGTTTATTTATATACGAAAGTAACAGTGGAATTAAGTGATAGGAAATTTATATTGTTACAACGAATTGTATTGGTAGTTTCACTTATTATGTATTTTTTGACGGACCAAATAGATAATTTTAAATTGCTAGGAGTTTTGACAGGTTCTACAATTGGTATCATGCTAGAAAATCATTTTATTAAAATGAATGAAACTAATAATTTAAAAATACAAGTGTCAAAAACAGTATTGGGTCTTAGTATCTTGTTAATGGTACAGCTCCTATTAAAAAAGTAATACCTGATATGTATTATTTACGTTATGTATTGACTGGAATGACAATTACTTTCTTATGTCCACTTATTTTTCACATGTTACGGTTAAATAATATGAGCAGTAAATAAGTGCAAAATATTTTGAATAAAAATGAGGTCTAAATTATATATTGAAAAAGTTTTCTGATATATCTATTGACAATGTATGAGATATACATTACTCTTTAAAAAGTAAATGATAATCAATTTCAACTAGGAGGACTTATGATACGCACTAAAAATATGCTTATATTTTGCATTATGCTACTAACAATCATAATCGCAGGGTGTAGTAAAGAAGAAAAGAAAGAAAATGATACATCAGCTAAAGCAAAAGATTCATATACGATAAAGCATGCAATGGGCGAAACGACAGTAAATGGTACGCCAAAAAGAGTTGTTGTTTTAACAAATGAGGGCGCTGAGGCACTTTTAACTGTTGGAGTAACACCAGTTGGAACGACAAAACCAAGAGCTGGCGATAAATGGTATCCTCATGTAGCGAAAGAGTTAAAAAATACGAAAGTAGTAGGAACTGAGCGTGACATTAATTTAGAAGCAGTAATGAAGCTTCAGCCGGATTTAATTATCGGAAATAAAATGCGTCACGAAAAAATATACGAGCAGTTAAAAGAAATCGCGCCAACAGTATATGCTGAAACATTACGCGGTGATTGGAAAGAAAACTTTACACTTTATACAAAAGCTGTAAATAAAGAAAAAGAAGGACAAAATGCTCTTAATGATTATAAAAAGCGTATTGCAGGAATAAAAGAACAATTAGGCGATAAAATTAATTCTAAAGTTTCAATTATTCGCTTCGTCCCTGGTGATGTTCGTATATATCAAAAAAATTCATTCTCAGGCGTTGTATTAAATGATATTGGATTTAAACGGCCACCATTACAAGATAAAGATGAATTTGCAATTAAAGGAATTACAAAAGAGCAAATTCCAAATATGGACGGGGACTATTTATTCTATTTCACATCGGATAAAGATGCGGATAAAAATAATGAAGGAAACACGTTAGCGAAAGAATGGACAGAAGATCCACTATTTAAGCAGTTACAGGCTTCTAAAGATAATAAAGTATTCCAAGTAGATGAAGTGATTTGGAATACAGCAGGTGGTATTGTAGCTGCAAACCTTATGTTAGATGATATTGAAAAATATTTTCTGAAGTAAATGAATAATCGAGTGCATCACTTTAAATGGGTGATGTACTTTTTTATTTATAAAAATACAGAAAATTCCTTCTTTTGAGTGTGGATAAGTTGTACAATTAAAACAATCATGGAATAAAGGAGTGGGAATAAATGAAAGCTACTCATAAAGATTGGATTTTGTTTAACGGGAGAATTGTAAATACGAAGGAAGAACAACCGATGATTCCATTAGAGGAGAGAGGCTTTCAATTTGGTGACGGTATATACGAGGTATTTAGACTATATGATGGGAAACCACATCTATTAGATTTACATTTGGAACGATTCTTTCATTCTATGGAAGAAATAAAATTAATTCCACCGTTTACGAAGGAAGAGTTGGTGGAAGAGTTACATCAAATGATTGAAAAAAATCAATTTCAAGAAGATGGGAATGTATATTTGCAAATATCAAGAGGGGCTCAACCACGTAATCATGTATATGAGTCAGACTTACAACCGACATATTTTGCAAATCTTGTTTCGTTTCCAAGACCAGTTGCTTCAATGGAAGCGGGAATCAAGGTAACAGTAGAAGAAGATATAAGATGGAAGTTTTGCCATATAAAATCATTAAATCTTCTTCCTAATATCATGATTAAAAATAAAATAAATGAACAAGGCTATCAAGAAGCGATATTAGTACGAGATGGAATTGTAACGGAAGGGTGTCATTCAAATTTCTTTATGGTGAAAAATAATAAATTGATTACACATCCGGCTGACAATTTCATTCTACACGGCATTACACGTCACTACGTTATTACATTAGCGAAAGAGTTACATATTGAAGTAGAAGAAAGAGAATTTTCACTTCAAGAAGTATATGAGGCCGATGAGTGCTTCTTCACAGCGACACCACTTGAAATATTCCCAGTCGTTCAAATTGGTGACGAGCAGTTCGGAAACGGCGAAAGAGGGCCAATTACAAAGAGACTCCAAGTTGCATATGAAGAAAGTATTAGTTTGTTTAAAGTTACGAACTAATATCATGAAAAAAAGCTGGTATTCCTCCAGCTTTTTTTCATGATATAATTCAAGCATAGGACAAGATTTGAAAACGCTGTAAAAAGGGGATTTAATGTATGAATTATGAAGATTTTAAAGAAGTAATTCACGGTAGACGAAGTGTTAGAAAGTTCACAGAACAAGAAATATCCGCTAGTGATATAAAAGAAATTATTGATTGTGCTCGTTATGCACCGAGTGATACGAACTCACAAACTTGGGAGTTCTTGGTCATTATGAATCGAGAAAAAATTAAAGAAATTGAACAAATGACATGGGATGCATTACATAAACTTGCGGCAAAAGCTGCAGAAAACGGAGAAGAGAAAGCAGGGAAATTACTTACACGTTCTTTCGGACCATATGCAACAGCTTTCTCGGAGGCACCAGTATTAATCGTATGTTTGGCAACGCCATATGAATCAAAGTTTCGTGAAAAGATATTTGATCCAATTGCTTTTGTTCCAAATTCAGTTTGGGAAGAAGAAGGAATTAAGAGTAGCTGTTTAGCGGCACAAAACTTAATGTTGGCTGCACATGCGAAGGGGCTTGGTACTTGCCCAATGACAGGACCTGTATTATTAGCTCAAGATGAACTACGACAATATTTACAAATTGAGTCTGAAAAACAAATAAATATGGTTATTTCACTCGGTTTTCCGAAGGATAAACCGAAGAAACTTCCAAGAAAAGAAGTAGATGAGATTACAACGTTTGTTTTTTAAAGCCTAAAATAAAAAGACATTGAATAAACAATGTCTTTTTATTTTGGACAGGTATGTAATTAATCTGTTAGGTTAAAATGATAGATAAGAGGGAATTACTATTTATTTCATAAAAAAAATTAATGTTCTATTAAGGAAAGTATGATACATTAATCGTGAGCAAGATTCTATTTGTTCATGAAAGTGTTAAAAGTAGTCTTAAAATTTAAAAGTTATTTTTGTATAATAAATTATAATGAAATGACAGGGGGGATGAATTTTGAAAAAATTCATAATCACTGGATTGTCTGTATTGTTATTAGTTGGTTGTGGTGCTCCAAAGGAAAAAGAGGGTACACAATCAAAGCCGGAAGAACAAGTTGTAAACGCAAGTAATGAGAATATAGTTGTATTTCCTGAAGGAGCAGTGCCAGTTGGAGAAGGAAAAGTGAAAGTTATTACTCCAGATGGTACTTCTGAGAATGGTAATATACCAACTGTATTCATTAAAAAGGATACTTTAATTCAACACGTTGAATTAGAGCTTTCTAATTTTCAAAATGATAAAGAAACATTCGTATTTGTAGATCAAGTATTTGCAGATAAGCATCAAGTAACTAGTACAACACAGACAACAGTACAATTAAAAGAAAAGACGCTTGAAACAGGTAGTCATACAATTACTGCAGTTCAGTATGAAAATAATGACCCGAAAGGAAAGGTTATTAGTTTTAATCAAGCAACATTTGAGACAAAACCTGCATCTTAATAAGTGTAAAAAGTACATTACTCCAAACAGTAGTGTGCTTTTTTGTTTGGATTAGAGTGTGCAATAGTGAATAACTTGTTTCGTTTTCAAATACGATTAAATAGGAAGAAATCACTTATTACTACTATGCCAGAGAAAGAGGTTGAAGATGTGAATCGGTGTATTCGTATCGTCTTGATTAGTATGGTGATGACAGTATTTTGGTTTACGATACAAGAGGTTATTCAAGTTACGCTCAATTATCAAATTCATGACTTATTAATAGGAGCTCTTTGTTTTACCATTGTGTATCTATTATATGATAAACTCGGACTAAGGTAATTTTCAGAAGAAAAATGTAGGTATTTCATTTGAAATGTCGAATAGTACATACGATGTCGTAATAACAAATTTTCTATTGTTTACTGTGAAACAGGAGAAGGAGAGATAGTAATGAAACGAGCTCTTATAAATATTGATTATACATATGATTTTGTAGCGGAAAACGGTGCTTTAACTTGCGGAAAACCAGGCCAAGAAATTGAAAAAGAAATTGTACATATAACGAAGCATTATATTGAAAATGGAGATTACGTTGTCTTTGCTATTGATAAACATGAAGAGAATGATGTATATCATCCTGAATCAAAATTATTCCCGCCTCATAATATAGCAGGTACAAATGGAAGAGATTTGTTTGGTGAATTACAAGATGTATACGAAACATATAAAAATGATGAGAATGTATATTACATGGATAAAACACGATATAGTGCATTTGCAGGAACAGACTTAGAGATGAAGTTAAGAGAAAGAGGAATTGAAGAGGTTCACCTTGTAGGGGTATGTACTGATATTTGTGTTCTTCATACAGCAGTAGATGCATATAATAAAGGATTTAAAATTGTAGTTTATGAAAAGGCGGTTGCATCTTTTAATGCGCAAGGGCATGAATATGCACTTGGACATTTTAAATCTTGTTTAAACGCAGAAGTGAAGTGAAAAAAGAGGCCGTTAAAAAAGGTCTCTTTTTTACTTTTAAATAGAAACGACATTTTGCTCGATTAGTTTTTTTAGGAACGGACTTATTTTTTCTGGTAACGCATTTATATCAAAAAATTGTACATGTAATGATTCAATTCCATCAGCTTTTAACGTACCGCCTGTAAGGTCTTTGCAAAGATATGCGATCGTTATAGGGTAAAATTCATCCCCGTTCGGTAATTTCACAAAAAATTCTTTTCCAGAAAATACGCTTATTAACTGTAAAGTTCCTATTTCAATCCCTGTTTCTTCGAGCACTTCTCGTCTTCCTGCTTCCTCTGTTGATTCACCTAGTTCAACGAATCCACCAGGGACACCCCAAATTCCATTTCGTCTTTGTTGAAGTAATATTTGTCCTTGTTCATTGAAAACAGCTACAGCAACTCCTGCTAGATTGAGTGGTCTTGATCCAATAACTTCTCTTAGTTCTTCGATATAGCCCATTGTTAGTAACCTCCGCGAATTAAAATATTTTCAAATGAACTATTCGGCGCGGTATTATTATTTCCTTTTTTGTTGATGGAAGTATTGCGGTCATAAAATAAAGTCGTTTATAAAAAATTCTATTGCAATCTCCCTTTAGATTATGAAAAAGGGTATATTTATAGGAGGATGTGTAACAAGTTTTAAGGAAATCAAAAAGTATTACAATAAATCAGTTTTGTATGAAATTTTTATTAGTTAAGGAAGTGGATGGATGAGTTTATTAACGTATACTGAAGAATTTTTTAATTATGTACGGGAGTTTTTGCTTTTAAGATTTTTACTATTTGCTTTAGTTCTGATCATTATTTCTTTTGTAATAAATCGCATTATTGATTGGTTTTTTAGGAAATCAAGCTTTTTTGATGAAGAGGTAGAGCAAACGATTCAAAGTGTGATTCGATCTATTTTTAGATATATTATTATCATCAGTCTAATCATATATTTAATTAGCCAATTTGTAGATATAAAAAGTATCATTGCAGGTGCAGGGATAGCAGGGGTTGTTATCGGTTTTGCTGCACAACAGATGTTGAAAGATGTTATATTAGGCTTTGCGAGATTAGCGGACAAAGAGTTTCGTGTTGGCGATTTTGTTACTTTTAACGGAACAAACTCAGGAACGATTGAGGAAATTAGTATTCGTTTTATGCAAATTCGTGAATGGTCAGGAAAACTCCTTACCATACCACATGGAGAGATTAGAACGATACAAAATTTTAATAAAGGATGGATGCGAGTAATTGAACGGATTACGGTAAGTTATCAGGAAGATCCTACAAGAGTAAAGGAATTGTTAGAAGAAGTTTGTGTTAATTGTAATGAAAAATTGGCTCCAAGTCTTTATAAAGTAGATGATGAAGCTGTTGAACCATTTAAATATGTTGGTGTTACAGATTTAAACCCGAATCTGAAATACGTTGGATATGAATTTTGTATTACAGGTTTAATAAAGCCAGAAGATTATTTTGAAACTTCTAGACAAGTAAGATTTGAATTAATGTCTATGTTCCATAAGAATCAAGTACAAATGCCAGCAGCCAATATGGTTGTTACTACTGAAAGTTTACAGCATATCCACAGTGGGCAATCTTTATCGGACAGCTAAAGTAGAACAGTTTGTTAAAAAAATTCTGCTTCCAACATTGTATAGAATAAAAATAATAAAATGATTTGATATAAAGAAAGAGCTGAAGGAATTCAGTTCTTTCTTTATTTGTAGAATTTAGAAATTTCTTAATGTTATAATGGTAGTTGGTGATGAAAATGAACTTTGAAGAAAAAGAGATGCATCGTTTAGAAGCATTAAAAGCAATTGCTGAATTATTAAATGAAGCAACAGATTTACAAGACATGTTAGAAAAAGTGTTACATACATTGTTACAAGTTATGAATTTACAAACAGGGTGGATCTTTTTTATTGATGAAAGTGGAAAGCACCGTATGCTTGTAGATCAAAACTTACCACCAGCTCTTACGTGGCAAGAGAAAAAGCCGATGTGTGAAGGAGACTGCTGGTGTGTAGAGCGTTTTGTAAATGGCAGATTGGAAAAAGCGACAAATATTATTGAATGTAAGCGAATAGAGGATGCGATTGAATGTAATTGGGGAGATACCGAAGATGTTACGCATCATGCGACAATTCCTCTTAGATCTGGATCGGAGAAGTTTGGTCTATTAAATGTCGCCTCTCCTCAAAAAACACATTTTTCAGAGGAAGAATTAGCATTATTAGAATCGATTGCATTTCAAATAGGAACGACAATACAACGTATTCAGTTAGTGGAAAAAGAACGTAAATACGTAGTGGTAGCTGAAAGAAATCGACTTGCACGTGATTTACATGATTCAGTAAAACAATTGTTATTTTCTATTATGCTAACAGCAAAAGGTACTCTAAATATGACACAAGATAGAGACTTGCAAGAGATGTTGAGCTATATTGGAGAATTATCACAGGAAGCATTACAAGAGATGACACTTTTGATTTGGCAATTAAGACCGGAAGGATTAGAGAAAGGTTTAGCAGAAGCAATTAAAAATTACGGAAAGTTGTTAGGGGTTCACGTGGAAGTTCGAATTGATGGAATGGTTTCAATTGGAGATGAAATAGAAGAAGTTTTATGGCGTATTAGTCAAGAAGCAATACATAATTGTAAAAAACATGCTTCATGTGAAAAGGTAAATGTTCTTTTGAAAATAGAAAATAATCAGCTGTATTTTTACATAGAGGATAACGGAATAGGATTTATACAAGATCACGTAAGAGAGTCAGCGCTCGGCTTAAAAAGTATGAAGGAACGTATTCAGTTAATGAGGGGATCATTTCAAATAAAAACTGAGCTGAAAAAGGGTACGAAAATTGAAATTCAATTGCCGGTTTGAAGGGGAGAAGAAGGTTGAAAATTAAATTACTACTAGTTGAGGATCATCATATCGTTCGAAGAGGACTTGTATTCTTTTTGAAAACGAGAGAAGAATTTGAAATAGTTGGGGAAGCAGAAAATGGTGAAGAGGCATTAACATTTGTCCGAACGGAAAGACCAGATGTAGTATTAATGGATCTATCAATGCCGAAGATGGATGGTATTGAAGCAACAAAACGAATAAAACAATATGATGAAACAATAAAGATACTTATATTAAGTAGTTTTTCAGAGCAAGATTATGTTTTACCAGCACTAGAAGCTGGAGCAGATGGTTATCAATTAAAAGAAGTGCAACCTGAACAACTTGTTACTTCTATTATTGCAGTACACCAAGGAAATACGAATTTTCATCCGAAAGTAACACCAGCACTATTAGGACGGTCAGCAGTTAAGAAGGAAAAAGAAAACCATTTTTCGATGTTAACGAAAAGAGAGCAAGAGGTACTTCGTGAAATTGCGAAAGGAAGAAGTAATAAGGAAATTGCAGCAGAGCTTCATATTACAGAACAAACTGTGAAAACACATGTTTCAAATGTTTTAGCTAAATTGGAAGTAGATGATCGTACGCAAGCTGCATTGTACGCAGTGAAACACGGGGAGAAATAATAAGTGTGAATAATTGTGTCACATATTATGAAACAATACATAGGAACAATTAAAAGTTTATTGTAAAGCTGAATAAAGGTTTTTCTTCTTTCAATAATTAGGTACAATAAAGTGAAACTTTAATTAGTGGAGGGTCTATTCCCGCTAATTATTAGCTCACACCAATTGGGTTTTTACTGGATAAAGCTACGATGGAAGGGGACGATATACTATGCCTGGAACAAGAAGTGGAATTGGAAAGATTCAGGCTTCGTTAAACGGTTTGTCACCGAAATTGCGAAGTATTGCCGAACATATTTTGAAACATCCACAAGATGTTGTACATAAATCTATTACTGAATTAGCAGAAGTTACGAATAGTTCCGAAGCTACGATATTCCGCTTATGTAAACACCTTGGTTTGCAAGGATTTCAAGATTTAAAGATTACATTAGCTCGTGAAATTGTACATACACCGATGCAAAATATTCATGAAGAAGTATCAGCAGAAGATAGTATGGTAACTGTTGCTAAAAAAGTTTTTCATTCGCATATTACAGGACTGCAAGATACATTACATTTGTTAAATGACACAGCATTAGAGCAAGCTGTAAAAGCTTTGCAAGAAGCAAATCGAATCGAGTTTTATGGAAATGGTGGCTCTGGTATTATTGCGATGGATGCGTATCATAAGTTTATGAGGACGGGTATTTCATGTATCGCTCATACTGATTCGCATTTTCAAATTATGGGAGCAGGTTTACTCTCGAAAAATTCAGTTGTTATCGGTATTTCTCATTCTGGTAGCAATAAAGGGTTACTTGAAGCATTAGAAATAGCGAGAGCAAGAGGAGCTAAAATTATTGCGATTACGAGCTATCAGAAATCGGCATTAAGTCAACTTGCTGATATAACGCTCTATACTTCAACACGTGAGACAGAATTCCGCACAGAAGCAAGTTCATCAAGATTAGCACAGTTAAGTTTGTTAGATATTTTATACGTTGGTTTATCGTTACAACGCCAAGAAGAAACATTGCAAAATTTACAAAGTATACGTGAAACAATTTCGATGAAACGAATATAAGAAAAGCTCTTCAAATGAAGGGCTTTTTTTTATTGGTAAATAGTTTGCTGATTTATTTTCTTGTAGAAATATGTGACTTACTTATAGGCAGTGATAGACTCTCATTTTTAAAAATATAAAATAAAAACCGACTTATGCAATAATTCAAATATTGTTCATAATTTCACAATTTGTTTATGAAGTGTCATGTTATGATAAACATGTAATGATGATTGAACACTTAAATTTGGCACGATGATTAGCCAAACTAGTGAAGACAGAAGTTGTGAGATGAACTCATAAAAAATTCTAAAACACTAAAGGGGAGATCACATATGAAAGCGGTAGTAGTTAATAAAAATAGAAAAGCAAATATTGAAGTTATTGAAAAGAAATTACGCTCGTTACACTCAGGTGAAGCACTAGTAGATGTAGAGTATTGTGGGGTTTGTCATACTGATTTACACGTTGCAAATCATGATTTTGGAAACACAGATGGCCGTATTCTTGGTCATGAGGGTGTAGGTATTGTGACGAAAATTGCTGATGATGTTACGTCACTAAAGATAGGAGACCGTGTAAGTATTGCATGGATGTTCCAATCTTGTGGACGTTGTGAATATTGCGTGACTGGTAGAGAAACATTTTGCCGCGAAGTTAAGAATGCTGGTTATTCAGTAGATGGTGGTATGGCTGAGCAATGTATTGTTACAGCTGATTATGCGGTGAAAGTACCAGAAGGATTAGATCCTGCTCAAGCATCATCAATCACATGTGCGGGCGTAACTACATATAAAGCAATAAAAGTATCAGATATTAAACCTGGTCAATCTATCGTAATCTATGGTTGTGGTGGATTAGGTAACTTAGCTATCCAATATGCTAAAAATGTATTTGGTGCAAAGGTAATCGCAGTAGATATTAATGATGATAAACTAGCCTTAGCAAAAGAGTTTGGTGCTGATATGACTATCAATCCAATTTCTCAAGGTCCTGCTGATAAGATTATTCAAGAGGAGTTTGGTGGTGCTTATGCTGCTGTAGTAACAGCTGTTTCAAAAGTAGCCTTCAATTCAGCAGTTGACGCAGTACGTGCTTGTGGTAAAGTCGTTGCAGTAGGTTTACCAGTAGAAACTATGGATTTGAACATTCCGCGTCTTGTACTAGACGGAATTGAAGTGGTTGGCTCTCTAGTCGGTACTCGTAAGGATCTAGAAGAGGCATTTATGTTCGGGGCAGAAGGGAAAGTAGTGCCGGTTGTTCAAACTTGTTCTTTAGATAAAGTACAAAATGTATTCGAAGAAATGGAACAAGGTAGAATTCAAGGGCGTATGGTAATAGATTTTAAACAGCATAATTGTGATTGCAAATAATTCACTTTAAATATAAAAAGTATGAGTCTAACAAAGTACATGTAAAAAAGTTAGACTGCATAAAAAGATGACCCCTGTATTCAATAGGGATCATCTTTTTTATATTCTACTGATATCAATGCCAATTCATACTTGATTAATGAGACATGATTAAAGGTTCACTTTATTTGCAAACGAAAAAGAATCTTTATGTTTAACAAATTTCTTTTGATCTGGAACGGATTGAATTGCTACAGTTTGCGAATCTCTTGCTTTCAGTGTATCTTGAATCCCGATTGTCATAAGCTTAATAAATAGAATCGTAATAAAGAATGAAGAGAGAGTATAAAAAATAATCCACCATGAAAGATTCATTTCAGTACGATTTAATCCAATAAGGCCTGCCCAATCATTAGATAGAGAAACAGGTTTAAGCACTCCGTCATAGAGTTCACGCATTTGTATCCCGCCAATTACAATGTTAAGCAACGCTAAATGGATAACGAGTATGAGTGTTTGGACGATATGTTCCATAAATAATACAAATAAGCGGTCAAGTAATAAGACTCGTAAGTGTTTTTTGATAATATGAAAACGGCTAGCACCCAGTAATTTTGAACTTAAGATGTAATCTCGTTTCATAAATTCATCAACCTCTGATGATATATATAAAGAAAGTGTAGGCAGAGCGACGAAAATAAGTACGAGTACTTGATAAAACGTAAATGAAATATTTGGATCTAACCCATCAGCATTTGATATGATTACAATATTAACGGGCGTGATGAGTATGAATGCGATAAATAGAGTTGGAATATAATAAAAAACTTCGGAGCATGCCTGGAAAAATCTCTTGAGTTTTGGAGCAAATAAACTTAAGAGGATTCCTATACATGTTCCACATAAAATTCGAAAGAAGCTAATTGCGACGGCTAATAAAATAGTGAATTTTGCTCCTTCTACAATTTGTAAGAAAACAGACTCTCCAAAACGATCAGATCCAAAAGGCGGAATTAACGATGGCGGAAAGGGGGCCTTTCCAAGTAATTCGTTATTGTCATTGTAAAGTAACTGAGGAGGTTTTGGGATGTTATCTTTAAAGAACCAACTATAAATAAAACTAGCTGAAATAAGTATGAATAGATAAGTAAAGCCGACTAAAAAGCGTTTTGATTTCCAAATAGATTTCATAATGCTACTCCTTTCAATTGCTTTTGCCATCTACTCATCATGAATGAGATTATTTGGAAAATGGCATAAAACGGTACAATAATCATAACAAGTATGATAAATGCAGCTGGAGGTGAAACAAACGCCTTATTAAATAAAAATTGAATAATGCCTTCCATATTAAAAACAAATTCTAAAATGAATAAATTAGAAAGTAAGAAAACAAAAATCGTTTTTAAATGGTGGAAGAAGTGGATAGATATATTTTTGAATAAATGAATGCATAGTATATAACTTGATGAAAGGCCTTTTCCATAGGCAACCTCTACATAATCTTTTCCATGTTCTTCTTTTATGTATAACACCATCATCCGAAACATTTGTAATGTAGGTAAGACTGCTAAAGATAAAATAGGGAGTAAATAAGCTCGATTTTCATTAAAAGAAATAATGGTGACAGGAGATTCCCCAAATTTCTTAAGTACCCATATGAAAAATATTTGCAAACAAATCATCATCATCATATCAGGGACAGCTTCTAATATGAACACAATTCGGTTTATCCATTTTTTTATATAATCTTTTGCTAAAAAATAAAAAAATGCCATGCTAGATGATAGAAAGAGCGCAAGTAAAAAGGCTAAAAATAATACAGTAAATGAATATAGGTAAGGTTCTAAAACAGTTGGGAATAAGGGTGTTTTTTTGAAACTACCAAATTTCGGGTCTGATCCTATAACCACTAATGATTCAGGGGAGAAAACATCTTTTAACATAGTAACAATCTGATTAAAAAAAAGAATTGGTTGAAAGGTAAATCCATTTTGAGTGATAAATAAATAAGGTAAATTTAATAATAATAAGAGTGATAAGAGAATTGATGAAAGCTTTATTGTGAATTGAGATATTTTATTTAACATTAAATCCCTCCGACATCTTTTTACAACATTATACAATAAATTCCTTGTTATTGTTTCTTATTTTTCTGAAAAATAAGAAATTAATTAAGTTTTATAATTATAATACGTAATTATATGGTTAAAAGGTTATAGTAAGGAGCCGATTCCTATGTCTATTAAGAAAAATGCGCAGTATTTCCATTTTCGAGGCATTTACTTTTCTTCAGTTGATTGGCATTTGGTGCTATTCCATTGCTATTAAGTTAATAGAACTAAGTTTTCTTAAAATAATAACCACCGAAATATAGAAGTAGTTTTGAACGTAAGGAATTTGTAAGAAAGGAGTAAGAAAAAAGAGATTTTCAATGTGTATGATCAAAATATAGAGAAGAACGAGAGGGGGGAATAGTTACTATATATTTTTATAAAAAACAAATTAATAAAACTCTATGGAAGAAAAGAAGAAATTATAGATGTTAACAGACATCTGAAGAAGAGGGATTAATCATTTATTAGGTCAGAGAGTTGCTTGTAGAAATAATTGATCTATAGATGATTGCAAATTCAGTGTTGACTTTTATCATTGGGAGAGTTGATAGCTATGTGGTTAGCATATGACATACCTATCAACCATCAATACAATTTAAATAGAGGAGAGGAATGCTTTATGAAAACACGCAGTAAAATTACATGTGCAAGTCTAGCGCTTTTAATAGCTGGAAGTTCCCTGTTATATATAACACCAAACTCAATTGTAAAAGCAGAACCCACGCAAAATGTATCTAGTTCGTTACAAACAAGTACGCAAAGCGATCGTACTTCCGTTAAGAAAGCAATACGGGATGCACTACAACTTGGATATCCGGGAATACTCGCTAACATTTCTAAGGGTGGTAAAACTTGGAGTTATACCGCTGGGGTAGCAGATGTGAGAACCAAGAAACCAATGAAAGCAGATTTTCGCTTTCGTATTGGCAGTGTAACGAAAACGTTCATTGCAACAGTTCTACTTCAATTATCTGGAGAAAATCGTTTGAATCTAGACGACTCCATTGAAAAATGGTTGCCTGGTGTCATTCAAGGAAACGGATATGATGGTAACCAGATTACGATCCGGCAAATATTGAATCATACAAGTGGTATTGCTGACTATATGAATTCAAAAGACTTCGATATTATGGATACAAAAAAATCGTATACGGCTGAAGAATTTGTAAAGATGGGGATTTCACTTCCCCCAGACTTTGCCCCAGGAAAGGGTTGGTCTTATTCAAACACAGGATACGTATTACTGGGGATCCTTATTGAAAAAGTAACTGGCAACAGCTATGCAGAAGAGGTTGAAAAACGGATTATTGAACCGCTTGATTTGTCAAATACATTTCTACCTGGTAATTCAAGCGTGATTCCAGGCACCAAGCATGCCCGTGGCTATATTCAACTAGACGGAGCAAGTGAGCTAAAAGACGTTACGTATATTAACCCAGGTAGCTCGGATGGAGATATGATTTCTACTGCTGACGATTTAAATAAATTCTTCTCATACTTACTCAGTGGTAAATTGCTGAAGGAACAGCAGCTAAATCAAATGCTTACTACAGTTCCTACAGATAGAGAAGGAACGGGATATGGTCTTGGAATCGTTGAATTTAAGCTTCCGAACAGTGTCTCGGTATGGGGACATAGAGGTAGCGTTCTAGGGTTTTCCACTTTTGTTGGTGGAACACTTGGAGGCAAGCATACATTGGCCGTCAATTTGAACAGCTTTAACTTTAGTAATCCTGATCCTTTTAAAAGTATTTTACTTGCTGAATTTAGGAAGTAGGCAAAAAGGAGAAATGGATAAGTTTTGTCATAGTTTTATAGTTTAAAACATACCATTTTGGTGGAAAAAACAACTTACTCTAAAAAAATTTAATACTCGTAATTAAGTATAAAAGAACGCTATCGTTTTAAGTAAATATTTCAGGAGGGTTTTATGAAAAAGAAAATGATTACTGCACTTGGTGTTTCTGCTATAATACTGACTAATTTTGTAGGAAGTACTTATGCAGACTCGAAAACAGGAGTTTCTGTTACAGCTCCCTACAATAAAAATCAAATAGCGGAATGGTTAGAAATGCACGCGAAGCCTTTAAAAACAACGAATCCAAATGCATCTTTTAATGATTTAAAACCACTTAAGAATATGGTAGGTTCAGCTTCAATTGTAGGTTTAGGTGAAGCTACGCATGGGGCTCATGAAGTTTTTACGATGAAAAACCGTATTGTGAATTATTTAGTATCTGAAAAGGGCTTTACCAACCTAGTTTTAGAAGAGGGGTGGGACAGAGCTTTAGAACTTGATCGATATGTTCTTACTGGTAAGGGAAATCCAAGCCAACATCTATCACCTGTATTTAAGACGAAAGAAATGTTAGATTTACTTGATTGGATTCGGCAATATAATGCTAATCCAAAACATAAATCTAAAGTGCGTATCATCGGGATGGACATTCAATCAGTAAACGAGAATGTTTATAATAATATAATAGAATATGTTAAAAGAACCAATTCAAAACTTGTGCCGAGGGTAGAAGAGAAGATAAAAGGTCTTATTCCTGTAACAAAGGATATGAGTACTTTTGAAAGCCTTACGAAAGAAGAAAAAGAAAAGTATATTTCAGATGCTAAACAAATTAGTGCTTTATTAGAGGAAAATAAAAGTTATTTAAATGGGAAATCTAAAGAGTTCGCATGGATAAAACAAAATGCTCGTATTATTGAACAGTTTACTACAATGTTAGCGTCACCTCCTGATAAACCATCTGATTTATATTTGAAACATGATATTGCAATGTATGAAAATGCGAAGTGGACTGAAGAACATTTAGGAAAAACCATTGTATGGGGGCATAATGGACACGTTTCGAAAACAAATATGCTTCCTTTTGTATACCCTAAAGTAGCTGGGCAGTATTTAGCAGAGTATTATGGAAAACAGTACGTATCTATTGGAACGTCAGTTTATGAAGGACAATACAATGTCAAGAATAGCGATGGTGAATTTGGCCCATATGGAATATTAAAATCGGATGATCCAAACAGTTATAACTACATCTTTGGACAAGTTAAAAAAGATCAATTTTTTATTGATTTACGTAAGGCAAACGGCGTGACAAAAACTTGGTTAAACGAACAACATCCAATTTTCGCTGGAGTAACTACCGAAGGGCCTGATATACCAAAAACTGTTGATATATCATTAGGTAAAGCGTTTGATATACTTGTTCAAATTCAAAAAGTGAGTCCATCTCAACTACATCAATAAATTTAGAATAATATACCTTAATGAAAAAATACGCTATTCTTTCTATAGAATCATAGGAAAGGATAGCGTTTTTGTATCTGATCTATTACAACAATTTGGTTAAGGAATGTAAAACTTTTTATCTCCTAATACCTTATGAAATCTTATTAAAAATGTTAGTTTTGTACAACGAACCACATACCCATCAAGCTAAAGAACTAGTTACCCAAAAACTAGAAAAAGAGTGTGTTTCAAAATTATGTAAATGAAAGGGAATTAGGGGATTTATTTTTCGTTACGAAAAAAATTTTCTTTTTAAAACTTGATTAAAGAAAAATATTTTATACACTAATTCATGTAAACAGTTTACTAGATCGTATTTTGCTAGAAACGAAGGGAAGATTCGCATGGAAACAAGGGGGAGAGTAATCGGGATTGATATCGGTACCACAAGTACAAAAACGGTTGTGTTCACAGAAAAAGGAAAAGCCGTTGCATCACATGCAGTTGATTATCCAATTATTCAACCGAACGTCGGATGGGCTGAGCAAGATCCTGATGTAATATGTGCCGCTGTCTATAAAACTGTAAGCGTTGCCATCGAAAAGGGTAATGTATTACCAGAAGATATTTCTTCAATCGGTATTAGTACAGCAATGCACGCATTAATTGCAGTAGATGAAAATGGTGCGCCGTTAACGCGCTCTATTATTTGGGCAGATAATCGTAGTACGAAACAAGCAGAAAAATTATTACAACATATGAATGGACATGAAATTTATAAACGTAAGGTACACCAATTCATCCAATGTCTCCACTATCTAAGTTGTTATGGATGAAAGAAGAGGAACCAGAATTATATAAAAGTGCTTATAAATTTATTTCTATTAAAGAGTATGTTATTTACCAATTATTTTCACGCTACGTAGTTGATTATTCCATTGCTTCTGCTACAGGGTTATTCAATTTAGAAACGTTAAATTGGGATGTTGATGTGTTGGGAATGTTAAATATTTCTACAGAACAATTATCAACTCCAGTACCAACTACATATATTTTATCGGGTATGAAACCGGAATTAGCACAAAAGATGGGGATTCGTAAAGATACTCCAGTTGTTATTGGTGCAAGTGATGGAGTTCTTGCGAATGTAGGCGTTGGTGCAATATCGCCTGGCTCAGCTGCAATTACGATTGGAACAAGTGGTGCAGTTCGAACGATTTCATCAAGTGTTAATACAGACGAAAAAGGAAGAACGTTTTGTTATGCATTAACAGACGAGCATTGGGTGATCGGCGGACCAACGAATAACGGCGGAATATTATTGAGATTGTATAGAATGGGAGATTGATTAATATGAAACTAGGTTTAATTGGATTAGGAAAAATGGGATTCCCATTAGCGGAACATTTATATGAAGACAAGCATGAAGTAGTTGTATATGACGTAAATAAAGAGCTTGTTGAAAAGGCAGGAAAACTAGGAATTACTGCACGTCATACATTAAAAGAAATGATTGCTGAACTAGAAGCTCCTCGTACAATTTGGGTAATGGTACCTGCTGGAGAAGTTGTAGAGTCAGTACTAAAAGATGTATATCCATTATTAGAGGAAGGCGATATCGTTATTGAAGGCGGAAATTCATTCTATAAAGATACGTTACGCCGTGCAGAAGAAGCGAAAAGCTTTGGTTTACATTACGTAGATATCGGAACATCTGGTGGTGTAGAAGGAGCGAGATACGGTGCTTGCTTAATGGTTGGTGGAGAAAAAGAAATTTATGATCAATTAGAACCTTTATTTAAAGATTTAGCGGTAGAAAATGGGTATTCTTATGCAGGCCGCGTTGGTAGTGGGCATTTCTTAAAAATGGTACATAACGGTATTGAGTACGGCATGATGCAAGCAATCGCTGAAGGGTTTGAAGTGTTAGATAAAAGTGATTTTGATTTCAATTATGAAGATGTTGCAAAAGTATGGGCGAACGGATCAGTTATCCGTGGCTGGTTAATGGACTTAACTGAAAAAGCATTTGCAGAAGATCCGAAACTAGATGGCATTAAAGGTGTAATGAACTCTTCAGGAGAAGGGAAATGGACTGTTGAAACGGCACTTGAACTTCAAGCAGCGGCACCGGTAATCGCGATGTCACTATTTATGCGCTACCGTTCTCAAGAAGATGATACATTCCATGGAAAAGTAGTTTCAGCACTACGTAATCAGTTCGGCGGACATGAAGTTGTAAAAAAATAAGGATGTTTTTGAAAAGAAACTTGTGCATAAGCGCAAGTTTCTTTTTTAGAGCTTAAGAAATCACTAATTTTAAAATAGCAATCAGTCATTGTTTTTTATTACAAATGACAGCTTCAACGTTCATCGATTGAACAATGTATTCTATATTTTCGTCTTTAACTAATAATAAAGTTGTAAAGGATTCATACATACTCATAAATGCTTAATCCTTGTTTTCGTTAGTAATAATTAACTCATTCTAGCTAATGTCTCAATATAAAAATAAGAATAAATAAAATGAAGTTTTCATAAATAGTAAAAGGATGCTTATGTCATCAGTGTAGCTATGAAATGGTGTTACATATGAAAAGAGCGTGTTAATAAAATATGAGGTGGTTAAATGGGAAATGAGCAAGTGAAGAATGTAGGGGAAGAAAAAAAATTATGTCTTTGTATGATTGTTAAAAATGAGTCTAGAATTATGGAAAGATGTTTAAATGCTACAAAATCAATTGTAGATTTTGTTTCTATTTGTGATACTGGATCAACTGATAATACACCTGAAATTATTGAAAATTGGTGTGAAGAAAATGAAATTCCTGGAACAGTTCATCATGAACCATTTAAAAACTTTGGTTATAATAGAAGTTTAGCTGTTTCATTAGCACAAAAAACATATCCAGAAGCAGATTATTTATTAATATTAGATGCAGATATGATATTAGAAGTTGATCCTGAGTTTGATAAGACTAGTTTAACGGAAGACCATTATCTTACACTGCAATATGATATTCATATTAAATATTGGCTTACACGGCTTTTAAAAGCTTCTTTACCATGGAAATCTGTCGGTGTTACTCATGAGTATTGGGATATAGATCGTTCCAAAGTTGGAGCGAATTACAATACGAGAGTAGCTAGGCTAGAGACGCTTGTCGTTAATGATCCTGGGGATGGCGGTAGTAAAGCTGATAAATTTGAAAGAGATGAGAGGTTGTTGTTACAAGGAATAAACGATCCAGAAACAACGCCAGACTTGCATATAAGATATTTATTTTATTTAGCCCAAACTTATTTTCATTTAAGTCAATTTGAAGATTCAATTAAATGGTATAAAAAACGAGTGGAAGCAGGCGGATGGGTTGAAGAGGTATTCTACTCGTTATTGAGAATAGGATTTTGTTATGAACAATTAGCGAACCGTTCAGCAAATAAACAACATGAAGTAACAGAAGCGGATGAAAAAGAAAATGCTAAGAAGCAAGAAGAACAATATACAGCATTAGCTGTTCTTTATTTTCAAAAGGCGTGGGAATATAGACCAACTAGGGCTGAGCCGTTATATCAACTTGCAAGAATGTATCGATTAAAATCTCAAAGCAATATTGCTTTGATGTATGCCCTGCAGGGAAAGGAAGTGCCTTTTCCGAAAGATGATCTTCTATTTGTAGATTATCATGTGTATGATTACTTATTTGATTATGAGATTTCTATAAATGCTTTTTATATACCACATAAAAAACATTTAGGTGCAGTATCACAAAAATATTTAGAATCGAAAAAAGAAGAGTTACCATTGCATATAGCAAATATGGTGGAAAGTAATGCGAAATTTTATTAAATACAATTTCGGTTAAAGGAGTAGTGGAGTAATCATGGAATTAATACGATGGGCGCTAGAACTAGGGGAATCGGTGCATGGAAATACGTATGAAGAATTGATGCCACTACTAGATTACTATTATGATCGTGATCATTTAAAAGCGTATTGTATCGCAAATCTTCTTTTAGACATGGACGTAGCAGATGAACATCGGCAAAGAATTGAATTAAGAAGGTGCATTGCTGCTTATTATGCTGGATTATATAAAGTAGCAAAAAAACATGCAAATGAGCTTTTACTGAAATATCCGGATGTGGATTTATATAAAAATAATTTAAGGTTAATGGAAGCATATTTGAATAAAGGATATGATTATTGTCTGTTTATATGCCCAAAGACGTATGGGAGCTTCATAGATGTCGCGCGAGCTTTGAAATGGCGATTAGAGCAGGAGGGAAATACAGCAATCATATCAGAAACAATACTAGAAAATGTGAAAAATACAATTGTTTTTGGAGCGCATACATATGCACATAACCCGAATCTACTTCCGAAAAATGCAATTATTTATAATCTAGAACAGCTATATGAAGGAAGCCCTTATGCGCACCCACTTTATTTAATGTTATTAAAAGATAAAGAAATTTGGGATTATAGTAAACAAAATATAGAATGGTTAAAACAAAAGGGAGTAGGAAAAGAAATAAAACATGTAGGAATGAACTATGCACCAACTTTAGAAATAAAAAAAGATGTATTTGAAGATGAGATTACGGAAGACATTGATATACTGTTTATAGGTGCTCTTAATCCGAGGCGGCAAGCTATTTTGGATCAATTAAAAGCAGTTGCACCCAATTTAAATATTGTTTTTAAAAATAATGCTTGGGGAATTGCTAGAAATGAGCTAATTGCTAGGTCTAAAATTATTTTAAATATTCATTTTTACCTATCAGGAATTCTTGAGACACCACGTGTTTCTTATGCAGTGGCAAATAAGAAGTTTATTATTTCGGAAAATAGTAATCCCGAAGACGAGATAGAGTGGCCAGGAATTGTATTTACTTCGTACGAAAAAATGATAGACAATATAATGAAATATGTAGCCTTACCAGAAGAACGTATCAAATTAGCAGAAAAAGCGTATAACCATTTTGAAGCTAAAGGTAGTATAGGCATACTGAGTCCTAAAGGGGAGAAAAAATAATTGTGAAGAACTCATACTTTCGTATGAGTTCTTTTTTTTCTTCTATCATACTATTTTATCAAGATAGTTCCCTCTTTATAGTGTGTTTTGTATAGAAATTTCTGATAATATATAAGTGTAACTTGAAAACAAAGGGGAGAAATAATGATGAAACTAGTTGTTATTAACGGTACACCAAGAAAATTCGGTAGAACTCGCGTGGTAGCAAAATATATTGCAGATCAATTTGAAGGGGAATTATATGATTTAGCGATAGAAGAGTTACCGTTATATAACGGGGAAGAATCACAACGCGAATTAGAAGCGGTAAAAAAATTAAAGGCGTTAGTGAAAGCTGCTGATGGGGTAGTATTATGTACACCAGAATATCATAATGCGATGAGCGGCGCGCTGAAAAATTCATTAGATTACTTAAGTAGTAGTGAATTTGTTCATAAACCTGTCGCATTACTTGCGGTTGCAGGAGGCGGTAAAGGTGGAATTAACGCATTAAACAGTATGCGCACTGTTGCTAGAGGGGTATATGCAAATGCAATACCAAAACAAGTGGTGCTTGATGGACTTCATGTACAAGACGGTGAACTCGGAGAAGATGCAAAACCATTAATTCATGATTTAGTTAAAGAATTAAAAGCATATATGAGTGTATATAAAGAGGTGAAAAAGCAACTAGGAGTTGAGTGATATGTCATCTCTATATAAAGATTCACGCTTGTATTTCATTCTGGGGGCCAATAGTCTATCAGCTATTGGTTCCGGAATTGTAATGATAACGATTCCGTGGTTGTTAATTAAAGAAAGTGGAGGGGAGACAACGTTTGGCTATGTTTCCATCATCTCAACTCTAATTATGTTTTTATTAACGCCATTTATCGGGCAAAGTATTGATCGCTTCTCAAGAAAATCTTTATTGTTATGTAACGAAGGAATCGGGATAGCCGTAATCGGAATAATGGTTATATGGGGATTTGCGGGGCAATCCTATCATTCTATTCACTATATTCTTATTTATATAGCAGGGTCTTTTTACTATTTGTTATTTTATCCTACAATTTTTGCATTTAACCAAGAAATTTTTCAAGCAGAACATTATAAAAGTTTAAGTGGGACGATGGAAATACAAGGACAGTTAACACAAGTTATTTCAGGAGCAGCCGCGAGCTTCCTAATTGAAATTGTGTCTTTGAAGTGGATTTTGTTAGTAGATATGTTTACTTTTGTAGGAGCACTTTTCCTGTTCTTATGTATACCATACGTAAAGAAAAAGGAAGTAAAAAAGAAAGTAACATTTAAGAAGCAATTGTTCGAAGGAATTCACTTTATGAAAAAACGTCCCAAGCTCTTTTGGTTCTTACTGGCCACTTATATGCCGTTTATCGGTGTCATGATGGCAAATTATTTAATACCAGTTTATATTTCGGATATACTCAAAGCCAATGCCTCTGTATATGCAATAGAGGGCATGATGTATGGTGTCGGAGCGGTTGTTGCAGGGATCTGTATTCCACTTATAATGAAATATGTGAAAACAGAAGTTTCAATCGTTATGACGATGTTCATTTATGTAATTTCAATTACCGTAATGATTATTGAACCTTCCGTAATTTTGTTATATGGACTTGCGATTTTACATGCGATTGGAAATGCGGGGACAAGAGTGGCGAGAAATGTATTGATGATGGAGGAAATTCCAAACGAAGTAATGGGACGCGTAGACAGCTTATTTCGATTAATTGGTACAGGAATACGAATTGTATTATTAATGCTGTTTACAGCTGGTGTATCTAAAGCTGGGGTAATGCTCCCTTTTTACGTATTAAGCTGCATATTGATCTTTTCATTAGGAATCGCTATTTATTATGTACTTTCACAACGTAAAGTAGGGACGAACGTTTCAAATAAATCAATCGTATAAAAAGTTCTTCTGCCTTCCTATTTTTTTCTATATAATAAAAAGAAAGGGAGTGCAAACTTATTTATGAACAAATGGATCTTGCTTAGCATCTTATTATCACCACCAATATACATTATTTATATGACGTTTCAAATGAAGAAAGTTGCTCGTGAAAAGTTGAGCCAAGACTCTCCGTACGTTCTTATACTGGGTGCAAAGTTATTTGGAGATAGACCGTCTTTATCTCTTCGAAATCGTTTAGATGTAGCGCTGGAATATTTATATTCTCATCCTGATGTAAAAGTAATTGTTTCAGGCGGTCAAGGGGAAGATGAAGATATACCAGAAGCTCACAGTATGAGAAACTATTTAATGGCACATGGTATAGATGAGAGTCGTATTTTAATAGAAGACAGCTCTACAAATACGTATGAAAATTTAAAGTTTAGTATGGATTTATATGATGTGAAACATGCGGTAGTTGTAAGTAATACGTATCATTTATATAGAACGAAAATAATTGCAAAGCGTTTAGGTATGAAGATGGAGGCACTAGCTGCTGAAACACCAATGCGTTCTAAGAGAAAAATGTATGTGCGTGAATATGCTGCTATAATGAAAACAATATTGTTAGACCGTTAGAGCTCAAATGTGAGCTCTTTTTTTGTGGAATAATGCGTATCATTTGAAATGAATTCCATATTCCATCAAAATAAAGAAAACAACGATAAAGGAGTTGTATTTGTGATTCAGTTTAATCAAGTGTCAAAATCATATGAAGATGGCACAAAAGCAGTGGATTCATTGCATTTAGAAATTAAAAAAGGAGAATTTTTTGTTCTCATTGGTCCGAGTGGTTGCGGGAAAACAACGACAATGAAGATGATTAATCGTTTAATTGAAACGACAGAAGGCTCAATTTTAATCGATGGAAAAGATATTCAACAATATAATATTAATGAATTACGTTGGGATATAGGGTACGTGCTGCAGCAAATCGCTTTGTTTCCGCATATGACAATTGCAGAAAATATTGCAGTTGTTCCTGAAATGAGAAAATGGAATAAAGAAAAAATAAAAGCCCGTGTCGATGAGTTGCTACAGATGGTCGGGCTAGAACCAGATGTATATCGTAATCGTATGCCTGATGAATTGTCAGGGGGGCAAAAGCAACGTGTTGGTGTCGTAAGGGCATTAGCCGCAAATCCGAAAATCGTTCTTATGGATGAACCGTTTAGTGCGTTAGATCCGTTAAGTAGGGAACAGCTTCAGAAGGATATTGTACAATTGCAAAAAAAGATTCAAAAAACAATTGTGTTCGTAACGCATGATATGCAAGAAGCGTTATCGCTTGGAGATCGTATTTGTATTATGAAAGAAGGAAAAGTTGTTCAATTAGATACACCAGAAGGTATTATACATAATCCGAAAAATGAATTTGTAGAGGAGTTCATTGGAAATCGTGGACGACCTTGGTATGAGGGGAAAAGTATAGAAGATGTATTACCACTTGATGAAAGCATGCGGGTAGAAGGGGAGGCACTATCATTACATTCTTCTTTACAAGAAGCATTAGTTCGTGTACGAGCTGAAGAAGTCGTTCCAGTTGAAGAAAATGGTCAATATGTTGGTGCTTTAACAAGTCGTCATATTGTCAATTACATTGTTGAACAAATGAAGGAAAGAGGCTAAACAGTGACTGATTTTATACAAACGTTCCAAGAACGAAAAATAGAATTACTAACTGCATTAAGTGAGCATTTACAAATATCGCTTATTTCATTATTTTTTGCAGTAATTATTGCAGTGCCACTTGGCATTTTATTAACGAGAAAAGAACGACTGGCTGAGTTTATAATAGGAACTTCAGCAGTAATGCAGACGGTCCCATCGCTTGCATTACTAGGACTCTTAATTCCGTTAGTAGGAATTGGCAAACTTCCAGCCATTATTGCATTAGTTGTGTATGCACTATTACCTATTTTACGAAATACATATACAGGAATAAGGGGATTAGATGAATCTCTAATAGAAGCAGCGAGAGCTATGGGGATGAATAGTTGGAGAAGACTGTGGAAGGTAGAACTTCCTCTTGCCTTACCAATTATTATGGCCGGTATTCGTACGGCGATGGTATTAATTGTTGGAACAGCTACATTAGCAGCTCTTATAGGTGCTGGTGGGCTCGGTAAACTCATTTTACTTGGTATCGATCGGAATGATCATGCGCTTATCATTTTAGGGGCCGTACCAGCCGCGTTACTCGCTTTATTCTTTGATGTAGTACTTCGCATACTTGAACAACCAAAACGCTCTTCTAAGCGTGTTATATTGACGATATGCATCGCTCTTGTAATGGTCGCCGCTCCATTTCTTTGGAATACGCAAAAGAAAGATATTGTTATTGCGGGGAAACTTGGATCAGAACCTGAAATTTTGATTCAAATGTATAAGCAGCTTATTGAACAAGATACCGATTTACACGTACAATTAAAACCAGGTCTTGGAAAAACAGCGTTTGTATTTGAAGCGTTAAAATCAGGAGAAGTAGATATATACCCAGAGTTTTCAGGAACAGCTTTATCTACTTTCGTGAAGGAAGAACCGAGAAGTACAAATCGTGATGAAGTATATGAACAAGCTCGCATAGGAATGGAAAAGAAATATAATATGGCCATGTTGAAGCCAATGGAGTATAACAATACATATGCATTAGCTATGCCGAAAAAAATAGCAGCTCAAAATAATATAAATACAATTTCTGATTTAGGGAAAATTGCACAGGATGCGAAAGTAGGATTCACATTAGAATTTGCTGATCGTGAAGACGGTTATAAAGGAATGCAAAAATTATATAACTATAAGTTTTCAAATGTGAAAACGATGGAACCGAAACTACGTTATAGTGCAATTCAATCAGGGGATGTTAACGTAATCGATGCATATTCAACAGATAGTGAGCTGGAGCAATACGGACTTAAAGTACTAAAAGATGATAAAGGATTATTCCCACCATACCAAGGTGCACCATTATTAAGAAAAGAGACATTACAGAAATATCCTGAACTTGAAAAAGTGTTAAATAAATTATCTGGGAAGATTACAGATGAAGAAATGCGAAAAATGAATTATGAAGTAAATGTGAATGGGAAAAGAAGTGAAGAGGTTGCGAAACAATTTTTACAAAAGGAGAATTTAATTCGTTAATTTTACAAAAAATATACAAATTTATATGTGTGAAATGACCGTTCATTACAAAATGAACGGTTTTTTTGTGCATACTTATACATTTTTTCAAAAAAGTATTCCATTTTTCTTCATTTTCTTTTAGAATAAGTAATGTTTTCCTGAAAAAATATAAGAGAAACGTCTATTAGAGAAAAGGTGACTTTAATAGTTGAACGAACATAACACCTAGAATGACAGATGGGGTGGTACAAATAGAAAAGAAGTTAGGGTTTTTTCCATTAATTGCATTAGTAGTCGGAACAATGGTTGGTGGCGGTGTTTTTAGTTTACCGCATGATTTAGCAGTAGGAGCGAATAGTGGATCTATAATAATTGGCTGGTGTATTACAGCGATGGGAATGATTCCACTTGCGCTCGTATATCAAACGTTAGCAAGACAAAAACCGGAGCTTGAGGGCGGAATTTATAGTTATGCACGTGCTGGTTTCGGTGAATATATTGGATTTAACAGTGCTTGGGGATACTGGCTAGCAGGAATTTTAGGAAACGTTGCAACAATCATGTTACTGTTTAGTACATTAGGTTATTTCTTCCCCATTTTTAAAGGCGGAAATAATGTTGCGTCTATCGTTGGAGCATCGCTTTTATTATGGACACTTCATTTTCTAATTTTATTTGGAATTCGTGAAGCATCAATTATGAATGTGATCGCAACAATAGGAAAATTGGTTCCAATCGTATTATTCATTGTTGCCATGGTAACAGCGTTTCGATGGGATACATTTACACATGATTTTTGGGGAGAAGGAACTATTTCAGTTTCCTCTATACTTGGTCAAGTGAAAAATACAATGCTTGTAACTCTTTGGGTTTTCATTGGGGTTGAAGGAGCGGTAGTATTATCTGGAAGAGCAAAAAATAGTCGAGATGTAGGTAAAGCGACAGTATTAGGGCTTATTTTAGTAATGTCTATTTATATTTTAATTTCTGTTCTATCAATGGGAGCGATGACAAGGGGAGAGCTTGCTGTTTTAGAAACGCCGTCAATGGGACATGTATTAGAACATGTTGTTGGGACATGGGGCGCAGTTGCGATTAATATCGGATTAGTTGCTTCACTTGTAGGTACATTAATAGGTTGGTTTTTACTTGTTTCTGAAATTTCCCACGTAGCAGGAAAAGATGGCGTGTTTCCGAAAGTCTTTACAAAAACAAATAAAAAACAAACGCCGCATATGGCATTATGGATCTCAAATGGTGTTGCCCAAATTATCTTTATAATTGTTCTGTTTTCAGAATCAACATATCAAATTATGTATTTCATAGCATCAACATCAATTTTAGTACCATATTTATTATCAGCGTTATTCCAATTTAAATTGGTAATTACAAATGAACTAAAAGATGCAAAAGTAAAAAACGGTTTGCTAGCTTTAGCTGCTTCCATTTACTCTGTATGGCTTATTTATGCAGCTGGTTTAAAGAATTTATTACTCGTTTCAATCGTATATGGAATCGGGATTATTGTTTATATGTATGCAAGAAAAGAAAAAAGGAATCGTTGTTTTACTGGCATAGAGAGATATGTAATGTGGGCAATTGTAGTTGCAGCTGTCACATCTCTTTATATGTTATTGACTGGAAATATAAAAATGTAAAAGTCCTTTTCATTTAAAGGGCTTTTTTCTTTGTCTAGAGAATATTTAATACATAAGATATTCAGGAGGGATGAAAATGGAAGAAAAAGAACAGTTGACTAGAATTGCTGATTTAGCGAGTGAAGTAAGGAAAGTATTAGTGCAAGAATCTTTTTTTAATCATCATCCTGAACTGCGAGGAGTGATTGAAAATTTAGCGAGTGCTGTAGAGAATTTGGCGGAATTACAGCAAAATAAAGATGAAAACGCTGAAGATCGATTACGATATGTACTTGCTAAAATAAAAATTGCCCATAATGCCATTTTACAAGAAAAAAAAGCATTTCCATCTCATTAATATACGTTTTCATTTTGAACCTGGCGGATAACGTCAGGTTTTTTGTTTCTAGTTTTGTGTTTCTTTCATACACTAAGAATAGTATGAAAAAAAGAAGGTGACGAAGGTGAAATTACATAAAGCTCTTCAGCCAAGTTTTATAAAACGAATGTACTATATGAGGTTTATCGGAAAGTTTACAAAAGCAGAGAGAGAGAAGAGTGGAGAAAATTTCTTTGTACAATGCCTATCGCCAATACCATTCACGTTACAAGAGCAATTAAAAAATGAAGCATACGTATTTGAAGGTTTATGTAGCAATAAAAAGAATGAAAAAGTCTTTTCGGAATTAAAGAAAAGAAAATTAGAAAAACAATTGGTTATGTTTCGTCTCTATTATGAAAGAGGACATATATACGTGGAGTTAATTTGTGCAGAAGAACCGCGAGAAATGGCAAACGACTATAAAATGATTCCAGTACCTAAAGTTTCCGATTATAGAAAGGGAGAGTCTTTAGAAAGAAAACTTAGTAATGGTTATTTGTCATTTCTAATGCCAAAATATCCGAAAGACTTTGAGCCTCCTGAATTATTGTGGCACGAGGGAAGGTTATATGGAAATATATCTTTAAAGTCATCATCAATTAGTTCAATCGCATATTTTGAACAGCAGCGGGAATGTAAGTATATAGAATTAAATGACTGGATGAAGTATGTAGAAATAGCGGTAGAAGATCAATTATATTTTGTAAGCAATCATGTGTATGAGCAATTAAAAAAACGAATGACTGAAGAAGGTAAGCTTGTAGAGGTAGAGGAAATAAAAGTGCATAAGGATGAATGGGAATGGGATGAGCGTGAATCCGTCTTTTTACAGTATGTAAAAAGTTTTGTGCGTAATAAAGGGATATATTTGGATGAAACGGATATTTATAATTTTCATATAAGCGTAAAAACAAATATGTTGACGATTCTTGGTGGTATACCAGGCGCTGGGAAATCCCGTTTTGTGCAAGCTTATGCAGAAGCACTCGGATTAAAGTATGGGGAAGAATTGGTTTGGATTCCGATTTCACCATCGTACCAAGAACCACATGATTTACTTGGTTACCTTCACCCAAATGGTACTTTTATTGAAAGTGAAACAAAATTAGTTAGGGCATTAATGAAAGCAAAAGAAAATCAAAATCAACTGTATATAATCGTTTTTGATGAAATGAATATGTCACATATTGAGCATTGGTTTACTCCGTTTCTATCTGTTCTTCAACTTGAAAAGCAAAACCGTATTTTAAATTTGTATGAAGGTGTACAAGAAAAAGAAAATCCAATTCCACCAACAATTGAAATTGGAGAAAATATTATATTTGTAGGTACTGTAAATTTTGATGAAACAACGAAAGAGCTCTCAGATCGATTATTAGATCGGACGAATGTAATAACTTTACGAAAGATTCCGTTTTGTGAGATGTGTATGGAACAAGAGAAAGTTGTATTACAACCACCTCTGAAAGTAACTGCAGGAGAATTTCGCATAAATTGGGTCAGGAATAAATCAATGATTGAAGTGTTTTCTGAAGAAGAGTTAGAGCTATTAGATAAGTTACATGGTGTATTGTCATCACACGATGCGTCAAAGGGAATTTCTTTTCGATGTGCAAACGCAATAGCTACTTACTTGCAAAATATACCGTTCCAAAATAATCATTCCTATATGATCAGTAGAGAAGAGGGATTTGATTTACAAATAAAGCAACGTGTATTGACGAAAATAAGAGGGACTGAAATGATGGTGGGTTCTTTACTTTCAGAAGAAGTAAAAAGGGGAGCGACATTAGTACCTCTCTTGCAATCTCCACTTGCAAACAGAGTATCTACATTTGAACACTCTTTAGCATATATAAGAGAAAAGCGTAGAGAACTGGAGTTGTATGGCTATGCAAAATGAAGGGCGATATGAAACAGAAATCGTTGATACGAAAGAAACACTTCCTTTTGTATTAAAGTTAATCATTGGAACAGAGGCAAAAGGGGAATATATTTTATTAAATCGTCTTTGTACATCTACTACAGCATTAGTTCAATGTATTTATAAAGTACAAGAATTAAAACCAATCAGATTGCATTACCATTATGAAAGTCCAATGAATATTACTTTTATATGGAATAAAGTATATGAGGGTCAGAAAAATATAAAAGAGTCAAAGTATGAAATAAATGAAAAAAAACAAAAAGTACTAATATATGAACATGGTAAAACAGAATTCTTTTATCCATGGCGTTGTGGTTTATATCATTTTGAAGTGAATATAGAAGATAGAACGTATTATGGCGCTTTTCAAGTCGTCCCTAAAAATTTTTTTGATGACCAATTTGAAATGATTCAAAACTATGTGAAATCAATTTTAAATGAGTTGATTTTAGATAGAGGTTATTATAAAAAGACTTTCTCTACACTTAGTGATATTGAAGATTCTTCTTATTTAGTGTTACTTAGAAAGTTGCCGCAAAAAATGAAAAAGATAAAGCAAATTTTTAAGAAAATAGAATCGAGTTCAAAATTTATACATGAATATAAATGGGAAGAAAAGGAGCGTAAAGCAACGAGAAAAGGAACCGTAGTAGCGGATAGAAAACCGTATGCAAAATATTATAATCGTAAGTTTATAGAACAAAAAAATAGTAAGGAAAATGCATTTCTTAAATTTAAAGCGATGCAATTTTATCTCTATTTACTTGAAGCTGAAAGTTTTTTGTGCCAAACAATTGAAATATTAGAAAGAGAAAAAAGGAAGAAATCTGAAGAATTTCAAGCTGTAAAAACGATTATACAAACAATTGAGCGTAATGGATCAGTTACCGATAGAGAGAAACAAAAATATAAAAATTTACATTTACTAAAAGAGGCGGATTTACGAAAAAGTTCTATGAAGATACAAGAATATAAAATATTAGCGCATTTTGTACATGAAAGTGTACAATATTTTCAAACTTTAACGCATTCTCCATTTTGGAGAGAAGTTTCTGAAACGGGTAACATGAACACACATAATTTACCGATACCACATCAACAATTACTACAGCATTTAGATATACTTCCACAATATACAGAACAATCCCCATCTTTATTATTTGTTTATAAACCAACATTTTTAGTGTATGAATACTACGCTTTTTTTATCGTTATTTCTATGTTAGAGCAAATTGGTTTTGAGGCTAGAAATTCCATTCGTGAACAAATACAGGAACATTTTTATGTTGATGGATTACAAGATGGAACGACAGTAGTTTTACATCGAGATGATATTAGAGTGAATGTCGCATTTAATGATTTAATTGAAACACATCCACTTATTGCATTAAGTAAAGGGAGTAATTTTTATAATGGAGAAGACACGAAGAAGCCAGATATTCGCTTAGACTGTTATGTAAAGGAAGAAGAGAAATATGTATATCAATCTTCTATTATTATTGAAGTGAAGTATAGCCCAATGTACAATATTTTTCAGCACGTTGGAAATACAAAAGCAACTGAGCAAATGTATAAGTACTGGTCTATAAAATATGTAGAAGAACAGGATGGAAGACGAGTCTATTATCGAAGGGCCATTTATGAAGTCATTTGTGTATATCCAGGAAGTCATATGCACAGTAAAAAAATTGAGTCTGGGTGCGGTATGTTCTTGCAACTATATCCATATAAAACGAAACAAGGAGAAGAGAAATTAGCTGGAAAACATGGAATGGTACAAATTTTTGAGAAGTGGTTAAAAAGCATTAAGAAGTAAAAGAAATCCTTTTTCATAAAGGATTTCTTTTAGATTAAGCAGAATTATATGCAGTATGGAAAGAAGCATAATACGATTTGAATTTGAAAGTAATCTAAATATGTTGTAAGAAGAGCGGTACATGAGGGATAAAAGACAATAAAGGTGGAATTTAATTCATTTTACAGAATATAATAAGTCGTAAATATTTTTAGTTGCATACGAAGATTTGTTCTTATATGATAGGTAGTGAAAGCGTTATCAAAAAACAGAGCGGCGATGGGAAAGGCGGGTATATATGTTCCAGCGTGTTCAAACAAAGGAAGAACATTTTTGGTTCGAGCAACTATGGGGAGATTTTTGTGAAGAAAGAAACTTAATGTTCGTAGAACGTAATTTAAATCCATCACGATTTTTATTAATAGAAGATGAACATCATATCGGTACAGTAGAATGTATTAAGTATACGGTACCAGAACAATCGAATTCTGAGTTTTTCTATCCGTTTTCTAAAAATGAATTAGTGAAAGATTTGAAAAATGTATATGAAATAGGCAAGTTAAGTATTGCGAAAACGTCTCGTGGAAGAGGACACTTCAAAAGATTAACAGCTATTTTATTTATGCATGCATTAGAAACGAAAGCAGAATGGTATATTGCAGCAGTTACAAAAAGAATGTATATGTATTTATTAACACTCGGTTTCCCAATTGAACCGATAGATAATCCATTTCAGTTTCATGATACTTTACAAGGTGTACCAGTACGAATTCATGCCCGAAAAGGGGCTACACATTTGTATTCTTTAAAAGAATTTCGAGATGTGATTCAAGGGAATACTCATGCACAGGCATTAATCGCAGAATACAGTAAAAATATTATGTTAACCAAATAAAACGAAATGAATATGTATAATAAAGAGAATGCTATTTTAATATGAAATCATTCTTCATGAAAAAAGACCCTTATTATTTTAATAAGGGTCTAAAAATTATAATCCAAATATACTAAAAATCATTTTACGGCGCTTCGGTTTTTTTTCTCGTTCATATGTTGGTTTTGTATCAGGAGTAATATATATTGGTTCTTCTTTCTTAAGGGAAACTTCTAGCTTTTGAATTCGCTCTAACATTTCCTCCATTTCACGGCGATGTTGTAAAAGTTGGTATGTAACAACATCATTTGCTTTATCTTGCATTTGTTCTTCCATTCGATCTAGCCTTCTCGTAATAGTGTTTAATTGAGCGGTTAATTGTTCAAAATCATGCGATGATATGTTTTGAACAATTGTGTTTACTTGAGTTTTTAATTCTTCAACATCATTTGATGATGTTTTTTGAGCAGGTTGAGAGCTTTGGGGATGCTCTATTTGTGAAAGATGGTATTCTAACATTTGATCTAAATCATCTTGTGTAAAAATAAAGTGACCATATTTATTTTTTTCTATCGTAAGATTTAATTGTTGTGCAATCCGGACAACAGCTTTTGGGCTAACACCTAATTTTTTTGCGATAAATGGTGTTTTATATTCCAAAATAATCCCTCCTATATATATCCTGTTGAATGATTTCGATCTATGAAGTAAGTTCCCTTCTGGTGTGACAAAAGAAGTGTGGAATCGGCAAAGAAAGTGTTTTTTCACGAAATGAGGCTGTGAAGAATATATCGTGTATATAAAAAACGTTGTAAGATTTAGAATCATTTGACTAAGAGAAATGAATTAGATTATCATAATGATAAATATCTTTTTTATGTATGCATATAATATATAAAAAGGTGGTTGCTAATGTAGAATTTTGTTAAAGTATTAGAATGCTTACTTCACTTGAATAAAATTAAGTAGGAGGTGGCTTCCTTGCTTACAATGTAAGTAAGGAAAAGTATTTGGACATATATAGTATAAGTATAGTGATTGTTTTAATTGCCTTAACGGCATTTTTCGTTGCAGCAGAATTTGCAATTGTTAAAGTGCGAAGTTCACGAATTGACTATTTAATTGCGGAAGGAAATAATCGCGCAACACCTGTCAAAACAGTCATTACAAACTTAGACGAATATTTATCAGCTTGTCAGCTAGGAATAACAGTTACAGCTCTGGGGATTGGGTGGTTTGGTAAACCTGCATTAAAGCAAATGTTTGACACTTTTTTTGTAAATTTGAACATTTCTACTCAACTAGCAGACATTTTTGCTGTAATTTTAGTGTTTTTACTTATTACATTTTTACATGTTGTAATAGGGGAATTGGCCCCAAAAACATTTGCGATTCAAAAAGCTGAACAAGTGAGTTTATTTGTTGCTAAACCGTTAATTTTCTTTTATCGTATGGCGTTTCCGTTTATTTGGCTATTAAATGGATCAGCCCGAATTATTACGAAGTTCCTAGGGTTGAAACCGCCGAAAGGGCACGATGAGGTTCATTCAGAAGAAGAATTACGGTTATTAGTTTCGGAAAGTTACAAAAATGGCGAGATTAATCAGTCTGAATATAAATATGTAAATAAAATCTTTGAATTTGATGATCGTATAGCAAAAGAAATAATGGTACCCCGAACTGAGATGCATATTATAAGTAAAGAAATGCCTGCTGAAGAAGCTTTGCAAAAAATGTCTCGGGAAAAATATACGAGATATCCAGTTGTTGATGGTGATAAAGATCACGTAATAGGTTTTGTAAACTTTAAAGATATTTTCACAGATTTTGTGCAGCATAAGGCGGTTAGTAATAAGAAAGTAGAGCAATATATTAGGCCAATCATTTTAGTTATCGACTCTATCCCAATACACGACTTATTTTTAAAAATGCAAAAAGAAAGAACACATATTGCTATATTGATAGATGAATATGGTGGTACGTCTGGACTTGTTACTGTTGAAGATATTTTAGAAGAAATAGTTGGAGATATTCAAGACGAATTTGATACAGATGAACAGCCAGAAATTCAACAAGTAAGTGAAACGAAAACAATACTAGAGGGAAAAGTGCTAGTTAGTGAAGTAAATACGTTATTAGGTTTAACGATTGATGATAATGGTGTTGATACAATAGGTGGTTGGATTTTAACGAAGAATATAGAAATTGCTGAAGAGGATTTCATTGAAATTGAAAATTATAAGTTTTGTGTGAAAGAATTAGATGGACACTATATTAAGAGATTAGAAGTTACAAAAACTGTAGAATCAATTGTTATGTTAGAAGATGAAAAACAAATTTCATTACAAGAACAAATTAGTTCATAGACTCTGCTATATGGCAGAGTTTTTTTGAGCATAATGTTTTTTGGAGAATAAGGGCTATGATACAATGACATAAGTCAGACCTTTCACTAGGTGAAGTATTGCTGTATACATATATTTGGAAGGGGAAGAATTATGAAAAAGCATTTATATATAAATGGAGATTGGAAGTCTGTAAACACGTATAAACCATTATACGCACCATATGCTGAAGATACATTAGCGGAAATTGCACAAGGAACGGAAGAAGATGTAAAAGAGGCTGTTACTGCTGCAAAAAATGCAATGAAAAAAATGAATACATTATCTGCATATGATCGTGCGACTATTTTAGAGAAGGTTGCACAAAAAATGGATGAAAGAAGAGAAGAATTTGCAGAGATTATTGCAAAAGAGGCCGCAAAACCAATTCGTGCTGCGAGGGGAGAAGTAGATCGTACCGTTCAGACATACAAATTTGCAGCGGAAGAAGCGAAGCGTATATACGGCGAGACACTGCCACTTGATGCAGCGCCTGGTGCAGATGGCCGTATTGCCTATACAATAAGAAAACCGATTGGGGTTATAGGGGCAATTACACCATTTAACTTTCCATTAAATTTAGTAGCACATAAAGTTGGCCCTGCAATTGCTGCCGGAAATACAGTTGTATTAAAACCAGCTGATCAAACACCATTATCGTCTTATGCATTAGTTGAATTATTTGAAGAGGCTGGATTGCCAAAAGGAGCTTTAAATATTATTTCTGGTCCTGGTTCAACTGTAGGTGAGGCGATAGTTACAAATGATGATGTTGCTTCCATTACTTTTACGGGAAGTCCGAAAGTTGGCATTGGAATTAAGGCAAAGGCTGGGTTAAAGCGAGTTACCCTAGAACTAGGGTCAAATGCTGCTGTTATTATTGATGAAGATGTAGAATTAACGGATGAAATAATTGAACGTGTAAAATGGGGAGCATTTGTTAATAATGGACAAGTTTGTATTTCGGTACAACGTGTTTTTGTACATGAAAAGAGAATGGATGAATTTCTTTCAAAGCTAACGAAAGCGATGGAAACAGTTGTTGTTGGTGATCCACTGCTTGAAGAAACGGATGTATCGGCTTTAATTTCGAAAAAAGATGTAGAGCGAATTGAAATGTGGGTGCAAGAAGCAGTTAAAGCAGGAGCGAATGTTTTATATGGTGGTAAGAAACGTGATGAAAGGATTTTTGAACCAACTGTATTAACGAATGTTCCAGAGCATGTATCTGTTCAGTGCCAAGAAGTATTTGGTCCACTCATGACTGTAAATACATTTAAAGAATTTGATGAAGCAATAGAGAAAGTAAATCATTCGCGTTACGGTCTACAAGCAGGCGTATTCACAAATAATTTGTTCAAAGCAATGCGTGCGATTGATGAGCTAGAAGTTGGTGGTGTCATGATAAATGATATTCCAACGTTCAGGGTAGATCATATGCCTTACGGTGGTGTGAAAGAAAGTGGTACGGGGCGTGAAGGTATTAAATATGCAATAGAAGAAATGACAGAAATGAAATTAGTGTGTATTAAAAAATAAAGTAGAGAAACTTAAAACTTGCGCTAAAAAACGAGTAGGAAATGTTTACGATTCCATACTCGTTTTTTACGCTTCTAGTAACTATTTAATTAAGTGTACCTTTTACTTCATTTCTTGTTTGAAAATAGCATCTTCTACATAAATTTGTTCTTTATCTACAGCAGTGCTATGAGATAATACTAAACCGATTGGTGTTTCTGTACCTTTATTTTGAACAATTGTAAAAGGAATATTTTTTTCATTTGCTAATTTGATGTATTTTGATAAATGTGGGTAAGCAATGCCACCATTTAGGAATATTTGTAATGATTGAGAAGAGCGCATGCTACTAGCTACTTCAGAATATACATTACTTTGCATTACTTGACCGATAGTTAAAGCGATTTCCACACGCTCACGTAATGTAGTTAAATACATATTACGTTCTTCTGGTTTGTTCTGCTTTTGGCCGTAAATGCCTTCTTGGAGATAATCTTCCACATTTTTATTTACCATATTTTTCACACCTTTCATTTTCTATTGTACGAAAGAATGAAGCAGGATGCAAAAAAAGTCTCATCAAATGTAAAAAACTTTGAATGAAATGAAGGAAAATGGAATGTATCAATCTAAACAATTAATAAAGTCATAAAAATTTTATCAACACATATTAACAAAATGTGACAATAATCTATTAACGAATCGCAATTTTTGTGTTAATATTCAAAATATAAAGGGTGTTCGTCGCATGGAAATGGAGGGAATGGGGGTTTTTCCAATCGATAAGGATATTAAAGAAGTATTTTGTTCGCACTTGAAAAACAACAGGCACCAATTCGTTGAGAACTGGAAAAACAAAATGATAATTTCCGATAAAGATCCATTTAAACTAGAAGCAGTTCAAAATGGAGAGGATTTATTAGAGTTAATTATCGAACTTACTATGGAAGAAAAAGATATAGATTATCTTCAGCCATTATGCGAGAAAATTGCTATTGAACGTGCAGGAGCAGATGCGAATATTGGTGATTTTGTTTATAATGCAAATGTGGGAAGAAATGAGCTTTTCGAAGCGATGTGTGAATTAGATGTTAGCGCACGTGAATTGAAACCAATTATGGCTCAAATACATACTTGTTTTGACAAATTAATTTATTATACTGTTTTAAAATACTCGGAAATTATATCAAAAAATTTAGAGGAAAAACAGCAATATATTAACGAAACACATAAAGAAAGGCTGACGATTTTAGGGCAAATGTCAGCTAGTTTTGTACATGAATTTCGTAATCCACTTACTTCCATAATGGGATTTGTCAAATTATTGAAGGCGGATCATCCTAGTTTATCGTATTTAGATATTATTTCGCATGAATTAGACCAATTAAATTTTCGTATTTCGCAATTTTTACTCGTATCGAAAAAAGAAATGTGGACTGAATCAGAACGATTTTGGCTTAATGATTTGTTTCAAGATATTATACAGTTCTTATATCCGAGTTTGGTCAATGCAAATGTTTCGATTGAAAAGAATTTGCCGTATCCAATTTCATTTGTTGGCTATCGGAGTGAAGTGAGACAAGTAGTTTTAAATATATTAATGAACTCAATTGACGCTCTTGAATCAATGAAAGAAGAACGAAAAATTATCATTGACGTATTTGAAGAGGATCAAGTGATTCGAATTGTGATAAAAAATAATGGGCCAATGATTCCAGCTGAAAATGTAGAAACGATTTTTGAACCATTTGTAACTACTAAAAAGTTAGGAACTGGTATTGGGTTATTTGTATGTAAACAAATTGTAGAAAAACATAATGGGTCCATCATGTGTCGTTCAGATAACGATTGGACAGAATTTCAAATTGTATTTCAAAAATAAACAGTCTACACCAAATGAATGGTGTAGACTGTTTTAATTCGTAAGTATAACGGCTTCTAATTTAGGATCTTTCGTTGAATAACCTAAAATTGAAATTGTATAAATGATGTTCGGTTCGACTTTGAAATTCGGTATAGTTAGTAAGACGCTTGGATTATCTGCGAGTGAAACTACAATATCTGCTGTACCAGGGCTAACTTCTAAAAAATCTGTTATTTGTTTAAATAGTACATTTTCAAATAAATGATCTCCACCTTTTAAATCTATATTTACAACAGGGGTATCTGGAGAAAAATGTGCAAAGCGTATTTTTGCTTGGCCAACTGGTAAATGTGTATTATCAAGCATAGGTTGTAATTGTAGATGATTATCACTATTTATTGCGGCAAAAGTATAAGTGTGATTTCCCATTATCGGTACTAAAGCTGAAAAAATGGGAGTTTCGTTTCCGACAGGAATAATATCTATACGGTATTTACCTTGCCCTAATGTTAAATAGGGACTAAATTGTTTAAACGAAATATTTTTAATAACCTTTTGCCCGTTTACTAAAATGTCAACTGCAGGTGTATTTGAAGCAGAGTGAAAAAACCTTATGTGTGACGGTAAAGTAGCTTCTTGTGAATCTCTTTTTTCATATGCCTGTACAAGTTTCGTAAGTGCATCATAATATTTCATATATAACTCTACATATTTTTTCGGATTATGAAATTGATAGTAACGAGCGAGTTGTTCGTAACGTGCAACTTCTTGTCCATATTTTTCGAGTTCAGATTGAGACATGAACATTCCTCCTTTGTCATCATTAAAACTATATGCTTAGCAAGAACGAGGTTATGCGAAAAAATGGTTTTTAAAGGAGAAAATTTGTAATGAAGACGTTGAAATGCATGGTCTGAAATTCTTAAAAAATAGGGATTTTTTAAATTATAGGCAAATACACATACGAAGTGATAATTGTCCTACATAATTTATAAAGGAATGGTAGTTTGAATTTGAGGGAAGGAGTGACGAATTGGGATGTGGTTGTCCCAAAAGTGATTGGGAATGAAGTTATGAAGGATTTTGTGCTATAGTTTTTGATTCATTTTTGCAAGTGAAGGTATTAACCGGTAATAGAGCGTCGTGCCGAACTGATTAATGTGGTTAATCGGTTCTTTTTTTATTGTATAAAACGAACGGTAATGTATGTGGAATATTGGTTTCTATACAAATAATCGCTATGCATTTAGTAAGGATAATTGTCGAATTTTGTTTGAAAATATGCAATATAAAGTAGGTGAATAGGAAGGAGTTTAAAGGGAGTTTCGTCGAAGTTTACACAATGTCGGCAATTGAGCGAGGCTGGCATTATGTTAGAAAAATATTTAGTGAAGCGTTAATTTTATATAAGGGAGGGTTATTTGAGCGTATAGATAAGGGTTGGTCTTCAATTTAAGTTCTGAATTTTCTGTTTTTAAAATTGTATTTAGCACTCATTTGTATATTTTATAATAGTTTTTTGATAAATTCACTGCTTTCGCAGAGGGTTCTTTTTTATGAAAGAAACGTCAATTTTCTTCATATATATATACAAATTGGAGAAATGGGGGAGCGCTATGCGCGATTACTTAATTAAACCACTTGTTGGTCAGCCGTATCCAATGATTTCACATGGAAAAGGTGTGTATTTGTATGATCAAAACGGAAATAAATATTTTGATGGCTCGTCAGGGGCAATTACGGCAGGGATTGGGCATGGCGTAAAGGAGATTGCAGACGTTATCAAAAAACAAGCAGAGGAGATTGCTTTCGTTTATAGATCACAGTTTACGAGTGAACCAGCTGAAAAATTAGCGAAGAAATTAAGCGATTTAAGTGTAGGAGATTTGAACTGGAGCTTTTTTGTGAATAGTGGTACGGAAGCAAATGAAACAGCTATGAAAATTGCAATCCAGCATTTTCAAGAGCGAGGTATTCAAGGGAAGCATAAAATTTTGTCACGATGGATGAGTTATCACGGTATTACGATGGGAGCCTTATCAATGTCTGGGCATCCACTACGCAGACAACGTTTCGTGTCAATTTTAGAAGATTATCCAACTATTCCAGCTCCATATTGTTTTAGATGTCCGGTGCAAAAGGTATATCCGACTTGTCAGCTTGCTTGTGCGACTGAACTTGAAAGATCAATTGAAAGAATTGGAGCAGAACATATCGCAGCTTTTATTGCTGAACCGATTATCGGAGCAGCTGGAGGCGCAGTCGTTCCGCCGAAAGAATATTATAAAGTCATTAAAGATATTTGTAGTCATTATGATATTTTATTTATTGCTGATGAAGTAATGACTGGACTTGGTCGTACTGGCGCATGGTTTGCGATGGAGCATTGGGGTGTAGAACCGGATATTATGACCCTTGGTAAAGGTTTAGGAGCTGGGTATACACCAATGGCAGCGACGGTTGTAAGTGATCGTGTTCTGGAGCCAATTTTACGAGGATCACGTTCTGTTATGAGTGGGCATACGTTAAGTGCAAATCCATTATCTGCAGCAACAGCGCTAGCTGTTATTGAATATATGGAGAAACATAATCTACCTGAAAAAACAGCTGAAAAGGGAGAGTATTTAATAAAAGGATTACAGAAAGTTCAACAACAATCGACAATCATTGCGGATGTGCGCGGAAAAGGGTTGCTGATTGGAGTAGAATTGCAACCGTTTACAAAAGCGTCGGAACTTATTTCGGTTGCAGCTAAAAATGGTCTTCTCTTATACCAAGCCGTTTCAGGGCAAGCAGGAAAAGAAGATAGTGCACTGCTTGTGGCACCGCCAATGACAACTACATATTCCGAGTTAGATGAATTACTTTCAATTTTTGCAAAAAGTGTAGAAGAAATGATGCAAAAAGGAGGGCATAGTATCGCATGACAACTATTACGAATACATTCGATAAATTAAAAGAGATTGAGGAAGTAATTTCTTTATTCCACGATGATATGACATTAATGTTTGGGGGATTTGGGGGGATCGGATCCCCTCCATCTTTAATACAGGCGATATTAGAAAAAGGAGTTACAAATTTAAATTTAATAGGGAATGACACAGGATTTCCTGATGTAGGAATTGGTCGTCTTGTTACGAATGAAAGGGTAAAATCGTTAGTTACTTCTCATATTGGTTCAAATCCAAATGCAGGAAGACAATTAAACGAAGGAAGGTTACAAGTTGAATTTTCTCCCCAAGGAACATTAGCGGAGCGTATTCGCGCTGGTGGTGTAGGACTTGGTGGGGTGTTAGTTGATGTAGGTGTTGATACGATTGTAGAAGAAGGAAAACGTACAGTTGAAATGAATGGTAAGACATATTTAGTTGAAACAGCATTAACTGCTGAGGTTGCGATTGTATATGCGAAAAAAGCAGATCCATTTGGTAACCTTGTGTTTGACAAAAGTGCTCGTAATATGAATCCTCACGTAGCTATGGCAGGGGATATAACGATTGTAGAGGCAGAAGAAATCGTTCCACTTGGTAGTTTAGATCCAGAAGAAATTGTTGTCCCAGGAGTATTTGTAAATTATATCGTACCGTCGGAAGGAGTGAATTGGAAATGGGTATGGGCATAGAAGTGAGAGATAAGATTGCTAGACGTGCAGCGAAAGAAATACAAAATGGTATGATTGTAAATTTAGGAATTGGCATACCATCGCTTGTACCGAATCATCTGCCTGACGATATAAATGTTATGTTTCATGCGGAAAATGGAATCGTAGGTATGGGACCTACGCCAAGTAAAGGAAATGAAGACGGAAATTTATGTAACGCAGCGGGTTTGCCAACCTCTCTTATTACAGGAGCAAGTTATTTTGATAGTTGCACAGCTTTTGGGATGATTCGAAAAGGTTTACTAGATATAACAATTCTTGGTTCATTACAAGTAAGTGAGAATGGTGATTTAGCAAACTGGATTGTTCCAGGGAAACGCGTTCCAGGTATTGGGGGAGCGATGGATTTGGCACAAAAGGCGAAGCGAGTCGTTGTTGTGATGAACCATGTTGATAAATACGGAAATGCAAAAATTGTTTCGGAGTGTACATTACCATTAACTTCAAAGAAATGTGTAGATTTAATTATTACGGATATGGCAGTTATGGAAGTGACGAAGGAGGGACTTGTTTTACAAGAATTGATGAGTCCATACACAGTGGAAGATATAAAACAACATACAGAAGCAGATTTTGAAATTGGCTCTAACTTACTAGTAATTGAATGAGGGGAGATGTAATATATGGAGCAATTAAAAAAACAAGTTTGTGATTATATTGAGAGTCATGAAGAGGAAAGCGTGAAATTTTTAAAACGATTAATTCAAGAAAAGAGCGTATCTGGTGATGAAAGTGGTGCGCAGGCAATTGTGATTGAAAAATTACGTGAGCTAGGTTTAGATCTTGATATTTGGGAGCCTTCATTTTCTAAAATGAGAGATCATCCCTATTTTGTATCACCGCGTACAAGTTTTTCAGATAGTCCAAATATTGTAGCGACTTTAAAAGGAAGTGGCGAAGGGAAATCTATGATATTAAATGGACATATTGATGTCGTACCAGAAGGAGATGTGAACCAGTGGGACCATCATCCTTATAGTGGTGAGAGAATAGGAAATCGTATATATGGTCGTGGAACGACAGATATGAAGGGCGGCAATGTCTCACTTATGCTTGCGATGGAAGCAATTATTGAATCTGGTATTGAATTAAAAGGAGATATTTATTTTCAAAGTGTAATTGAAGAAGAAAGTGGCGGGGCAGGAACATTAGCGACTATATTACGAGGATATAAAGCGGATGGTGTCATTATTCCTGAACCAACAAATATGAAGTTTTTCCCGAAACAACAAGGGTCCATGTGGTTTCGCTTACATGTGAAAGGGAAAGCAGCACACGGTGGAACACGCTATGAAGGAGTAAGTGCAATTGAAAAAAGTATGTTTGTTGTAGAACATTTGAGAAAACTGGAAGAGAAAAGAAATGACCGAATTACAGACCCATTATTTAAAGGAATACCAATTCCAATTCCAATTAACATTGGGAAAATTGAAGGTGGGAGCTGGCCAAGTTCTGTTCCTGATTCTTTAATTTTAGAAGGAAGATGCGGTATCGCGCCGAATGAGACTATAGAGGCAGCAAAAGAAGAGTTCGAGAATTGGATCGTTGAATTAAATGATGTGGACAATTGGTTTGTTGAAAATCCAGTAGAAGTAGAATGGTTTGGAGCGAGATGGGTTCCTGGTGAACTAGAAGAAAATCATGAGTTAATTACAACTCTCGAGCATAACTTTGTTGAAATTGAAGGGAACAAACCAATTATTGAAGCATCTCCGTGGGGGACTGATGGAGGTTTATTTACACAAATCGCCAATGTACCAACGATAGTATTTGGCCCAGGTGAGACGAAAGTAGCACATTATCCAAACGAATATATAGAAGTTGATAAAATGATAGCTACCGCAAAAATTATTGCATGTACATTACTAGATTGGTGTGAGGTGAAAAAATGAAATACTATGAATCTTTTAGAGAACAGACGAATGGTTATACAATAGAAGGCGTTTTAGACTATTTTAATAAACGAATTCGAGTAGACCACTACACAGGAAATATTGAGAGGATTATCCAAACAATTGACGAATTAGCAGAGAAACATTCTTTCACTAAATGTATTGTTAAAGGAAAGGGAGAGCATGTTTCAACATGGCTCTCTTTCGGTTTTTTATTAGAAGCAACAATACCACATTATTTTCAAGGTCACGATGCATACTTCTTCGTGAAATTTAATAATGATGAAAGACGAAATAGTATTCATTGGGCTGAGGAAGATACCATTTTAAGCGGTGTAAAAGCGAAAGAAGTAAAGGGAAAAATAGTTCCAGAGAAATTTCTATTAAGAAGAGCGACAGTAGAGGATGCGGAAGAATTAGCAGCTGTCTTTGGGAAAGTATTTGAAGTGTATCCAACTCCTTTAAACGAAGCGAGTTATGTAAAACAAACGATGGAAGAAGACGATACAATTTACTATGTGTATGAATTCGAGGGGAAAATAATTAGTACGGCGTCTGCAGAAATGAATATAAAAGAAGGAAATGCAGAATTAACGAATTGTGCTACTTTACCTGAATATCGTAAACATGGGTTTATGAAAAGTTTACTAATTAAGTTAGAAGAAGAACTTCAAGAAAAATCGATTTTCTGCTCGTATACAATTGCTCGATCGCTTTCTTTCGGAATGAATGCGGCATTTCATCAATTAGGTTATACGTATACAGGAAGATTGGCGAACAATTGCTATATTTTTGATAAGCTAGAAGATATGAATATATGGATGAAAGATTTGTCTAAATAGTACGGTATAAAAATAGAACGGAATCGTCATGCTTATAATCGCACATAGGTATGCCGAAAATTCGGCATATAATTGCTGGATTTTCGGCAAGAGGGGGGATGACATTGCTAGCAGTTTCGACACAAGAAGTCATTGAAGCGATTTTGGGCAGTATTGATGAGGCAATACACGCAGTAGATGAAAATGGTATTACAATTTTCTATAATACTGTAGCTGCAAAACACGATGGATCAAAAATTGAAAAAGTGTTAGGTAAACATTTGTTAGAAGCGTTCCCTTCTTTATCTAGGGAAACAAGTACGTTGATGAAAGTGTTAGATACAAAAAAACCAATCGTTCATCAAGTTCAGCATTATCAAAATTTAAATGGGGAAGACATTTGTACAGTAAATACAACGTTACCTATTTTTATAGATGGAAATATTGCTGGAGCTGTTGAAATCGCAAAGGATTATTCCACAGTTCAAAAACTTACGGATACAATTGTAGATTTGCAGTCGAAAATAAAGCGGTCATCTAGAAAAAAAGCAATCAAAAAGCATGTTGCATTTGAGACGATAGTGACGAATGATGCTCGGTTTAAACAGACGAAAGAATTAGCGCAAAAAGTAGCCCCAACTGATGCAAATGTTTTAATATATGGGGAAACAGGAACAGGAAAAGAGTTATTTGTACAAGCGATTCATGAAGCTTCTAAGCGGAAGAACAAGCCGTTTATTGCACAAAACTGCGCAGCTTTGCCGGAGTCGCTATTAGAAAGTTTATTGTTTGGAACGACGAAAGGTAGTTATACTGGGGCAATTGAACGAGCGGGATTATTTGAACTTGTAGATGGAGGGACATTGTTTTTAGATGAACTGAATTCAATGCCGCTCGATTTACAAGCGAAGATGTTACGTGTATTAGAGGATGGTGTTATTCGTCGAATTGGTGATAATAAGACGAGAAAAGTAGATGTTCGTGTTATTACCGCAATGAATCAGCCACCAGAAGTATGTTTAAGAGAGAATAAAATTCGCACTGATTTATATTATAGATTAAATGTGTTTTCATTATATATTCCGCCGCTACGTGAAAGAACGGAGGATGTATTATTATTAGCGTCTTATTTTTTGAATGAATATAATAAAAGTTATAAAAAAGGTGTACTTCAAATGGATCAGGAAGCGAAAGAAAGACTACAGGCTTACCAATGGCCTGGAAATGTTCGGGAGCTAAAACATACGATTGAACATGCTGTCATTATCGCAGAAGGGAATACATTAACAGCAAATTGTTTACCGCGTGCATTTCGGAAAGAGAATCTTCCAAAGCAGAAGAGAATATTACCGCTTAGAGAAGCACTTCATCAAACGGAGAAGGAATTAATAGATCAAGCGTTAATTGAAACGGAAGGGAATATATTACAAGCTGCAAAAATGTTAGGTATCCCTCGTCAAACGCTTCAATATAAACTGAGTAAGTACGACAAAACCGCCGAATAATTGGCGGTTTTTGTGTGTTTGCACCAGTAAAAGAGCGTTTACATATATAAAAAGTAATGAATATGATAGTATGTATGGATTTCATACAATGCTTAAAAATATTTTTTCGCTTATGTAATAGGGTTCTCCGTACATTTACTTATCAATAAAGTAAAGTTGGCATAACTATTGCTTATATAAAGGATGAGCGTATAAAAAGGGGGAATAGCAATGTTACATGATGTATACAAACCAAATCGTCACTGGAAGGATATCGAGTTGTGGAAGGATGTTACTGAAGAGCAATGGAATGATTGGGTTTGGCAATTAACGAATACGATCAAAACGTTAGATGATTTAAAGAAAGTAATTAACTTAACACCTGAAGAAGAAGAGGGCGTTAAAATTTCAACGAAAACGATCCCGTTAAACATTACACCGTACTATGCTTGGCTAATGAATCCTGATGACCCACGCTGTCCGATTCGGATGCAATCAGTACCGATCTCGGAAGAGTTATATAAAACAAAATATGATTTAGAAGATCCGCTTCATGAAGATGAAGATTCACCAGTTCCAGGATTAACACATCGTTATCCTGACCGTGTATTATTCTTAGTAACGAATCAATGTTCTATGTATTGTCGTTACTGTACACGTCGTCGTTTTAGTGGACAAATTGGAATGGGTGTGCCAAAGAAACAATTAGATGATGCAATTGCTTATATTAGTGAAACGCCACAAGTACGTGACGTTTTAATTTCTGGCGGTGATGGACTTCTAATTAATGATAAAATTTTAGAGTATGTATTAAAAAATTTACGAGAGATTCCGCATGTCGAGATTATTCGTATCGGAACAAGAGCGCCAGTAGTATTCCCGCAGCGTATTACAGAAAACTTATGTAACATTATTAAAAAATACCATCCAGTATGGTTAAATACACATTTCAATACATCTATTGAAATTACAGAGGAATCGAAAAAAGCATGTGAAATGTTAGCGAATGCTGGTGTTCCGGTCGGAAACCAAGCAGTAATTTTAGCTGGTATTAACGACAGCGTGCCAATTATGAAAAAACTTATGCATGACCTAGTAAAAATCCGTGTACGTCCATACTATATTTATCAATGTGACTTATCTGAAGGTATCGGTCACTTCCGTGCACCAGTATCTAAAGGTCTTGAAATTATTGAAGGTTTACGCGGACATACGTCTGGTTATGCGGTTCCGACATTCGTTGTTGATGCACCAGGAGGAGGCGGAAAAATTGCGCTTCAACCAAACTATTTAATCTCGCAAAGTGCAGATAAAGTTGTGCTTCGTAACTTTGAAGGTGTAATTACAACGTATCCAGAGCCAGAGAGCTATATCCCAGGAAGAGCAGAAGGGTACTTTAAAGAAATCTATCCAAACTACGAAGAAAAACGTTCGGATGTTGGTATCGCAGGTCTTATGAGTGATAAGAAATTTAACCTTGTTCCAGATGACTTACAGCGTATGAACCGTCGTAAAGACTATGAAGATAATGACACTCATGCATCATTAAAAGATAAACGTGATAAGCGCGACCAATTGAAAGATAAAAAATATCAAGCACAAATGGCTAAATTAGAAGAGAACGACAAAAAAACTGAGGGTGATGCAGTATGAATTGTATGTGGTGTGACGGTACAGAAGCGAAAGAAAGCTTAAATACTGTATATTGGGAATTACCAGATGGTACGAAAGCCATTGAAATCCAAGAGACACCATGTATTTCTTGTTCCTCATGTGGTATGGACTATCAATCAGATCAAACTGTGAAAGAAATAGAAGATCAGTTGTTTTTAATTTATACGAAAGATTTACCAAAACAACTAACATATGAAGAATTAATGGGAAGACCAAGACTACTAAAAAGGAATTATTTCGACTTTTAACCAGCATTTATGCTGGTTTTTTTCTTTTTTGCCTTGTATAATGTACCCAAGTTAGAAAGGTAGGGAATATTTTTGAAAAAGACATTTTACCACTATATGATGAAGCATCGTGCAGCTTTATTTAGTAATGAAATATCGAATTTAGCAGAGGCAATGTATGATGATTTAAGTTTTCCAAAGCAATCTGAAGATTATGATGAAATTAGTTCATACTTAGAGTTAAGTGGAATGCTAGAAAGTATGTCTATATTTGATGAAGCATGGGATTTGTACATACAAGAGAGATAAAAACTATATGAAATGTTTTGATGTGAAGCTAGTCTATTTGCTAGCTTTTTTTACGTTGTAAATAAATTTTTATATGGTGATATTTTTTATTGAAAAAATTTATGAATATACGCTTCTGTGATAAGCGTTTTTAAGTAGGTTGCATATACTGTTATCAAAATCACGACGTCAAAAAAAGGAGAGATATAGATGGCAAGGAAAAAGCAACCTAAATATAACGTAGGGGACATAGTCGTGATTACGCTATATGGAACCGTTGGTAAAATCACAAATATGAAGGTTTTAGATGGAGTTTATGTATACGAAGTCAATAATCACGATGGATTTTACGTAGAGCAAACATTGCAGCACGTTTCAGAGCAAGATATGAAAAAAGGTGAAACTGAGTGGATTGAATTAAATTATAATTTCACATTTGGTGATCTCGTGCAAGTAACAGGTTATGATAAAGATGTTTTCCGTATTGTTGGTTTTCGTACAGAAGTATGGAGATATAAAAATGACGCATGGGAAGATACAATATATGAATTGTCACGAATTACGGATGGTGAATGGTTAGAAGCGGATGAATCAGATTTAACGTTACTTGCCAATGCTCAAACGGCAAATGCAATTTTGAAGAAAATGAAACAAGATAAAGCTGGCATGAATAAATTAGATTTAGGAAAATTAAAGTCAATTAACAACTCAAAAAAAGTGAGTGTTAAGACAAATCGTCAAGAAATCATTGATGGATTACTTGATATTTATAACGATTACCAATTGTTATTTGATACATTTAAAGATGAAGAATACAAAATTGTTATGGATGTTGTTCATAATTATTTAGTTAAACTGACAGAGAGAAAATAGTTAACTAGAAAGAGAGAATGAATTGAACAACAACATATGCAGTATAAGGTATGCCTACAATTATTAAAAAAATAAAAAGCCATTTAACAAGAGAGTCTGCCCATTGATCTTCATGCATGAACTCTTCTTTTGTTTGCCCTACTTCTTGCTTTACCTCGTATTGGTATTCCATAATTATTTCCCCCTTTTTGATAGCTTGTACTACCATCGTATGCACCTCGTCCAAAGGATATGACCTATAAAAAAAGAAAAACTATTTTTCTAATCTCATATACATAATTTTGAGATTTTTTCATAAAACAGAAATAAAGGAGTGATGCTCATGAAGGAAATTGAAGTCGTAATTGATACGGAAGAGATTGCGGAGTTTTTTTATGAGCAACTAATTGAAAGAGGATACGTTCCAAAACGAGAAGAAATTGAAGATCTCGCAGATATTACATTCGAGTATTTATTAGAGAAATGTATGATTGATGAAGTTTTTGATGAAGAAGATGAGTGAAAGTAACGACGGGCTTAACTCGTCGTTTTTTACTCTTTACAAACTTGTCACAAACATAGCCGACAATTATTGGTATAATTAAAAGAAAATTTTACTCAAGAGGTGAAGGGATGTTCAAAAAAATTATTGATTCTTTATTAGGAAAGAAAAAATATCGTTCGTATTCAAGTAGTGATTATCGTCATAGAGGGCGCTCATATTCAAGTAGCGATTATAAACGACGTTCATCTGGTTATGGGCATCAACATTATAAAAGAAAACGTAAAAGCCGTAGTTTCTTTTCAAGTAGCTGATGAAATGGCGTCATGTACTAGCTTTATTTGATAGACCACTGCGAAAAAATACAATTGTTGCAGAACGTTATAAAATCGAATCAGTAATTGGAATGGGTAGTTATGGGGTTACATATGTCGTTAATGATTTACAAATAAATAGATATAAAGTCTTAAAACAATTAAGACAAAGTAAACAAAGATATGAGTCTGGTAGAAAATCATTTGAACAAGAGAAAATGATTTTGCAAACATTAAATCATCATGCAATTCCTAGTTTATACGATCATTTCGTATGGGAGAAAAAAAGCTTTTTTGTGATGGAATATATGCCTGGTAAAAATTTCGAAGATTATATTTTTTTAGATGGGCATGTATATACAGAACGTGAAGTTTTAAAAATTTTATATGAAATATTAGAAATTGTATCGGTGTTTCATAGTGTAGGTATTATTCACCGAGATTTACGCATTCCAAACATATTAATGAAAGAAAACCAAATTAGTATTATTGATTTTGGATTGGCTAAATTGAAAGGTGAGGGTGATGAACGAGCTACAACTTATGAAGGTGAACAAGCTTTGATGCGAGAAGTTCATTTTCGTAGCGACTTTTATGCGCTTGGTCATTTCTCATTATTTTTATTATATGCAGGCTATGAATCTAATGAAAAACATGAAAAACCATGGTATGACGAATTAACTTTGGAAAATTATAATCGTGAAATGCTTATGCGAATGTTACAAATAAAATCGCCGTACTATGAGAATGTACAAGATTTAAAAAAAGATGTAGCTTTTGCTTTAGAAAGGATGGAGGTTCCATGTTTCAAAAGTTTTTAGCAAGCGTTGGTATTGGTAATGCAAAGGTAGATACAGTTCTTGAAAAAGATGAGTATATTGTTGGAGAAGAGATACTAGGGAAGGTTCATATAACTGGTGGTTCAGTTAGCCAACAAATTGAAAGCATTTACTTAACGTTATCAACATCATATGTACGAGAAGTGGATGATAAAAAAGTAACAGCAACATTTGATCTAGAGCGAGTTCGTTTAACAGAACCTTTTTCTGTTGAGCCGAATGAAAAGAAAGAAATTCCATTTTCATTTAAGATGCCAGTTGAAACGCCACTTACACTTGGAATGAAAACAGTTTGGGTGCATACAGGTCTTGATATTAAACGCAGTATAGATCCAAGTGATCGTGATTATATTCAAGTGTTGCCAAATGCACTATTAAATAGTGTGTTAGAGAGTGTAAATCAATTAGGTTTTAAAGCGCGTCATATAGAATGTGAAGAATTACCGTATCGATTACGTAAGCAAGTTCCATTTGCACAAGAATTTGAGTTTGTTCCTGTTTCCGGACAGTATTATGGGAAATTAGACGAACTAGAATTATTAATCTTGCCAAGTGCTTACGATCGCCTAGAGATTATTATGGAAGTTGACAGAAAATCTCGTGGATTAGCAGGTTTATTTGCAGAAGCGCTGGATCTTGACGAGAAAGTGATTCGTTTTACAGTAACGAATGAAGATATTCCAACGATGAAAGAAAAAATTAACAATTATATTTTTTAATAAACTATGCATAAAAAAGAAATGGAGAGGAAAACTAAAACAACCGCTCCATTTTTTTGCATAGTGAGGTTATGTATGTGAAACGATATCGACATTTATACTTGTTAAGTTTTACGCTACTCATTTGTTTTGTCGTATTATCACTTTCGTATCATACCGCTTGTATTGAGAAATTTGACAATATAGTCGCGCATTTTATTCAAAGTTTTCGAAACGACTATTTGACAACCTACTTTACTTGGGTGTCTTTTATTGGTTCTAAAAGAGTATATTTTCCGTTACTCATTATTCTTGTAATGTACTTTCTCGTTAGAAAAAAATTGCTTAGTGCATTACTTCTAACAATTAATTATTATGGATCTCGTTATTTAAACAGTATGCTTAAACTATGGTACGAACGAGCAAGACCTGATGTAACGCAGCTTGTTACTGCAACTGGATATAGTTTTCCGAGCGGTCATACGATGAATGCTACTGCTTTTTTAGGATTTATTGCATACGTCACGATTACAGAAGAGCGTATTACATTGCATAAAAAATTGTTGATTATTTTCATAGCAAGCTTTGTTGTATTATCTATTTCAGTTAGCCGAATATATCTTGGCGTTCACTATCCATCTGACATATTAGCAGGATGGGCAGCTGGCGGTAGCTGGCTCGTTTTATGTGTTATATTTCATAAAGCGTTCATTAAAAAAGAACCTATGTCATAATAGGTTCTTTTTCCATTGGTTCAACATGAATATGTGCATGGTAAATGCCAAACTTTTTCCGAAGCATAGCCTCGATGTTATCAGTAATACAATGGCTTTCACCAACATCCATACGAGCATCTACTTCGATTGTAATATCAACGTACGTTTGATTTCCATACATACGCGCTCTAATATCTACGATGTTTTCCACACCACCAATATGTTCAATAGCATCAGCGTACTCTTCCATCTTATCTGGATCGATTCCATCCGTTAGCATATGAGAAGCTTCTACGAAAATCTCCCATGCGGTTTTACAAATAATAAGGCCGACAAGTAGAGCTGCAATCGGATCTAAAATAGGCATTTGGAACTGTGAACCGACAATACCTACTACTGTACCAATACTTACGAGAGCATCTGATAAATTATCCTTTGCAGCGGCCTCTAATGATTTGCTTTTTGTTCGAGCTGCAATCTTTTTCGTATACAAATATACAAAGTACATAACGACAGCAGAAAATAAAGCAACCCATGCAGCAAGGACGTTAGGCGCTGCTTGTTTCGGATTTAAAAAAGATTGAATGGCACTAATAACAACTTCTAATCCGACCGTTGCCATAATAAAAGAAGCAACCAGTGATGCAATTTGCTCCGCACGCGAATGCCCATATGGATGATCTGGGTCACGAGGTTTACGAGAGATTTTTAGACCAATTAATATCGCCAAAGAAGCACCGATATCCGTTAAGTTATTTAAACCATCAGCACGTAATGCGCTAGAGAGGGTAATATAACTGATGATGATTTTCATAGAGGATAAAAATATGTAGGCCATAATGCTGACAATCGCACCTTTATCAGCTTCTTTATGAGAAAGAGTATCCATTTTAATCACTCACCTTTCTGCAAGGAATTTCTTTCTATAAATAGAGTATCAAACGAAACTCGTGTGGGTCTATACAAACATTGTTGACGTTTTATAGCTTTTTAAGAAGTGGATAACAAAGTTTCGTGAAGGAAAAATATGTTGTAAGGTGCAAAGTTAGGGTGTGAAATTAATTGGGATTGATTTACAATTAAAGGGTGGGGTAAGCGGATGGAAAAACAAATATTTTTCTTACTATGTTTTGTTCTTACAATAACTGAGTGTAATTCATCAAATATCGAGAATGTGAAGGAACATAATATTTCTACAGTATCCATATCTACTTTTAATGGCTTCGGTGGATTAAATGAAAATTATTTTCTAAACGTAGAAGACAAACAAATAATCAGTGGAATTAATAATATGTTTAGTGACATGAAAAAACAAAAGAGAAAAGGTGAAATACCACAATATGATATACTAATTACATATGAAAATAGTGATACGAAGGGTATACATTTATACCTTGGAGATGAAGGAGAAAGGAGTGTAATTATGTACATTGGTCATGAAGACACAGCATATTACACTTCTGAAGATATGACGAAACAACTACGAAAGATAATTGTGAAAAAAGAGAAAACCCTCTAGAAAATATTTTTCAGAGGGTTTTCATCTTAGTATGCTTCTAAAAACTCAGTAACTTGTTCTTCAGTTTTTGCGTTAGCACTATGTAAGTGGCCTAGCTTCTCACCATTTTGATATACAAGTAAACTTGGAATACCCATTACTTGATACTCTTCAGCGATACTTGGGAACTCATCTTTATTAATAGAATACCATTCAAACTTATTGAACTCTTCCATTACATCTCCGATAAAATTGTCCATACGAACACAATCTGGGCACCATGTAGTAAAGAATTTAACAACTACTGGCTCCTCGCTTGCGATGATGTCTTTGAATTCTTGTTCAGATTTGATTTCTTTCATGTTTGTTTCTCCTTTTTCACTATCAATATTTTTGGTTATTTAGTTGGTGCATTTGCTGTGAAAGGAAAAATTCTAACGAGAGTTTTTCTTTTCGAATAATTCGTTAGCAAATTGATTCACCGCAGTTTCTTGAAGTCCTGGTATAACATGTGAGTAGGTATCCAGTGTGATTCTACTCTTTTATTTCCTAGTCGTTCATTTGCTATTTTCAGATATGCATCTTAATTCTAGAAATGAATATTAGGAACCTCACTTTTCTTTATAAGCTTTTTCGTGAGCTGTGTCAAACTTCTGAAATTGTAAGGTTACCATTATTAGTGGGATACATCAAATTGTATACATGATAGCCATTGCTATAACGTTCTTTTCCTCAGATATTTTTATGAGATGTTTATGAAGCAGCAGTAAAGTAATGTCGGATAAAACAAGCAATCTCTTTCCGGCACTTAGAGAAGGTAAACGGTGGATAATCATTACTCATAAATTTTATGAGTGAATTGAACAACAAGCAGGAAATTCAAAAAATGATGTAGGGGATGCATGTATGAATTTAGAGGAATTGTTATAAGCATTTATTCATGAAGTTGTGAGAGAAGAGATTAGGGCGGCGTTAGCTGAGTTCCAGCAACAATCACAACCAAATAAAGTAAATGGGGGTGAAAGAAGTGCGAGTAACAAGAGGGAGAATTGTTGCACTATATAGAGCGAAAGAAAAACATGATGTGGAACGAGAAAGGAATCGTAAGAACATCTTAGGAATTATTCAGCGGTTAAGAAGTCAGGCGGTTAATGTAGATGTGGTAGAAAGAGATCATTATATTATTCTTTCGGAGGGGGGAATTAGGATGGTGAGATGGATCGTAAAGAAACTGTTTTCAAAAAACGCCCACCCTGCATTGTTTTTGAGAAACAAGAAGGTGAGCTTAAACGAAACGAATTGGATTTGTGAAAATTGTGCCCAAATTAAGCGTGAACAGGGTATTGAAAGAAATGACTATACCCTTTACATCTTATCCCATAAATAACAAAGTTGGTGAGCTTCTGATTCAAGTGCTATTAAATGATCATTATTAATAGAGTTATTCGTATACATTCTGTTCTTTTGGATGTTAAGGACCGTATAATTCACATCGTTATGTTCATTTGAAAATGTTGATTCATTTAATAACGTCAGTGTTGAGTTGATGTTATATTTATCAATTCGCTCTTTTTTTCCTTTGAAAAACAGTTTAATAAGATGCGGCTCATCATTAATGAGCAAACCGAGTTCAGGTGATGAGCGGACGATTAAATTATCTGATAACCAATGTGATTTACCTGGATCAAACCAAGAGACGTCTTTGTTTTTAATAAATTTTTTGTACTGCTTTATAACATCAATATAGTTTTGCTTTTTCTTCTGGTCAACAGTTTGTATTAATGTTTCGAAACATTCAAAATGTAGTTCGTTTTTATGAAATTTAATAACAGTTTCTCGTAATTGTTTCCAGTAATCAAAAACTGGGTGATATTCAGGTTGAGATTTTAGATTCTTTACAAAATTTGTTTTTGCTGCACTACTTTTCAGTGTGAAGTCTAAAAATTGTGTAAGTCCCACCTTAATTTCTGCCATGTTACACCCCCTTTCCAAACATTACTAATTCGATATTGAAAAGGGAAATCCTGCATTTTTAAGGAGGTGAACTAGATGCTAGAAAAATCGATGCTCATGCACAATGGCCATTGTAAAGCTGATCCAGAAATGCCAATTAATTTTATATATTTAGCCAAAGTGCGTGAATTTCGTGCCTTTTGTGTTTCTTATTGAGTATTGCTAATACGAAAAAAGGTCCTGTTGTTTCCAACAGGACCTTTCCTAAAATGGCAAAGAGTAACTCTTACCTTACTCTTCTCGTATATAATACCTGAAAAAGATAGATGTGTATACAACAAGAAATTCCAATATAATTATTCGAATATAGTGTTTAAAAATAATAAGGTGGGATTTAAAATAAGGAATTAAATTACAAATGTTGATTTATCAATTGGTTTGAATGTTTTTCTATCATCTTGTAGTAAATAAAGTGATATTGAGATAATAAGATATGTAATTTTGCATACCGGATTGTAAAGTTGAATAAGGGTGTACATGATCTAAATGATACGGAAGTTGAGGAGAGTAATACTGAAATTTCATTAACTTGTTTACTGTGTGAAATAAATTCATTTGAATAGAAGCAAAAATAGAGGTTTGCCTTAGACATTTATGAAGGTTAAGAATATTTATAACGAAAGGAGTAAAATACACAGGTCTGATTTTTGTAATGATGGAGGGAATTGTTGTGGACATAACTCAAAGTATGGCACGAATCGTGGTTAATGGGAAAGATCTTCCGTTTCGTTCAGTTAGAACTTCTGTATGGAATCAAGGGCCTGTAAATGATTTAATTGTTTCGACAAACCTGAGAGTTGAGGAGCTTTATCAGTTTATGTGGTCGCAAGTGCCAGTTATGCTTGCGATGTATTTTCTTCAGGGTGCGGACTTAATGAGGTTTGCTAGAATTATTGGGATTAATCAAAGTGTAACGGGAGAATATATTTATCATTTCTCTTGGGGATAAAACGAATTTATAGTAGCTTAACAGCTGCTTTTTTATTTTGTAAGGAATTTTAGGGGATGATGCATATGAGGTTAGGAAAATAAGATTAGAGTGTGATATAGGTAATTTATTACTATGTTTAAAGTTCGTAAAGATACTCAGTGACTTTTCTTAATACAAGGGGTTTTACAAACTAATGTATAAAAGTATACATACGAAGAATGAAATGAATCGAATTTTGATTATGACTAATATCCTTTCCATGTATATTGCGATTTTAAAAAAGTAAATAGAGGGACCGCTTTTTTGTCCCTCTGTTTTTTTAATATTATCCACAAATAGTTCCAGTTGCTATACCAGTTAGAGCAAGCCTTACTGGGACCGTATCTATAACTGTATTTGTAACAGTATTGATAACAGAAACAGTTTGAATTTTTAACAGGTAGATGTGTGAGTGAATAGGATGAAAGTAATTACTTAATGTTGGGATAGGTTATAAATGGAGAACCAACTAAAAGAAATATTTGGTGCATTGATAGCAGCTATAGGTACAATAACTTCCGCTATTGGAAGTACACCGTTCTATTTTATAAGTAGTAATGTAAGGGAGGATTTAAATATATATGGAAACACATTACAAGCAGTTGGTAACGCTTTAGAGGCTGATGGTCAAGGAGAAATATCTCTTGAAAAAATCGGAAATGAAATTCAATCAATTGGTAATGTAACTGTAATATCTGGATTGGTTATTGAGTTTAAAGATGAAACAAAAATAAAATTAGTGATTGCTGGGAATTGGACACAGGCTTTAGGAGGACTTACAGCATTAGCAGATGAATTTGAAGATGCTTCAGATAAAGATGAATCTTTTAATATTGTAGGAAACTTATTGCAAGCTATAGGGAATTCATTGCAGGCAATTGGAGGGATTTATGAACTGAAAAGTATTAGAAGAGAGCGGCAGGATAGTAAAGACGAACTAGTAAATGATTCGGAGGGGAACTTAGACAATCAAGTAAATAGTGAGCTGGATAAAAAGAAAGAAGGACAGTCAATAGATACCATAGGCAGTTGGATCCAAGCTGTAGGTTCTGTATTTTCATTAATTGGACAAATACGTGAAGAAAGTCAGGAATTAGAAGGGAGCGATTGATAGACTAGCTTAAAAAATAAAATTGTAACTATCTTTTAAAATAATAAATGGTGATTTTTACTTTTTTTTGATGAACCATTTTTATATAAAAATCATATAATATGTTGTAGGACAAGTAACGAGCTTATAAACTATTAAATACTCAATGAGATTACCTTTTGTATATCTTCGCATCTACTGATTCAGATGCTCTTTTTTATCGAACAAAACGCCCATTATGATAGGAGGTTAATAATGGGGATGACATTAGAGGAATTAGAAAAGTGTTATATTAAAGCCTTAATTGAGGGAGCAGAGTACGTAGCTGTTCAGATTGAAATGGATGGATTTCATAGTGATGAAGTAATTATTAACGACAAATATAATATAGATTCTGAATTAAAGTATTATAAGAAAACATACAATGAAAATTTAGAACATAGATGGACCCCAGGGATTCGTATTATAGGTTTTGCATATGGCTATTCGTTCTCAGAAATTCTACATGAATTAGGATTGCTAGTGAAGTAATGATTAAACAAATAGCAGTTATTGTACGTGATGCCGTAATTTTAATGGCGTCTTTTTTTGTTGTGAAGGAAAGATAAAAATAAAAAAGAGAGCTTAAGCCCTCTTTTTAATAAATACCTAACTTTTATGCACAGATTGGAATCCCTAATGCTATTAAAGTCAATGCTACTTGAAGTGAAAGTTCTAATCTCGCAATTTCGATTCCAGCAACTGATACCACTAAAAGAGGTTGTCCATTAACGAACAAAACACAACTTTCCATGCTTACACCTCCTTTCTAGTAATCTACTACAGTATATGAATCGAATTAAAAAATGTTATATATTAATTTATAAATTTAATAAAATTGATAAATTAATCTATTATATAAAGTGACTTTCAATAGTCTAACAGCTGCCTTTTTGTCACCTTATAAAAAGGATATGAATATATTGGTAGTATATAAAAGCATAGGAGTGATAGATATGTTTTTTGCAAAGTTACGTGGTAGAAATGAAGTCCCACCAGTAGAAACAGACGCTCGAGGAGAGGCTTTCTTTAAATTAAGTCGGGATAAACTTAGCCTAAAATTCAAGTTGGATCTATTCAATATAGAGGATGTAACAGCTGCCCATCTGCATCTTGGAGCAAAAGGAACGAACGGTCCTGTGATAGCTTTTTTATTTGGACCAATAACAAATCCGGTTTCAATAGAGTGTGCAACGCTTACGGGAATGATTACTCAAGAAGATTTGGTTGGGCCGTTAGCGGGTCAAACATTAGGTACTCTTGTAAATGAAATCATATCTGGAAACATTTATATTAATGTTCATACAGTACAACATCCTAATGGTGAAATTCGTGGACAATTGAATTATTGCTAAGAAATTATAGTAGTGAAAAATAAAGCATCCGTTTAGGGTGCTTTTATTTTGTGGAGGATGTATATATAGATAGATAATTTACCTTTAATAATCTTGAAAATTCATTTGTATAGTTTCGAAAGTAATCGAATTGAATTAGAAATAGTGAATTTTTTATCTTTTAGTTTGTAAAGTAATTATCGAAAACTTGTAAATGAAATGCCCCTCCGAAAATTAAATTAGTATTAGTAGATAAACTTTGTAAATGAAATATGAAAGTGTAAGAGATAATAGAAATTTTTAAACTTAATCAAAGCTAATAGACTAACTTTCAGCACCCGCTGAAATAAAGAATCATAACATAATTTGTAATAACTTATATGAAAGTGAGCTGAAAAAAATGTTTTATTCGTATTTTTATTCTCAAGCGGGTATGCGACCAGCATATGGTACATCTATAACGTATAGCGGAGCACAAAGTACAGTTCAAGCTGTTCAACAAGCGTTACAAATGCAACAACAAATACAAATGCAAATGCAGCAACAAGGTATCCAGCCGTATTATTCATCAATGGAGTATTTTTATCCAGTGCAACCTATTACACCGTATGGAAGTTCTTTTCTTACGATCCCATATGGAACTGTATTTAACCTATAAAGTGAAAGTTTAATTAGTTCGGGGCAAGCATCCCAAACCAATTATTAGGCCTTACCAATCGGGCATATACGGGGCACAACAAGGCCCCCACCTAACTTTCTCGCATGTGCCGAATTGTGAGGTGTGAGCCTTGTTTGTCACAAATGGCGAGATGAAATTGTGTATATGTAAGCGTCAATTAGTCGTCACATATAATTTGTAAATAACTCATGAGATAATCTCCGTACATACTAAAAGTAGAGTTTTTGTTGTAAGAAGATACCGATTAAAGAAAGAATGGGAATTATCTAATCATGACACATGATGGTTAATGGCTTTGTATGAAGGGATACATGAATATTTATTTATACGGATTAAACAAACTTACAAGTCTTACTTGAACAAGGTCGAGATACAACAAAGAAGTCCTATCTGTGGTTATATCGTACAGGACGATTGTCATTTGACAATCAACCTACAAGAGCAGGTAAACATCCGAATCGTTTTTTACTGGCTTTGAAGTATATTTACAGTCATAAAATCTTATATTTTGTTTATAATTGTAAATAGTTATTTGAATTTATAAGAGTTATTTCTTTTTTTGTAAATAAAAATATAAAAAGGAAAAATAATGCAACTTTTTAACTCGCTTATTCGTGTTATATGTGAAAGGAGGAGGGGGATGGAAATTGAAGAAATATATAAGATTTATATCAACGATGTGTACCGGTATTTGTTTTCCCTTTCTCGTAGCCATCATGTAGCGGAGGACTTGATGCAGGAGACTTTTTATCGAGCGTATCTTTATCTAGAAGACTATGAAAACCAAAAGGTAAAATCATGGCTTTTTAAAGTGGCATATCATACGTTTATTGATTTTGTTAGGAAAGAGAAAAAAGTATCTTTTGTAGGAACGGAGGAATTAGAGGCAATTCAAGCAGGTGAATCTACAGAAGAGTATGTAGTCGCAAAAAATAGTTATGAAAAACTAATTCAGATTATTCATACTTTGCCGGTGGTAGAGGCGCAAGCTATTTTATTATGTGATGTACATGAATTAACGTACGAAGAGGGTGCTTCTGTATTAGATTTAAAGTTAAACACGTATAAAAGTCACATATTTCGCGGGAGAAAGAGATTAAAACAATTGTTAAAGGAGGAAAAGAGTCAAAATGACAAATGATAAACCTCATTCCGAACAAGAAGATTATAAAGAATTGTTACAAGAAGCTCTTCAGCAAAGGCCTGCTTCTCTTCCTGATGGAAAACAGGAGCAAGTGTTGAAAATAGGAAAGAAAAGAGCGCGTATTACGAATGTTTTAATTGTATTTACTTTTTTATTACTTATTCAACCTATATTGTATATATCTACACTCGCATACTATGTATTTGCACCTACAAACGCAATGGAGATACGGAATGTAGTAAATCAAACGTTAAGTGTAACAGAACCAAATGTATTTTTGAAAGATAGGGACATGGAGCAATCATTGTTACCGCTTAGTTTACAATTGCATTTTGATTTGTATAAAAGGGTAGGGAAGAAAGATATTCGAATAGGAGAAGAGAAAACAGATTATGTATTTAGTAGAGCAACGAGAGTAAGCCGTGAATATACAACAGATGAAAAAATTCCAGAAATTCCGTATATAGATAACGAGGTATTGTCTCATCCTAATAATTATAATGCGTCCTATAATAGTAGCGAAGAAGCGCAGGTATTAAAGGGTCTTCCGCAAGAATCTGTAGTAGAAGCATTTGTATCTTTTAGAGAATTATTGAGTGTACAAGAGGTAACGAATATGTTTCCTACTATTGATATTGTGTGGTATGCCGTTAATACAGGATTAGAGGAGAAGCAAACGAATGACGAGGGTATGTATGTTGCCCCGGTGGGCTTTCCGGCAGATATGATTTCAAGGCCAAGTGGTGCTTTTGTAAGTGATTCACCTCATGAGGAACAATTTATTGATGTGTTAAAGTCATTACAGAAGCATGAAAATTTAGCAGTGAAGCTATCTAGAGCGAAAGTATTAGAGTTGTCAAAGCGTATTTCTTTCCTTGAAAAAAATGGGATAAAAACATATGGGGCAGTTGTAACAGGACCTAAAGCAGAAGTTGAAAAATTGATGAGCCACGAAAAAGTTAGAAAATTGAAAGTAGGTGAAGCGAGATTATGGAATTGGCATTTTTAAAAAAAAGAAAGAATCATATTTATAAACAGGAAACGTGGATGGGGATTATTTCATTAATTATTGCCTTTCTAGCGTTATTGTATTTAAACATTATATTGCTTATTCAAGAAACATTTATAGGTAAAGGTTTTCTGCAAATAGTTGGTATTGGATTGGTGTGCTCAGTCGTAGGTATGATTACAAAAAGCAAAAGTCGGAAATATGCATTGTGGGCATGTAGTTTATATTTTTTTATGCTGCTGTTTTCTATATTTGGATTTATGTTAGGTTGGATGATAAGCTTTGGGCCATAAAAATGCGTGAAAGAGCGAATGTAGATTCGCTCTTTTTTTATGTATAAAAGTAAAATAGATAAGAGAAGAGCCTATCAAATTTGAATAAAGCGCACTATACATCTAGATTGTGGTTTTGTGGGGATGTTATGTGTATATAAATAGGCGATAAGTATAGGACTAAAGTAATAGCTCGTCCAAACATTATGAATCTCTTTTACATAATATGGAGTAATAAGCATGAAAGGGGAACTAGTATGTCTTGCTATTACTACTGTAAGTATTGTAAAGAGTATAAAAAGAAACAGCATGACTGTTGTAAGAACACTAGTAAGTGTAATGACAACAAGGATAAGCTTGTTAGGGCATCAGCATTTAGAGCTAGAAATACAGTGGATCAAACGGTTCCTGCCAATACTTTTGTAAAGGTATTGTTCCAAAATGAACAATTTGATTTAGCAAATGAGTATAATCCAGCAACGTCCATTTTTATTCCGAAGACTAGAGGAGTTTACTCAATTATAGGAACGATTGGTTTTTTTCCAAATAATCTTAACTTAAATTATAGAGCGCGCGTAGAAATTCGTGTGAATGGAAACGCAGCAATAGCTATAGATAATGACTTTTTCGGTCCAATAAGTTTTGGAAATGTAGTAAGTGTTTCGACGATTATTCAATTGAATGAAGGAGATCAAGTTGAGGTTTATGCACAAAGTAGCATAGACGGAGTGTTAAGTCCTTCAGAAGATGGCTCACATTTTGAAGCTGCGAGATTCCCTTCTCCAATAAAATAAAGTCGAGTATATAGAAGATAGAGTGTAATCCTTACCGTAATGGTGGGGATATTTTATTCTATTGAAAAGAGTAACAGTTTGTCCAAACTAATTTAATCTATGTTACATAGAATGTAATAATAAATTTAAAGGAGGACTTACTACGTCTTATTATTATTGTAAGTATTGTCAAGGCTACAAAAATAAAAGTCATGATTGCTTTAGAAAAAATAGTCCATGTGATAGAAAGTATGTAAAAGTGAATTGTTGTGAGGATAAGAAAGAAAAGCTTGTAAGGGCGTCTGCATTTAGAGCTGTTAATACAATGAATCAGCCTGTCCCGGAAAATACTTCTGTTAAAGTATTATTTCAAAATGAACAGTTTGATTTAGCGAATGAATATAATCCAGCAACATCTATTTTTATCCCGAAGACTAAAGGGGTATATAGTGTATTAGGGAATATAACATTCTCCCCAAATGATTTTAATGTAAATTACAGAGCTAGAGTTGAAATTCGTGTGAATGGAAATCCGGCAATAGCAATTGATAATGATTTCTTTGGGACTGGGGTATTTTTTAATAATGATGTTTCAGTAACTTCTATTCTTCAATTAGAAGCAGGGGATTCAGTTGAAGTTTTTGCTCAGAGTAGTGTTGCTGGAGTGATTGTTCAAAATGTTAATGGTTTTAATACAGTTCACTTTGAAGCTGCAAGATTCCCTTCTCCAACTGAATAATGAAGACAATAAAATACTTTTCAGTAGGTTTAGTTAATCCCCTTCACCAAATGGTGGGGGATTATTATTGTTTTTCTAAAATATATAAGTAAATAGGTTAAATGTATTTTATTTCAGGAGCATTTCCCATGCTTGGATGTATTGATGAAAGTGAAAATAAAAACGACAATGAGGTACAACATAAAAAAATGAAAGAGAAAGTTTCAAAATTATTTTTTGCAGTTTTGGGGTGGAAAGGGCTATCTTATTTTGAGTAGTAGATCTTCTGCAGGTAATAAAAAGAGTACAATGAAACAGGTACTATGGTAGTGAAAGTTCTTTCGCACTAAATTTGCTAGTCGTCATATGGATTAGAAAAGACATCTTAATTTATCAAGACATAAAATTCCGTATAAATACGGGCTTTTTTTAACTATATAGAAATTACATATGTAACATATGTTTGTGTAGATATTACTTAATGTACTGAAAGGAATAACATTAAGGCGGTTATGCTATATAAAAATAAAATAAACCCTAAGATAAGTAGTATTGGATGTAACTTGAACATATTTGCCCTCCTTGAGTATATAAAGAATTTTAATACATCTTTAGTTAATTTAGAAGGGGAATTTCAAATTCTTAAAAATCGAAAGAAAATGCAAGGGTTATAGTGAATGTATAATAAATAAAGAAGTATTGTTGAGTACACATTGATTAAAGTGTTTATAAGCAGCGGGTGAGTTTACCACTTATGAAATATAAAAGTGTACAGGTTTATCTGTACAAAATGAGGGATAAATAAAAAAGAGCATACATACAAAGTACGCTCTAAAGAAAGATAGGTTTTATGAGTGGATAATCTCCATACGATAATATATGCTCGGCTAATAAAAACGTGTAGAAAACCAATAGATTATCAATGAAATATCATAAAATGAGTAATTTTAGTCTATTACCGGAGTCGTCTAGCTAAATAAATTGTAAGGATTGTGAATAGAACAGATTAACAATTGGATAATGATCGCACTTCAGTTTCGTATTTTTTATATTTTGGATATTGTGTAATAGTTTGACATTTAGGTGTGGACAGTTGATTAATTATAGAAACATTTGTAATTACCTCGTTACAAGGACCGAAAAATGTAACTTTTAGTTTTGAATTTGGTGGAACTTTGAGCACGATAGGTTTTTTTTCCATGAAATCAGCTCCTAAGATGCAGTATGGTATACTGCGCTTTTTCGTTTAGATTATAAAGACGTATTAGTATAATATGAAATTTTAGTTGATTTGATAATGGTATGGAGTTTTATGATGTGATCAGAATGTAAAAATTGTATATTTTGAAAAATAATATAGATTCTCTTTATTTATATTATAGATAGCTAGTATTAAGTATCTATAAGTAGTTACATGTTTTTCGGGATGCGTAAATGGTCATATTTCTGGTACATAGTAAGATGACCTTTACTATTTGAACAAAAAGAATATGATACATAGTTTTTCAAATGAAATGAATTACATGTGGAAAACACATTGTTTACACAAGTACACTGTATTGTTATTCCTGTAGAATAATAAAAGTGAGGTATTTTGAATTGAAAAAGAAAAAGCTATTTTTAGGAACAATTATTTCATGCGTAGTACTGGCATTATCTGCATGTGGTTCCTCAGACAACGTAGTAACATCGAAAGTAGGAAATGTTACAGAGAAAGAGTTAAGTAAAGAATTAAGACAAAAATATGGGGAAAGTACTTTATACCAAATGGTGTTAAGTAAGGCGTTGCTAGATAAATATAAAGTTTCAGATGAGGAAGCAAAAAAACAAGTAGAAGAAGCAAAAGATAAAATGGGTGACAACTTCAAATCGACTTTAGAGCAAGTTGGATTGAAAAATGAAGATGAATTAAAAGAAAAAATGAAGCCAGAAATTGCATTTGAGAAAGCGATTAAAGCGACTGTTACAGAAAAAGATGTAAAAGATAACTATAAACCAGAAATGAAGGTAAGTCACATTTTAGTAAAAGATGAAAAGACTGCTAAAGAAGTGAAAGAGAAAGTAAGTAATGGTGAAGACTTTGCGGCTTTAGCGAAGCAATACTCAGAGGATACTGGTTCAAAGGAACAAGGCGGAGAAATAACTGGTTTTGCTCCAGGGCAAACGGTGAAGGAATTTGAGGAAGCTGCATATAAATTAGATGCAGGACAAGTAAGTGAGCCAGTAAAAACAACTTATGGTTACCATATTATTAAAGTGACAGATAAAAAAGAATTGAAGCCATATGATGAAGTAAAAGATCAAATCCGTAAAGATTTAGAACAGCAAAGACTGCAAGATACAACAGGTAAATGGAAACAGCAAGTAGTCAATGATTTATTGAAAGATGCTGATATTAAAGTGAATGATAAAGACTTTAAAAATACATTTGAATTTCTAGAAAAGAAATAATGACTGTAATTAGAAAAGGGAACCTATATAGGTTCCCTTTTCTAGTTAGTGTGTGAGTTATAAATAGATAGTAAGACAATACAATATTACATTTAAATATTAAGAATTACAATGGGAATTTATGTAATTGTTTTAAGGTGGAATGATCATTACTTCATAAAATATTGATATTATAATGTTTTGTTTTTTTAATTTCATTAAATATAAAACGAATTTACTAATTTTATCCCGCTATTTGCAGGCAGTTTGATTGGCGTGGGTTCATTTTTAGTGGGAGGATGAACAAAACCTTAATTGATTTAAGTTTTACTTTTCCTTTATTGTAGTGGATAAACATAATTTGCAGAATGAAACATACAATATTATTGAAAAAATATTAATGCTAAATGAATTGAAAAGCAGAACATTCTATTAAAATGGATGTTCTTTTTAGTATGAAATTTTCAGGGGAAAGAATGAATACTTTTAAGTGAATTATTGAATAGATAAATAAATTATATAGGGGGAGAAAATGTGAAAGTAATTTTTCAAAGAGAAGGCGGAGGGAAAATTTTTGAGTCGTATGATGAAGATATAAGTAACCTATTAGCTATTTTAAAAGAAACGAAAGGGATTAAGATCGGGATGGTAGATTATGAGGTATTAAAATACGAATTAGAGTATTTTCGTCACCCCAAAAAAGCAGTAACAGAGAGGGAATTACATATAATAGTACAACCGAAATATATTTAATAATAAGGATTAATTAATTATTATTAGTGTTTTACAGTATGTACGAAAAGAGAGTGTTTAAATTGCTCTCTTTTCATAGAAATTTATAAGGAACGAATTGTGGTTCATTATAAATCTCCTAAATTTTGTGAGTTCGTTCTTTATAATATATGCTTTTATTTATAGATGGTTAATAAAATCGAAACATTATAACTTTTTAGTTTAGGCAGGGATTTTATATTTGAGTAGATAAATGTTTACATTAAGTATTTTTTATACGGATATTGGAGGAGTAAAGATGAGTTTAGCAAGTTATATTGGGTGCAATGTAGAAATTCCGTTAACAGATGCAGATTCTAATGATGTAATTGTTTTTGGACCGTGTTTTTCAGATGAAAGTATGCTTAAAATTGTACAAGAGTTTCAATTTCAAACAAGTTACACGTATGAGATTTCAACAATGTGGGGCATTGAACTTCATGAGTGGCAAAATGAAAAGGAGAAGAAAGAAGCTAAGAAAAAGCTATTAACTTTATGCTCGATTATGGAAGGGTATTTAAATGATGGGGACTATTTTGAATTATTCAGTTGTTGGGTTGGTGATGAAGATAAGGAACGAGTGGGAGAATTAAAATTAAAAATAAATCATTTTCATATAGATGAAATTTGTATTCCAGAAAGAACACTTGTCAGGATAGAAAAATAAATATAGAAATATACGTTATTAAAAAAAGCGACTTTACTTTGTATGAAGTCGCTTTTTTAGTTGATACGTGAACGTCCTATTAAATAGGAAGTAAGAAACGCATTTGATGAAGAAAAAATAAATGATTTAAATTATATTTTATTAAAAATATAAATATATCTCTTCTCAAAGGAACGTAGGTTCGTGTATAATTAGAACGGATGTTCTTTCGGTTGCAGATAGTATAAGAATTAGAAATATAGTGAAACTGTAATTAGCGGTGGGCATCGTCTACTGGTTATTAGCTTTCACCAATTGGGCGTTTATGGGCAGTTGATTTTCGCGCATGTGCTGAATTTTGAGGTGGGAGCTATATTGTCTGCTTATACGTGAAAAATATGAGCCAGCAATTATTAAAGAATAATTAAGGAATAATATGTGTGAGAGTGAATGGATGATCAAGGAGATAAAGAAATGAATGATGTAAAGGTGCAAAAAGAAGAAAGAGAATGGGTTCCATTTACAGTAATGTCGGAACAGTTGTTAAGTATGCGAAAAGTTATTGGAGAGAAATTTAAAGTAAAAAAACCGCTCTTAACAAAAGAAGAAAAAGAGAGGATTTCTGATAAATTATTAATGTCATTGTTGGCTGAGAAAGAAATATTGGTGACATATTTTGAAAATGGCTACATCCTTACTAGCTACATGACAGTGGTACATATAAATCCGCTAAAGCACATTATAATGTGCACTGACGCATTTTATAAAACTTACGTATTTAATACTACGGATATTATTGAAATAACGTAAAGAAAGCTGAAATTTAACTTTTAGCTTACTTTACGTTATGTTAGATGTGGAACAGAAAAAATGAAACGAAAAAGCAGCTAGCTTCATACTAGCTGCTGAGCCCCAGGGAAAGGGAGAAAAAGATAGGGTACTCCAAAAATCAACAATAGCTGTGTAACAGCCTGATTATAGTATAGACAAATTTTAAATTTTTAAACAGAACGATGAAAAAATAGGGTTAGGCTGTACCAACTTGATTTTGATCTGCAAGGTCAGAATCAAATGTATTAGTCGCACTCACACCGTTAAAAGTATTAACAACAAAACCAACGTTTGAAGCACCAGATCCATTATAAGCCTTCGTATTTTCTTTCGGAGAGACGTTGTAGAAATCCCCTAAGTTAAATGAACCGTTACTATTTTGTACAACTAAATTCCCTACAACTGAGGGCATAGTTTTCACCCACTTTATAATCATTGGTTAACACTATTATATGGTCTTATAGTCCAAATGGTTCATGTGAAAAAATTGTGGAATAGTAAAACGTTTGAAGTGTAGCTCATAATAAAAGTGTGTTAAACTGAATGTAAGGTTTAGTAACTAAAATACAATTGTATAATTAGTATATACGAAAACAAAGGAGGCAAAATGTAATGAATAATGTTATAAAAAAAGTAGATTTAACAGATGCAAAATCAAGTAATCTTGTTGCACTTATTTATAGCAATGAAGTTATATTGGTTGAAGAAGCATTTTGTCCAAATGAAATAAAATTAAAGTTTAATGAAATTGCAATTTTATCATCTATTAAAACAGCGCATATAATGAAAGTATCTATCAGAAAAGAACTTGAAGCAATTTTTCATGACACTGGTGTTTTATTGGTGAAGCATAGTGTTGAGTATGGAAACAGTCAATCTATCACCATGCATTTTGAACAATTTAAAAAGTTGCAATATGAGATTGAGAAATTAAATAAAAGTATGTGATGAGACTAGATGAAGATTTTAAAAGTAATACCGAGATAAATAATGAATTCTTTAATATATAAACAAAAAGAGTAACTGTTATGGTTACTCTTTTTGTTTATATAAAAATTCTTACTAAAGTATGAAATGATTTCATACTTTAGTAAATGGTTGAATGAAAAGGGTGAGTGTAAAATATTGTAAAGGAGGAGATGGGCTTGAAGCGAAACAACATTGGGAAAATTGTAATTATAACAGGAGTGACGCAAGGTTTAGGTCGTGCAATGGTTGATCGATTTCATGAATTGGGATGGAGTATAATTGGCTGTGGACGTTCAAAAGATAAAATTGAAGAATTGAAAAAATATTACGGTAAGACACATGATTTTCAAATCATTGATGTTTCAGATTCTCAGCAAGTAAGTAGTTGGGCAAACTATATACTTAATAGTAATAAAGCACCCGATTTATTAATAAATAACGCATCGATCGTTAATAAAAATGCGCAATTGTGGAAAGTTCCAGCTCAAGAATTTGAAAATATAATGAATGTAAATGTAAATGGTGTAGTAAATGTAATAAGAGCATTTGTTCCGGCGATGGTAGCCAGGAAAGAAGGAATTATTATTAATATGAGTTCTAGCTGGGGAAGAGAAGGTGAAGCTGAGCTTGCACCATACTGTGCCTCGAAGTTTGCAATTGAAGGTATCACGAAATCAATGGCACTGGAATTGCCTCATGGTATGGCTGTTGTTGCTTTAGATCCGGGTGGAAGTATTAGCACGCCAATGCTATATTCATGTGCACCACAGTATGTAAATGAATCGCCTACACCTGAAATGTGGTCACATCATGCAATTCAATATATATTGAATATAACAATAGATAAAAATGGATATTCATTGACTTGTCCAGCATGTGTATGAAAATCAGTATCTTTTATGTATTTATATTATTAGCGATAAACGCTTTGCTCAAAAAAAGTACCTTAAAGGTGCTTTTTTGTATTAGTAACACATTATAGAATGCACAAAATTACATATAGAAAATAAATATGAGATAGAGGATGCCATTTGTGTATGTCGAAAGTATTAGAAAATTTTTAAATAGGTGATAAGAATGAACCTAAGCGGTTTAAAAGTGACAGGAGCGTGGTTTCAAGTAGGAGGAAATCTTACAGCGGCTATTGGGACTACAAGAGGATTTATTGGAGAAGAGGAAGTTGAATCAGATCTTGTAATTGTAGGAAGCTCGTTACAAGCCCTCGGGTATATATTACAAATTATAGCGAGTAATGATAACGAAGATGAAGCTGAAAGAGAAAACCAAAATAAGTGTTTGGAGAATAAGAGTGAAATGCTCGATAAAATGGGCATTGAATTATTGGCATTAGGGAATATATCAAATGTAATAGGAACATATTTTAACATAAATGAACAATTGAAAGAGAATGATTATCTCATAATTGTAGGGAATAGTTTACAATCGATTGGAGCTTTTTTAGGAGTAGAAGCGGCTTTACTTCAGATGAAAGCGATACAGAGAATTATAATACTAGGCAATTCTTTGCAAAGTTTAGGCGCTGGACTTCAAGCTTATCAAGGTATTGTTAATGTATTGAAGAATGGAATAGAAGATGACGATAATATGGTTGATAATAAAAATGAGAGAATAATAGCACTTATTGGTATTTGGATACAAGCAATAGGAACTATTATTTCTGCAATTGGATTAACTATAATAGAGAAAGAAGAAAGGTTAGAAAAAATAAAAATATGAAATTGTTTTTTTAAGGGGGTATGTAAAATTACAATTTTACATACGTAGAAATGTTGAAGTGGTAGGTTTTTTTGCATTGGAATAGAATATATACAGTAGAAAAGTTATTAGTGTATGAAGAGAGATAAAAAATACAAAACAAGGAGTTTTCAAGAGATGATGTATGTATTGGCAATTATTCTTCCACCTGTAGCCGTATTATTTTGTGGAAAACCATTTCAAGCAATAATTAATTTCATATTAACATTAATATTTTGGGTTCCAGGGGTTATACATGCGATATTAGTTGTGCATGATAAAAAAGCAGATCGGCGATTAAAAAAACAAATTCAAGCATATGATGAAATTAATAAGAGGGATAGAAGGTAATTGGATCGTGAAACTATATAAAAAAGAAAGGAGGATAATATTATTATCCTCCTTTCTTTTTTATATAGTGGTTAAGTTTAAATTTTTGTGTAGCGGTAAGAATTTTTAATATAAGTATTGTGATAATAACTTTTAGAGTGTGCGTTTAATAAACCAGTGTAAATGTTTTGAGGTACGTTAAAGAAATCATACATTCCATGCTTTAATTGAATGCGTAAAATCATTGAAAAAGGATTATAGCCAACAGCAACTATATTTTTTGAGATAACGGGAGATAATTTCATTCTTACGCAACTCCTTATTTTTCAGTTTTGATGATTTCTAGTAGATATTGAGGTTGTGGTATTGAAATCCTTATAATTAAAGAGGTATTATACTTATATGCAATATATTAAATGTTCGTTATACGTAATCATAAGGAAGTTCACACGAAGTACATATCGTTGTGCTATTTTTATTTCACCTTTGATTTATAAATAAGAAAATATTGACCATTTGAAAAAAAGGTATATTATTTATACGAGGTATTAAAAATTCACTTTTTACATTCTATGCTTTAAGGGGCAGCATTATTAGGAAATATGGAAGTGAAAATAGTTTGTATAAGAAGTATTCTAAAATTTATAATCTGTGAATTAGGAAAATATTGAATGCTCCAGGTCAATATACTTTTTTAATTAAATTCATTTTAGAAAGTGACCTCAATATTTTGAAGTAAATCAACGGGAGAATTGAAAGGCAGGAGAAAGTAACATGTCAGAAAATTATCGTTCTCGAGAGGAGCGACGACAAGTTAAAAAGAAAAAACAGCCAGCTTCTAAAACACAAAAACCAAAAGGTAAAACATCATTCTTTCGCAAGTTTTTAATTACTTGTTTATTACTTGGTATTGTTGGTTTAGTGGCGGGGGTTGCTACTTTTTTCGTAATGATTAAGGATGCACCAAAACTTGAGAAAGCAAAACTTGTTAATCCGTTATCCTCAAAAATTTATGATAAAAATGGCGATTTGGTATATGAATACGGGAAAGAAAAACGGACGAATGTTACGTATGATCAAATTCCTAAATTAGTAGAAAATGCATTTTTAGCAACAGAAGATGCACGTTTTTACGAACATAGCGGAGTAGACTTTAAAGGTACTGCCCGTGCTGTTTTGGTAAGTCTTAAAGGAGATTACGGTTCACAAGGTGGAAGTACGATAACACAGCAGGTTATTAAAAACTACTTCTTATCGATGGAAAAAACATCAAAACGTAAGGTTCAGGAAATATATTTAGCGTATAAGCTAGAACAACAGTATTCAAAACATGAAATTTTAGAAATGTATTTAAATAAAATTAACTTAGGAAACCGTTCATATGGAATCGCAACAGCAGCACAAAACTACTATGGTAAAGAATTAAAAGATTTAACATTACCAGAAGTTGCGATGCTTGCAGGTTTACCAAAAGCACCGAATAACTATGATCCGACGAAAACAGAAAATATTCAAAGAGCAACAGAAAGAAGAGATGTTGTACTAAAATTAATGAATCGACATGGTTATATTACGAAAGCAGAAATGGAAGAAGCTTCGAAAGTTAAAGTAACAGATGGACTTAAGACTGCAACTGTACAAGCAATGCCATATCCTGCATTTATGGATGCGGTTGTGAAAGAAGTTGAAAAGGAATTGCCAGATGCTAATATTGGTTCTGACGGTTTAGAAATTTATACAACTTTAGACATAGAAGCACAAAAGGCTGCCGACAGGATATTAGATACTAATATTATTAATTATCCAAATGATAAATTCCAAGGTGCTTTCACATTTATGGATACGAAAACAGGTGAGGTTCGTGCTATAGGTAGTGGGCGCGGTGAAAATAAAGCAGTATTTAAAGGGCATAATATGGCAATTGAATTAGATCGTGCAGCTGGTTCAACTATGAAGCCAATCTTTGATTACGGTCCTGCAATTGAATATTTAAAATGGGCTACGTATCATCAAATTGATGATTCTCCATTTAAATATTCAACTGGACAAGAACTTCGAAATGCGGACAGAAGTCATTTAGGCCCAATTACTATGCGTGAAGCGTTAAAAATGTCACGTAACGTTCCAGCAGTTAAAACTGCAAAAGAAGTAGGACTTAATAAATCAAAGGAATTCTCTGAGAAATTAGGTATTACATTTAATAAAGCGCCGGCAGAATCTACAGCTATTGGTACAAACGAAGTATCACCAACAGAAATAGCGGGTGCTTATGCGACATTTGGTAATGGTGGAAAGTATACGAAACCGCATTTTGTTAAGAAAGTAGTTTATCCAGACGGCAAATCACAAAGTTTTGGACAAAAACCAAAACAAGTTATAGCTGATTCTACAGCATATATGATTACTGATATGCTTCGCTCAGTAGTGACATCAGGTACTGGTACAGCGGCAAATATTAGTTCTTTAGATGTAGCTGGTAAAACGGGTACAACAAACTATGATTCAAAACAATTAGCGAAATTTAATATTCCAGAAAGTGCAACTCGTGATAGTTGGTTTGCAGGTTATACGCCGCAATATACGATGGCGGTATGGACTGGATATATGAAAGATGGTAAAGACGAGTATATTAGTAGTAAAAATACGAAAATCGCACAGTTGATCTTTAAAGAAATGATGAGTGAGTTTGCTACTGACAAATCACGCTTTAAAATGCCAAGTAGTGTAATTCAAGAAGGCAGTGAGTTACGTATAAAAGGTGAAAAACGTGATTCTTCTCCAAATATGAGCGTACCAGACACGACAGAACAACCAAAACAAGATCAGCAGCAAAAAACTGAAGAAGAGAAAAAGCAAGAAGAATTAAAGAAACTAGAAGAACTGAAAAAACAAGAAGAACAAAAGAAACAAGAAGAACTTAAGAAGCAAGAAGAACTTAAGAAGCAAGAAGAACAAAAGAAACTAGAAGAGCAAAAGAAACAAGAAGAAGAAAAGAAACAAAATGAACAAAATAATGGTAATGGTCAAGGAACGACACCTCCAGCAAATAATGGAGGAGGTCAAGGAAATACGACACCTCCAGCAAATAACGGAGGAGGCCAAGGAAATACAACACCTCCAGCAAATAACGGAGGAGACCAAGGAAATACGACACCTCCAGCAAATAACGGAGGAGGCCAAGGAAATACGACACCTCCAGCAAATAATGGAGGAGGCCAAGGAAATACAACGCCACCAGTGACCACACAACCAGATACAGGTGGTAATGCAGGAGAAGCCCCTGCTAATAATGGACAATAAGAAAATTTCATGAAAATATTAAAAAGCACTTAAGATTTGTAAAAATTACAATCTTAAGTGCTTTTTTCGTTTAAATGCAGTAGCTATGAGACGATGTATTTTAAATATTAAATGTACCATAGAAGTTTTGGAAATAAATTGAAGGGAAATGATAAAAAACTTGAGACTGAGGTAGTGGAGGATAACTGTGGCTATGAAAGGTGGTACTACTTGGATGTGCGCCATGATGCCAAAATGAGGGAGTAACTTGACCGGGAATTTGATATTGTTGCCAAGTTGGGGGAAGTTCAATTCCTACATCGGAACTAGCAGTATGGACTGCAGGAACGTGTATCCCAGGAGTCGAAGGGACTACGGCAGTTACTCTTGAAGATACCCACATAAAATAATCACTCCTAATTTGTGATAATAAAGTAGTATATTCTTTTTACACATATAAAGGTACATATAGATAGGACTTTAGGCTAAAACATACATATAAAGTTGTAAGACCAATTTAAAATGATGATGGACCATTTATTATAAAAAGATACGTCTATTTACGGAAGGCAAAGGAACAAAGAAGCTGTAAAATGGAGGTGTTAATTGCAATAACTTACGTGTTTATGGAGGAATTCTAATGGAAAGATTATGGACGAAATCATTTATTCAAATGACTTTCGCAATGTTATTTTTATTTACAGGATTTTATTTACTTGTTCCAACGCTCCCGCTCTTTATTAAAGAGATAGGTGGCAATGAATCACAAGTTGGACTTATGATGGGAATGTTCACAATAGCTGCAGTTGTAATACGACCGGTTATTGGAGGGATGTTAGATCGATATGGTAGAAGATCTTTTATTATTTTCGGACTCATCTTTTTTGGGTTAACGATGTATTCTTATAATTTAGCGTCGACTATTGTCCTTTTAGCTGTTTTACGTGTTATTCACGGAGTAACATGGGCTGTTTCTACAACAGCTGTTGGAACAGCGATAACTGATATGATTCCAGATTCACGCCGTGGTGAAGGTATGGGTTGGTATGGGATGGCTATGACAATTGCAATGGCAATCGGCCCGATGATTGGATTATCGGTTGTACAAAATTATTCATTTCACGGCCTTTTCTTGTTAGCAACTCTTTTATCCTTTATGGCAGTCGTATTATCGTTAATGACGAAAATGCCATTTACAGCACAAAAAGAAAAAGAGAAAATGCAATTGTTTGAAAAATCCGTTTTATCCATTACGATTGTCGTTTTCTTTTTATCGTTTGCATATGGAGGGATTACGACGTTTTTACCGCTATTTGCATCGTCAATTGATGTGAATCCTGGGACATTCTTTCTTGTATATGCAGTTGCATTAACAATTATAAGACCAATTTCAGGGAAACTATTAGATGAATTTGGAGAAGTATTCATCATACTCCCAGCATTATGCATTACTATTTTAGCTATCGTTGTATTAACTCTTTCCAATGGTTTGACGGGTGTAATGATTGCAGCGATATTATACGGTATTGGATTTGGCTCAGCACAACCAGCTTTGCAAGCGGCGATGCTTACAATAGTTGATTCGAGCAAAAGAGGGGTTGCTAACGCTTCATTTTTTACTGCATTTGATTTAGGAATTGGATTGGGTGCAATTTTACTTGGAGTTGTTTCGCAAATGTTTGGTTACCGTATTTTATTTGCGGGTAGTGCAATTTCAGGATTAATTGCTTTAATTATTTTTATCGTTCTTGTAAAACAACGATTAAGTAAAAAAGAATTTGCGTAAACTGGAGGAACAAAGATGAAAATTTCAATTGATCATAAAGCTCTACAATGGTTTAAAGAAGAGTTACGTATAAAGCATGGTGAATCTATACGGTTTAATGTAAGATACGGTGGAGATAGCTCGATTCAGCCTGGCTATTCTTTAGGGATTGTTGCGGAGAAACCAGATGGGGGAATCGTGTCAGTTGAGAAAGAAGGCATTCTATTTTTTGTGGATGTTGATGATCTTTGGTACTTTCAAAACTATGATTTAGTTGTAGATTATCATGAGGAAACAGAAGAAATTCAATTTAATTACGTAAAATAATAACTTTATTAAAAATAAATAAATTGTATATGAAAATTATATTTAGAGAATAGTGAAATAAATATAATGCAAAAAACGAGCTGTATATGTTTACAGTTCGTTTTTTTATTTAGTAAAAGGAATTATAAAATAGATATATTTAATGGGATTATATGAATCAACTTTATATTTTGTTTTAAGGATAGATAGAGAGAAGTCTGTCCTTTCTTTATAAAATATGAAAATTATTTTTGAAAAATTGTATTGTTACATCGATAAAAGTATAGGAAACTTATCATTATAAAATAAATTGAAATCTTCTAAAAACTCTGATACATTGAAATAGAAATGTAGTTTCACAACATTGTAAAGGCTTACAGTTATGTGCACGAAGATCTATTAGGATTGGAGGAAATAATGATGAAAGCTGAAGAAAAATTTTCCCCGGGATTAGATGGTATAGTGGCAGCGGAGACGAAGATCTCGTTTCTTGACACAGTGAAAGGTGAAATTGTAATTCAAGGGTATGATTTAATCGAACTCTCAAAAACAAAAGAGTATTTAGACATTGTGCACCTTTTATTGGAAGAACATCTACCGAATGAAGATGAAAAAGCAACACTTGAAAACAAATTAAAAGAAGAATATGCGGTACCAGAAGGTGTATTCAACGTATTAAAGGCATTGCCGAAAGAAACGCACCCTATGGATGGATTGCGTACAGGTGTGTCCGCACTAGCTGGTTATGATAATGATATCGAAAACCGTTCATTAGAAGTAAACAAAAGCCGTGGGTACAAGCTGTTAAGTAAAGTACCAAACATTGTAGCGAATAGCTATCATATTTTAAATAATGAAGACCCAATCGAACCTCTTAAGGAATTATCATATAGCGCGAATTTCTTCTATATGTTAACAGGTAAAAAACCAACGGAACTTGAGGAGAAGATCTTTGATCGTTCCCTTGTTTTATATAGTGAACATGAAATGCCAAACTCTACATTTACAGCACGCGTTATTGCATCAACGCAATCTGACTTGTATGGTGCTTTAACTGGTGCGGTTGCATCACTAAAAGGAAGCTTACATGGTGGTGCAAATGAAGCGGTTATGTACATGCTTTTAGAAGCTGGTAATGTTGAGAAGTTTGAAGAGTTGTTACAGAAGAAATTATATAACAAAGAAAAAATTATGGGCTTTGGACACCGTGTTTATATGAAGAAAATGGATCCAAGAGCTTTAATGATGAAGGAAGCTTTAAAGCAGTTATGTGATGTCAAAGGTGATTATACACTATATGAAATGTGTGAAGCTGGAGAAAAGATTATGGAGAAGGAAAAAGGAATTTATCCAAACCTTGATTATTATGCAGCTCCAGTATATTGGATGCTTGGTATTCCAATTCAACTTTACACACCAATCTTCTTTAGCTCTAGAACAGTAGGACTATGTGCGCACGTGATTGAGCAACATGCAAATAATCGATTGTTTCGTCCGCGTGTAAATTATATTGGCGAGCGACATGTGCTTAGTAAATAAGAACAACTGGGGAGTTGTTAGCGCCGCCCGCCAGATGGGTGTTTGACCGACACCCATCATTAATAATAACGAATTTTCGACAGAAAGGGAAGATTAGCATGATTAAAACAAATGAAATTAAACAAAAAGATGCATTATTAGAAGAAATTACGGATTATGTATTAAATAAAGAGGTTACTAGTGCAGAAGCATTTAGTACTGCTCGCTATGTATTATTAGATACACTTGGATGCGGAATTTTAGCACTTCAATATCCAGAGTGTACGAAATTATTAGGACCAGTTGTACCAGGCACAATCGTGCCAAACGGTACACGTGTACCAGGAACGTCTTACGTACTAGATCCAGTGAAAGGTGCATTCAATATTGGATGTATGATCCGTTGGTTAGACTATAACGATACTTGGCTTGCAGCAGAATGGGGACATCCATCTGATAACTTAGGCGGAATTTTAGCAGTTGCAGATTATATTAGCCGAGTTCGTATTTCAGAAGGAAAAGAACCGTTAAAAGTACGTGAAGTATTAGAAATGATGATTAAAGCTCATGAAATTCAAGGTGTGCTTGCTTTAGAAAACAGCTTAAACCGTGTTGGTCTTGACCACGTATTATATGTAAAAGTAGCAACAACTGCTGTAGTTGCGAAAATGCTTGGTGGAACACGTGAAGAAATCTTTAATGCATTATCGCATGCGTGGATTGATAATTCTAGTCTTCGTACATATCGTCATGCTCCAAATACTGGATCACGTAAATCATGGGCAGCAGGTGACGCAACGAGCCGCGGTGTTCATCTTGCAATGACTGCTCTAAAAGGTGAAATGGGTTACCCTACAGCATTATCTGCACCAGGCTGGGGATTCCAAGATGTATTATTTAATAAACAAGAATTAAAATTAGCAAGACCATTAGAGTCTTATGTAATGGAAAATGTATTATTTAAAGTATCATATCCAGCAGAATTCCATGCACAAACAGCTGCAGAATGTGCTGTAAAATTACATCCGGAAATTAAAGAAAGATTAGATGAAATTGACCGAATTACAATTACAACTCATGAATCAGCAATTCGTATTATTGATAAAGAAGGTCCATTAAATAACCCAGCTGATCGTGATCATTGCTTACAATACATTACGGCAATTGGTTTATTAAAAGGAGATATCGTTGCGGATGATTATGAGGATGCAGTAGCAAATGATCCACGTGTAGATGAATTACGTAATAAGATGGTTGTTGTTGAAAACAAACAGTACAGTTTAGATTACCTTGACCCGAACAAGCGCTCAATCGCCAACGCTGTTCAAGTTCATTTCAAAGATGGCACTGTAACAGAAAGCGTGGAATGTGAATATCCACTTGGACACCGTTTCCGTAGAGACGAAGCAATTCCGAAAGTTGTTCAAAAATTCACTGCAAATATGGCAGGTCATTATTCTAATAAGCAACAAGAACAAATTCATGAAGTTTGTTTAAATGAAGAAAAACTAGAAAATATGAATGTAAACGAATTTGTAGATCTATTCTTAATTTAATAATAGGGGGAATCTAAAATGGCTTGGGTTGTGGATAAACAGTCAACACAAGAAGAGCTTGCGAATCGCTTCCGAGCTTTAGTAGAAGCAAATGAAATTTTACAAATTCCAGGTGCTCATGATGCAATGGCAGCTCTTGTTGCGAAAAATACAGGTTTTTCAGCTCTTTATTTATCGGGAGCTGCTTATACTGCAAGTAAAGGGCTACCAGATTTAGGAATCGTGACGTCTACTGAAGTAGCAGAGAGAGCAAAAGATTTAGTAAGAGCTACAGATTTACCAGTTCTTGTTGACATTGATACTGGATTTGGTGGTGTACTAAACGTAGCGAGAACAGCGGTAGAAATGTTGGAAGCAAAAGTAGCAGCTGTTCAAATTGAAGATCAACAATTACCAAAAAAATGTGGACATTTAAATGGTAAGAAACTTGTTACGACAGAAGAATTAGTTCAAAAGATTAAAGCAATTAAAGAAGTTGCGCCAAGCTTATATATTGTAGCGCGTACAGATGCTCGCGGCGTAGAAGGCTTGGATGAAGCGATTGAAAGAGCGAACGCCTATGTAAAAGCAGGTGCAGATGCGATATTCCCTGAAGCGCTTCAATCAGAAGAGGAGTTCCGTCTATTTAATAGTAAAGTAAATGCACCTTTACTTGCGAATATGACTGAGTTCGGAAAAACACCGTATTATAGCGCAGAGGAATTTGCGAATATGGGCTTCCAAATGGTTATTTATCCTGTAACTTCACTTCGTGTTGCAGCGAAAGCGTATGAAAATGTGTTTACTTTAATTAAGGAAACAGGTTCTCAAAAAGATGCACTTTCAAATATGCAAACGAGAAGTGAGTTATATGAAACAATTTCATATCATGACTTTGAAGAACTAGATACTGGAATTGCAAAAACAGTATTATCAGAGGATCAATAGATAAAACAACTAAGGCGATGAGAATACATCTTTGGCAAAACGAACTGCTTGATGTGAAAATTCATCGCCTTCTGTTTTCAAAAATAAGATATTCCACTCATCGTAGACGAGCATATGTAGTAGCAAGTAAGGCCGAAATGATAGGGGGATTCAGATGGAGAAAACGAAGTTACCGTGGGATGAATTTTTTTCACTTAATAAAGATGTGAATCATGCTTTCTTTACGCCAGAAGATTTTTCAGGAGATGAAGATTTAATTGCAAAAACGACAGAACAATTCGTTAAACAAGAAATTGTTCCACAAATGGAGAATATTGAACAACATAACTATAAAGTTTCTCGTCAATTATTTGAGAAAGCTGGAGAACTTGGATTATTAAGTATCGAGGTCCCAGAAGAATATGGCGGATTCGAATTAGGAAAGGCAGTTTCAGGGCTTGTAGCAGAAAAAATGGGATACGCTGGTGCATTTAGCGTTTCATTTAATATACACGCTGGTGTAGGTACATTGCCTTACATATATTATGGAACGAAAGAACAAAAAGAAAAATATTTGCCGAAAATTGCATCAGGAGAATGGGTTGGTGCTTATGCTTTAACTGAGCCAAATGCCGGTTCTGATGCATTAAGTGCAAAAACGAGCGCAGTATTGAATGAAGATGGTACTGCTTGGAAGTTAAATGGTGAGAAGCAGTGGATTACAAATGCTCATATGGCAGATGTATACGTTGTTTTTGCGAAGACAAATAAAGGAATGACAGCGTTTATTGTCGAAAGAACATGTGAAGGTGTATCCATTGGACTAGAAGAAAAGAAAATGGGGATTAAAGGTTCTTCAACGGCAACGCTTATTCTAGAAGATGTAGTAATACCTGCTGAAAATGTTTTAGGGGAAGTTGGGAAGGGGCATCACGTAGCTCTTAATATTCTTAACTTTGCTAGACTAAAGCTTGCTTTTGGAAATATTGGAACAGCAAAACAAGCAATTGGTTTGTCGGTTCAATATGGAAAAGAGCGAAAACAGTTCCAAACGGAATTAGTAGATTTTACGATGATTCAAGAGAAAATTGCAAATATGATCATTGCTACATATGGAGCAGAAAGTGCAGCTTATCGTACAGCAGGTGTAATTGATGAAGCAATTCATGAGAGTGATGAAGATCTTATGAAGAAAATGTCTCAATTTGCAGTCGAATGTGCACTGAATAAAGTGAACGCTTCTGAAACACTTGCTTATATCGTAGATGAAGCTGTACAAATTCATGGTGGTTACGGTTATATGCAAGAATATGAAGTAGAACGATTATATCGTGATGCTAGAATTAGTCGTATTTTTGAAGGAACGAACGAAATTAATAGATTAACAGTTGCCAAAATGTTAATGAAGCAAATCGAGCAAATAGAAGATACTAAAGTAGAAATTGATTTAGCGAATGTAGAAAGAAACCATCGTTACATTTTATTAGCAAAAAAATTGTTGAAACAATCTTTGAAAACGCTCTCTAAAACTCCAGGATTAAAAATTGATCAAGAGCAAGAATATTCACGTGTATTATCAAATATGTTAACGGACGTGTACGTCATGGAATCAGCATTTTTACGTACGAGTAAAGCAATTAGTAAAAATGGTGAAGAGAAAGAGCGTACGAAACAAATGATAACTGACGTTATTTGTGAAGAAGGCTATCGCAAAGTAGAAGAAGCGGCGATTTCTATACTTTCAGCGGCTGTCACAGAAGAACAAGATAGACACGTGATTTTAACTGAAATTCGTCAATTATTAGTGCCTTTATACACGAACGTATTTACAAAAAAGAGAGAAATTGCGAAAGCTATTATAAATCGCGGAAAGTATATTGTGTAAATAGGAGGAAAGCGATATGAAAAAGATTGGTTTTATCGGTTTAGGTAACATGGGTCTTCCAATGTCTAAAAATTTAGTTAAATCAAGTTACACAGTATATGGTGTGGACTTAAATAGAGATGCTGAAGCTTCCTTTGAAAAAGAAGGAGGAATTATTGGCTTATCAATCTCAAAACTAGCAGAAACATGCGATGTGATTTTTACAAGTTTACCTTCACCTCGTGCTGTTGAAGCAGTATATTTTGGACAAGAAGGATTATTTGAAAATAGTCACTCGAATGTAGTTTTAATTGATACAAGTACTGTATCTCCACAGTTAAACAAACAGTTAGAGGAAGCTGCAAAGGAAAAGAAAGTAGACTTCTTAGCAGCACCTGTTAGTGGTGGGGTAATTGGAGCCGAAAACCGTACATTAACGTTTATGGTTGGTGGATCAAAAGAGGTATATGATAAAACGGAATCTATCATGAGCGTACTAGGAGCGAATATTTTCCATGTTAGTGAGCAGATTGATAGTGGTACAACAGTTAAATTAATTAATAACCTATTAATTGGTTTTTATACAGCTGGTGTGAGCGAAGCTTTAACATTAGCAAAAAAGAACAATATGAATTTAGATAAAATGTTTGATATTTTAAATGTAAGTTACGGTCAAAGTAGAATTTATGAGCGCAATTATAAAAGTTTCATTGCATCAGAAAACTACGAGCCAGGCTTTACTGTAAATTTATTAAAGAAAGATTTGGGATTTGCAGTCGATTTAGCGAAAGAAAGTGAACTTCACTTACCGGTAAGCGAAATGTTATTAAACGTATATGAAGAAGCAAGTGAAGCTGGGTATGGTGAAAACGATATGGCTGCTTTATATAAGAAAGTTAGTGAACAATTAATTTCTAATCAAAAATAATAGATTGATAAACATCATAAAAAAAGGAGAGAATATAATGATTACAACTGAAATTAAACGAGTGAAAAATCATATTAATGGTGAGTGGGTAGAATCTACTGGTACAGAAGTAGAAGCAGTTCCAAATCCAGCAACTGGAAAAATTATCGCTTACGTTCCACTATCTCCGAAAGAAGATGTTGAAAAAGCGGTTGAAGCAGCAAAAGTAGCATATGAAACATGGTCTAAAGTACCAGTTCCGAATCGTTCAAGACAATTATATAAATATTTACAGCTTTTACAAGAAAACAAAGAAGAGCTTGCAAAAATCATTACGCTAGAAAATGGTAAAACATTAACGGATGCAACTGGTGAAGTACAACGTGGTATTGAAGCAGTAGAACTTGCAACATCAGCACCAAATTTAATGATGGGACAAGCACTTCCGAATATTGCTAGCGGCATTGATGGATCAATTTGGCGCTACCCAATTGGAGTTGTCGCTGGTATTACACCGTTTAACTTCCCAATGATGATTCCATTATGGATGTTCCCACTTGCAATTGCTTGCGGTAATACATTCGTATTAAAAACATCTGAAAGAACGCCACTTTTAGCAGAGCGACTTGTAGAGCTATTCTATGAAGCTGGTTTTCCAAAAGGGGTATTAAACTTAGTACAAGGCGGAAAAGATGTTGTAAATAGCATTTTAGAAAATAAAGATATTCAAGCAGTTTCGTTCGTAGGATCTGAACCAGTAGCTCGATACGTATACGAAACAGGTACAAAACACGGGAAACGTGTACAAGCGTTAGCTGGTGCGAAAAACCACGCGATTGTAATGCCAGATTGCAATCTTGAAAAAACTGTACAAGGTGTAATTGGATCTGCATTCGCAAGTAGTGGAGAGCGCTGCATGGCATGTTCAGTAGTAGCAGTAGTTGATGAAATTGCAGATGAATTCATCGACGTACTAGTAGCTGAGACGAAGAAGCTAAAAGTAGGTGACGGTTTCCACGAAGATAATTATGTTGGACCATTAATTCGTGAATCTCATAAAGAGCGTGTATTAGGCTATATTAATAGCGGTGTAGCAGATGGAGCAACATTATTAGTAGATGGCCGCAAAATTAAGGAAGAAGTTGGTGAAGGTTACTTTGTAGGTGCGACAATCTTTGATGGCGTAAATCAAGAAATGAAAATTTGGCAAGATGAAATTTTTGCTCCAGTATTAAGTATCGTAAGAGTTAAAGATTTAGAAGAAGGTATTAAACTAACAAACCAATCTAAATTTGCAAATGGTGCGGTTATTTATACGTCAAATGGTAAACATGCACAAACATTCCGTGATAACATCGATGCTGGTATGATTGGTGTAAACGTAAACGTTCCAGCACCAATGGCATTCTTCGCATTTGCAGGAAACAAAGCTTCATTCTTTGGTGATTTAGGTACAAATGGTACAGATGGCGTTCAATTCTATACACGTAAAAAAGTTGTAACTGAGCGTTGGTTTTAATAAAGAGTAGAAAGCCAAATCGGTTGTTAAATGAAAAACACCACTCTAAAGATGTGGTGTTTTTCGTCTTGTTAATTACTTTTTTCAAAAGCTAGTTTAATACCAAAACCAATTAAGACGATTCCAGTTAACCCTTGAATATAACGTTGCGTCTTCGGTTTTTTCATAAAAGCACTAATTTTATCAATTAAAAATATATAAAAAGCGAACCATATAACTGTTAAAATAAGATAAGTAAGGCCCATTACGAGAAGTTGGATAAACGTGTTATGATTTGGATTTAAAAATTGCGGTAAAAAAGTTAAAAAGAAGACTGCAATCTTAGGATTTAATAAATTTGTAAGAAACCCTTGGCGAAAACAAGAAGTATGCTCGTTTGCATTATTCAAAGAAATATCGTTCGTATCAACGCTTTCTTTGTTTCTAACTGCTAAAAGGGCTTTAATACCAATATAAATTAAATATAGAGCTCCAACGTACTTGAAAATAGAAAATAAAAGAGCTGATTTTACAATAAGTGCGGAAAGTCCGATTACTGCTGCTAAAGTATGAATCAATAGTGCAACGCATGTACCGAACACTGTTTTCACTCCACCGACTTTACCGGCAACTAATGTATTTTTTGTAGCCATTGCAGTATCAGGACCGGGTAAAATAATAAGACAAATAGACATAATGATGAAAAGAAAAAAATTTTCAATCATAGTCGCTCCTCCTTTTTTATTTTTAGAATATTTGATTAAAATTAGTGTAGCACACATTTTGATTTAATAAAATTAAATTTTATTAAAAAATATTAAATGATAAAGAGGCTATACAGTAGTGGAATTCCACTACTGTATAGCCTCTTTATCCCGCATGAACGGACGATTGGTAAGGGGCAATAATAAGTGGGCGATGAATCCCACTTATTAAAGTTTCTCTTTACGCATTAAGTAAGTTAAAGAATCGATTTACATCTTCTTCTGAAACATCACTTAACTGCTTATATTTATAATTCGGATTTTGATCTTTATCAACGACAACGGATCGTACGCCTTCAAAGAAGTCTTCATGTCTCATGAAATTCTTAGCAAGTACCAGGTCAGTAGCGAAACATTCTTCAACGGACTTATCTTGTCCATCAATAAACTGTTTTAATGTTACTTTTAATGAAATAGGGGATTTTGATAATAGTGTTTCTTTCGTTTTTAAAGCAAAGAAACTTTGATCTTTCTCCAATGAATGGATAATTTCTTCAATTGTATCGAAAGCAAAATGTGAATTAATTTCTTCTAATGAAGAAGCAAGCTCGCTTTCTAATTTTGAAGTAGTTGCAAATGTACGAATGACTTCTTTTAAATTAGTATGTACATCGTCTTCTTTATGCCAATTTACACTTTCAAGTTCAGTAAGGAAATTTGGTAATGAATCAGATGTCATAAAGTAATCAGCAGCGTTTATAAATAATACGTCAGCAGCTTTTAAAATAGATGCTGTTAAAGCGACATATCGGCCAGCAAAACCTGGAGCTTTATTTAAGAAATAAGCAGCACCGACGTCTGGGAAGAAGCCGATATTCATCTCTGGCATTGCCCATTTCGTACGCTCAGTTACAATTCGATATTTCGCACCATTTGTAAGACCGACACCACCACCCATTACAATTCCATCTAAACAAGCGATGATTGGTTTTTTATATTGATAAATATATGTATCAATTTCATACTCTTCTTCAAAAAAACGTTCCGCATGTTGCAATGCAACTTCATTTGAACGCGCTTCATAAAGAGTTTTAATGTCTCCGCCTGCACAAAAACCTTTTGTGCCAGCTCCTTTTAATACGATAAGCGCAATTCGCTCATCATTTTCCCACTCTTTCAGTTTTTGCCCAATTGGTTGTAACATGTCATAAGATAAAGAATTAAGTGCTTTTGGGCGGTTTAAAGTAATTGATGCAACGCCGTTTTCACTAACAGAAAATAAAACGTGTTCAGTCATAATTCATCCTCCCTTATATATCTTCTTATTCTTAATTCTTGATACATACTGAAATGTCCTTTATAAATTTTGTCTAATGTTGACGGTACATGTTAATTTGTCCACTGCATATTTTGACGAGTTATATTTGCAGGATTTTGGAGATTGAAAATGAATATTACAACATTACTGTAATTGTAATTATTTGAATTTACCATGATAAACACGCTATTATATATGTGTAAATTGTAAATCCTCACTTTAAAAAGAGTATTTGAAGTGATTAAAATGAAAGAAAAATTGCTTTTCATTAGAAATAGAGAAAGGAGAAATCGGAATGCCAGTACCTTTACTATTGTCGGTGATTATTTTGTCTTCTTTAATAATAGGGATAACTCAGTATTTTCATCATACAGATACGACAGAGGAAGTGAAGGATAAAGTACGGCTTGTATTTCCGATTTTTATCATATCTCTTTCTTTTTGCATTCTATTAAATAAGGATGGATACATTGTTGCAGTATTTTCATTTTTTGTAGCGATCGTTTTCATTACAGTTTTATATTATGTAATGAAAGACTTTATACAAAAATAAAGATGTCGCGGTAGACATTTTTATTTTTGTAACGAATAAAATTTCACATACCGCATTATATATATAAATAAAAAACATTTAGAAATAGAAAAGTATGTACTTTGCCGTGTATTTACTTGTCAATCTTGCATAGCCAATATACTATTAATATTGTAGAGAGAGATTAGAAAAAGGGGTTGTATCTATCATGAAATTTGAGATGCACACAAAAATTATTTCAAATGAAAAAGAAGTAAGATTACATATAGAAGAAAACATATTTCAATTAAAATTGGATGGTTATCACTTATTTACAGTTCAAGAAATATTACCTTTATATAAATCAAATGAAGAAAGAATTGGCAGTGCAATGATACAAAAGTTAGAGTGGGAAAACGGGAAAACTACAATTAACTATCAACTTATATCACTAAAATCAGTAAATTAAAAGGAGCAGGAAACCATGAAGTTATTTCATACAGCGGATTGGCATTTAGGAAAGCTTGTTCATGGCGTGTATATGACTGAAGATCAAAAGATTGTATTAGATCAGTTTGTACAAGCTGTTGAAGAAGAAAAACCAGATGCCGTAATTATTGCAGGGGATTTATACGACCGAGCAATTCCACCTACGGAAGCAGTAGACTTATTAAATGATGTGCTGCAAAAAATAGTGATTGATTTACAAACACCAGTTATTGCGGTTGCAGGAAACCATGATAGTCCAGATCGTATTCATTTTGGAAGTAGTTTAATGAAGAAACAAGGATTATTTATTGTGGGACAATTTCAATTTCCGTATGAGCCAATTATATTAAATGATGAATATGGCGAGGTTCACTTCCATCTCGTTCCATATGCGGATCCAAGTATAGTTAGACATGTATTGAAAAACGAAGACATACGTTCTCATGATGATGCGATGCGTATTTTTATGAATGAGCTTTCTGAAACGATGGATAAAGAAGCTAGACATGTATTTGTTGGTCATGCATTTGTAACTTCTGCAGGAGAAGCGGAGGAGAATACAAGTGATGCAGAACGACCACTTTCAATTGGGGGTGCTGAATACGTAAATAGTCATTATTTTGATAAGTTTCATTACACAGCGCTTGGACATTTACATCAAGCGCATTTCGTACGTAATGAGACAATTCGATATTCAGGTTCGCCACTTGCGTATTCTATTTCTGAAGAAAAACATAAAAAAGGTTATTATATTGTGGAACTGGACGAAACAGGGGAAGTAACAATTGAAAAAAGGTTACTTACACCACGTCGTAAAATGCGAACAGTAGAAGCAAAAATAGATGAATTATTACAAAATCCAGTAAGTGAAGATTACGTGTTTGTAAAATTATTAGATGAAAATCCTGTCTTGCAGCCAATGGAAAAAATACGCTCTGTATATCCAAATGCAATGCATGTTGAAAGGTCCATTCAAAGACGAGAGTTCATAGAGTCAAATGAAGTAACTGTTTCAAGACATAAAACGGATGATTTATCTCTTTTAAAAGCTTTTTATAAAGAAATGAAAGGCTTAGATTTATCAGAAGAGAAAGAGCGTCTATTTGTAGAAGTATTACAAACAGTGCAAGAACGGGAAGGTGAACGAGGATGAGACCGATTCAGCTAATTATGACGGCATTTGGGCCATATAAACAGAAAGAAGTAATCGATTTTGATGACCTCGGAGAGCATCGTATTTTCGCCATTTCTGGGAATACTGGAGCTGGAAAGACAACGATTTTTGATGCGATTTGTTATGTGTTATATGGTGAGGCAAGCGGAGAAGAACGTAGTGATACGAGCATGCTTCGCAGTCAATTTGCTGATGATAATACGTATACAAGTGTAGAACTAACCTTTCAGCTAAAAGGGAAACGCTATGAAATAAAACGACAACTTGGGCATAAAAAACAAGGGAACAAGACGATCACGGGACATGCAGTAGAATTATATGAAGTGATTGATGAAGAGAAGGTTCCAGCTGTTGATCGTTTCCATGTAACGGATGTAAATAAAAAAGTAGAAGATTTAATTGGTTTAAGTAAACATCAATTTAGCCAAATTGTTATGTTACCGCAAGGGGAATTCCGAAAACTATTAACATCTGAGACAGAAAATAAAGAAGAAATTTTGCGTCGTATTTTTAAAACGGATCGTTATAAGCTAATGCGTGAGTTACTTGATCAAAAACGAAAACAATGGAAAGACGTCTTACAAGAAAAGCAGAAAGAGCGAGAGTTATACTTCCGTAATGTTTTTAAATTACCAATCCGCGATGGAGCATTATTAGAGACATTAGTAGAACAAGAACATGTAAATACACATCAAGTAGTAGAAGCATTAGAGCAAGAAACAAATGCGTATAAGGCAGAGGTTGAGCAATTACAAGTAAAACAAGATGTTCAATCAAAGCAATTAAAGGATGCTGAAACACGTTTTCATACAGCGAAATCTGTAAATGAGAAATTTATAGATTTGCAACAAAAGAATGAGAAATATAATACTTTACAAGAAAACCGTTCAGTTATTGAAATGAAAGAAACATCTTTTAAACGTGCGGAACAAGCGAAGCGCTTATTACCATTTGAACAATGGTACGAAGAAGCAATGCAAAATGAGCAGAAGGCTGAAAGTTTGTTAAAACAGATAATCGCTAAAAAAGAAAATATAACGAATAGCTTTGAACTTGCTCAGGAGAAATATGAAGCAGTAAAGAATAAAGAACCTGAGAGAGAAGATGCAAAAAAACTTGTTCAAAGATTAGAAGAGTTACAACCGATTATTGCATCGTTAGCTGAGAAACAGTTGCATTTACAAAATGCAGAAATTCAACTAGGGAAATTAAAAGAAAGTATGCAAAACTTAGATCGACAATTAGAGGAGCATACAAATCAAAAACAGCTAATGTCTAGTGAATTAGAGCAACTAGAAAAAGCGCTTGAGCAATATGTAGCTAAAGTAGAAGAACTAACGAATATGCGAGAAGATGCAAAAGTTTTAAAGCAAGCATATGATGTTTGGCAAGAAAAACAAAAATTTGAGCAAGAAAAAGAAACTGCATTTACTAAGATGCAAGAGGCAGTTAACGCATATGAAAATATGGAACGCCGCTGGTTAAGTGAACAAGCTGGAATATTAGCTCTTCATTTACATGATGGCGAATCTTGTCCAGTATGTGGTAGCACGAACCATCCGAAAAAAGCTACAGAGCAAAGTGATGCAATCGATGAAAAAGAGTTAAATGATTTAAGAGATAAGAAGAATCTTGCTGAAAAATTACATGTTCAATTAGAGGAGAAATGGAATTTCTATCATCTTCAATATGAACAAGTAATAGAAGAGGTTAAGAAGCGAGGCTATCGCGCGGAAGAATTAGCTGAAACATACAGTGCACTTGTTCAAAAAGGAAAACAATTAGCAACTGAAGTAAATACGTTAAAAGCAAGCGAAGAAATGCGTAAGCAAACAGCTGTGAATATAAAAAGCGTAGAAGAAAAAGTAGATGCACTCCAGAAACAAAAGCGTGAAGTAGAAACAGAGCAGCATCGTATAGAAATGGATTGTATGCAGCTTCGTACGTCATATGAACATGATAAGAAAAATATTCCAGATAACTTACAAACAGTACCAGCTTGGAAAGTTCAGTTTGACCAAGCAACGCAACAACTTAGGTTAATGGAAGATGAATGGAAGAAAGTGCAGGAAGCGTATCAACATTGGCAAAATGAACATATACGTATACAAGCAGAACAAGAAGGTGCTTCTAATCAATTTGAAAGTGCAAAATTGAAAAAAGAAGAGACTTTCGCGCGCTTTATGAAAGAGCTTGAACAAAGCGGATTTGCAGATCAAATCACGTATAAAGAAGCAAAATTAAGTGATGCCGAGATGGAGATGTTACAAAAAGAAATTCAAGGTTATTATTCATCTCTTGAAGTGCTTGCAAAACAAATTGAAGAGTTACATGCGGAATTAAAAGATAAAGAGTATATGGATATTACAGCGTTAGGTGAACACATAACAGAATTACAAATTAATCTCGATATTATTAAAGAAAAACGTCAACGTGTGCAAAATGCGGTAACATATATTTCTGATTTACATGAAAATATTAAACGTATTGATGAGCAAATTCATGAGGAAGAAAAAGAGTTCCAAGAACTTGTTGATTTATATGAAGTAATGAAAGGTGATAACGAAAGCCGTATATCATTTGAGCGTTACATCTTAATAGAGTATTTAGAACAAATTGTTCAAATTGCAAACGAACGATTACGTAAATTATCAAACGGACAATTTTATTTAAAACGAAGTGAACGAGTAGAAAAGAGAAATCGTCAAAGTGGATTAGGGCTAGATGTATACGATGCATATACTGGTCAAACACGCGATGTAAAAACATTATCTGGCGGAGAGAAATTTAATGCATCCCTTTGCTTAGCACTTGGAATGGCAGACGTCATTCAAGCGTATGAAGGTGGTATTTCCATCGAAACGATGTTTATCGATGAAGGATTTGGTTCATTGGATGAGGAGTCATTAACAAAAGCAGTTGACGCTTTAATTGACTTACAAAAATCAGGCCGATTTATCGGTGTCATTTCACACGTTCAAGAGCTGAAAAACGCAATGCCAGCTGTATTAGAAGTAACGAAGCAGAAGGATGGGTGTAGTCAGACGCGGTTTGTGGTGAAGTAACACCTTTAATCTGTCTAATTTATCCAGCGTTTTTAACGATATTTTAGGCCTGAGTCACACTGGCGGTCACATTTTTCGAATACTTCGCCGAGTTTTTCAATTACAGAATGTTGCATATCGGGTGCTACGAGAATCGAACGTGGAAGGAAGAGTTAGGTTGAAGTCGGTGTATTTATCACTAGCGTTTTCTTTTTCGTATTCTATAAACTTACGATGAGACTTTAGTTCTTCAACCAAAATTGGCGGAAAGTAAATTGTACGTATACTAGTAATAAAATAAAAACAAGCTCTCCATACTGATATGATCCCCTTATAGTAGACAGGAAAAAGAAAGCACATTAACCTGTTTACTATGGAGGGGATTTTTCTGTGGG
>NZ_JBBBBL010000007.1:284170-329496 GCF_037120585.1 Bacillus sp. CCNWLW194 | reverse complement strand
CTTTCTCATTAACATAAGAAAATAGTAACGTGCTTTTAACTTCAAAAATAGTCTAAATCCTTAAGTTGATGGATGTGGGGTAGTGCAACATGTGATGCAGATGGATTTAATGCAAAGTCTACAGCGGTGTATGAAGGTAGCAAAAAAGTAGGAACAGTGTATTTACGTTACAGTAATAAATGTCATGCAGCATGGGCAAAGTTTGTTTTAGATCAACCAGCACCTGCTGTTTCGGGAGGAGTGTACGCGTACGCTGTTGTAAATAAATATAAAAATGGTGTATTCCAAAAATCAGTCACTTCAAATCAGGGGAATGGCACAATAAAAACAGGTCAAACGAGCACGTATACAGGAATGGTATTTGACTTAACTGCTGATTTCGGATACACAGCAGATGCTGAAGCGGTTACGTTTAATAATGGTTATGGGAAAACTGGACGTTATTAATAAAGGAGTGGAATTCTATGAAACTTTTAAAAAAAGTAAGTGCATGTCTTTGTCTGGCGTTGCTCGTTGTAACTAGTGTGTTTAGTACGACCAATAATAATAAAGCATATGCGGAAGACCATACGTATGATGGGAAAAGTCCGTATTACAATAGTTGTGATCAATCAGCAGTAACGAAAGAGAAGAAGTGGATTGATTCAAATTCTTATGTGGAATTAAAATTTAGCACGACGTGTAAGACAGCATGGGCAAAAGTTACTGTAACCCGCCCGGCAGTTTATAATAACGAAGCTGATGCAAGGATAGTCAGAAAAACCGATGGAAAAGCATATACTTGCGGGAGTGCTGGAGGGAATGGTGTTGTGAATAAAGGGCAAACATCATGCTATACGCCAATGGTATATGATTTAGATCCAAGAAAGGCGCAAGCGCAGGGGAAACATGCCATTCCAAATAGTGATGCATATAATTATGCTGAGACTATTTGGTATTGATGAGGATATAGAGATTGTAAGGTAGAATATTTTAAGAGCATGTTTTGATAGGTTTTCAAAACATGCTCGATTTTTTGGGAGTTTAGAAAAATCGAATTAAATAAGATCTGTATCAGGGGGAGTGTATCCAAGGTGACGAGCCATAGATACAATTTGTCCTTTATGATGAAACTCATGAGTCTCCGTATGAGTTAAAAGCCATAGTGGGGTTGTGCTCCAAGGTTCTTTTTGCCATTTCACTTCATTTGCTATATTTTCAAGCAAACGGTCATTGTATTCATCTAAAAAACGTTGTACAACCTCATCGACTAACTTAAACCTAGCACGAACTTTCTCGATATCTGCATGCTCAATTTCATAATCACTAGCGAATGAAAAATCTGCTCGTTTTTGCTTAAATGCGAATGATCCAAGCCAGTATCGGTAGCAATCGGCTACATGAAGATGCGTCTTTATTATGCTACCGCTTCCGAAATTCGGAATAGTGCTATGTAATTTTTCTAGTGGGATTTCTTCCAAAAATGAAAATAGAGTTTCTCTTGTAGAGCTAATAAGATTATATTGTTGTTTTAAAATATCTAACATGCAATTACACTCCTCTTTTATTTACTAAACCATTTGTGTAGTAAGTAATTCTATATTTATGAGGAGTGAACCTTTGTTATTATTTTTACTAAGCATATTAGATGTATTTTTTAATTGTTTCTGATAGATTATACAAGGTGAAACTTTAATAAGTTGAACACTCTTAGCTCATAATAAATTGTACATAAAAAAGGGGAGCGATAAAATGAATAGACTAGTTGGTTTAAAACAATTTGAAATAACGCGTGGGGAATTGCTTAAATTTATGGAGACGCTAGACGATAAAACTGTGGATACGCAGCCAGAAGGCTTTAACAATACAATTCGTTGGCATATTGGTCACGTGTTAACAGCAGCAGAAACTTTTATGTTTGGAAGAGAGTTTAAACAATTACCAACGGAATATCCAGGTATGTTTGGATATGGATCAAGACCATCTAAATGGACAACAGAAGGACCATCATTAGAAGTGTTAACGGCCCAATTAAAAGAACAAGCAAAACGTATTAACGAAATTCCAGCAGAAGCATTTGAAAACAAACTTCCAGAGCCATTCCTAGGATTGGAAACAGTTGGTGAGCTTTACGGTATGATGCTTTATCATGAAGCAGATCATATTGGGCAAATGAAGGCGATGGAACGTATTATTAAGGCTCTTTAGTTTGAATTGCATATAACAAGAAAAATGACAGATGTATGGTTAAATAATATATATACAAAAAAGGTAGATAAATTATTATCTACCTTTTTTGTATAACTTCTTGAAGGATTAGGGGTTATCATCGTGATGCTGATGAAGAAGGAGAAAAAACTAATATATAGGGATAAAGAAATTTTATTATTTTTATGGTGTGATTATTAATTATAGTATTCCTAAATATGGAATATACGTATAATAAAAGAGAAGAACTAGAAATAGGGGTGAATACTATGATTACATTGGAACAAAAGTTGGAGCAATACACACATACATATGCACAGTTAAAGGAAGAACTAAAATGGAAAACGAGTGATTCTCGAACAGGAATGATGATTGCTGCTATGTATGCAAGCAGTGATAAATTATTTGATCTCGGACGTTTTTTAGAAATTAGTAGTTATATTAAGAATCAGGTAGGAATGTTTTCATACTTAAAGTCTTATCATCGCTTTGTGGTGGCCGCAACATTAGATATACACTTTACAGATTACAAGAAAGCTTTTCGAAACTTTTTAGATTTATATGAACAATTGGTCGCTGGTGGTTTTAGTCGGAGTATATTTACTTATCTTGCAGCAGCTGTGCTTTTAACAGAAGATAATGAACAGTATGGCACGCACATTCAGCGTTCGATGCAAGTATATAAACGAATGAAAGAGGATCATCTTTTTCTTACAGGTACAAATGATTATCCGCTCGCGGTTTTACTAGCAGGGCAATCAGAGGATGTAGAAGCACTTATGGACCGAGTGGAACGTCTTTATCAGAAACTAGCGGCAGCTGGTTTGCGTAAAGGGAATGATCTTCAATTTCTAAGTCATATTCTTTCACTAAAGAAGGATGTCCGTGAAGAAATGTTAGTTGCAACATGCACAAACATATGGAAGTTATTAAAGCGAGAAAAGGTAAAAGTGAAACAGATGCATTATCCCGCTATCGGGCTACTAGCGTTACTTGAGGATGGAGAAAAAGAGATTCATTCTATTAAAGCATTGATTGAAAAATTGCAGGGGGAGAAATTGTTCCGTTGGCATACAGATACCAATATTCTTATTGCTATTCAACTGTTTGTAAGTCAGAAAAGTGAGGAAAGTAAAGCTACCAACACAGGCTTACAAACAATGATAGAAGTCCTCATACAGGCACAACAGGCAGCTGTGATGGCAACGATTGCCGCTTCATCTGTAGCAACCTCCTCCGCTAGTAGTAGTTCATAATGTGCAACTGCTTATGCACTTGTAAATTATGATGAATTTATAACTCTTTTGATGAGGGCGGTTTAAAAAATATTATTAAAAAAGGCACATCACTCTCTAATGAGTGATGTGCTAACTTTTTTACATAATCAGCATTATCTTTTCGACTCCTTCAAATGTTTAAGTTGTGTAACAATCATAATGCTAATAACAACCAGTAAAAACCATGAACTAATTTTGCTTAAGTGAACGAGATTCCATGCTTCCCGTTGATTTGGATATTGCCATGCTCCGAAAAATGTTGCGATGTTTTCTGCAATCCAAATAAAGAATCCGATAAGGAAAAAGGAGAGAACGAGCGGCATTTTATATGTAACATCTTGTAATGAAAACTCCACAAATGTCCGAAAGAAAACGATGAATAGAAGTAAAGTTAATGCCCATCTAAAGTCATATAGAAAATGATGTGTGAAAAAATTGAAGTAAATCATTGCTCCTAGAGGTATTGCAAAAATAGCTTTCGGCCAATGGTACATTTGTAAATGCATTCTTCTCCACGCTTGGCATATGTAACTCGCGACACTTGCATACATAAACCCGCTGTAAAGTGGAACTCCAAACACTTTTGAATATGCCTCTTCCGGATAACTCCATGAACCGAAATGTACTTTATATATTTCTAGTAAAAGGCCGATGAGGTGGAAGACAGTAATTACTTTTAATTCGTCTTTCGTCTCAAGTCCAGTCTTATACATAAACAACTGCATAAGAAGACATACGATGAGTATGAAATCATAGCGATATAACCCTGGGATAGAAACGATTTTTGAAAGGGCTAGTGTTAAAAAAATGACGACTGGGAATAAGCAAGATAATGCTTGCTCGTAAGTGAAATGTAGTAGTTGTTTTATATAGAACATTGTGTCTCCTTCGATATTTTTTGTTAGAAAACTCAAAATAATGACTAAGTATACTACAATTTTAAAAATAAGCTAGTAGTCTATTTTGCGTGTATTTGTAAGTTTTGGAAGGGAATTGTAATAAGTATTTTAATATGTAACAAAGTAAAAAATAGTTTGCTATTTAAAAAAAGTGGGGATATAATATCTAAATGAAAATGATAATTATTATCAATATTAATTATAAATAAAAAATAATTATAAAAAACAACTGAATATAAAGGATGAAATGACACATGTTACATAAGTCTACTATACTTGCTGGCAATAATCGCTGGATACATATTAAGTTTATATGTTTCATGAGCTTAACAATTTTATGTTTAATTGGATCGATTTTTTTGGCCGTTGCATTCGGTGCAAAGGATATCCATTTGCAAACGGTGTGGACAGCGGTTTTTGATTACAATCCGAAATTAACGCAGCATCAAATCATTTACGAATTAAGGCTCCCAAGGGTAATTGGCGCAGCAGTTATAGGAGCGGCTTTTGCGGTCGCTGGGGCTGTTATGCAAGGAGTAACACGAAATCCTTTAGCTGATGCAGGTGTGCTTGGCATAAATGCAGGTGCGATGTTTGTAGTAGCACTTAGTTTTGCCTTTTTCCCGCATATGCCGTATTCCTATTTGATGGTTGTTTCCTTTATTGGAGCAGTTTTAAGTACAGTACTCATTTTTATTATCGGATTAGCAACATCAGGCGGATTAACACCGATGAGGTTAACGATCGCTGGGGCAGTTATGGCAGCACTTTTACATTCGTTAAGTTCAGGTGTTGCAATTTATTATGACTTAAGTCAAGATTTAGCGTTTTGGTACGCTGGTGGTGTTGCAGGGGTTAAGTGGGAACACTTGAAATTTTTAGTTCCTATTATTCTTATAACGATTGTTTTTGCGACAGTGTTAGGGCGGTCTATTTCACTCATATCAATGGGGGATGATGTTGCTACGAATTTAGGAGTAAAAACGAACCGTACGAGAATACTAGGGATGATTACAGTAGTCATTCTTGCAGGCGTATCTGTTTCAGCTGTTGGCTCTATTGGATTTGTAGGACTCGTTATCCCGCACATTGCTAGAAAATTAGTTGGTGTTAATTATAGACTCATTATTCCTATGTCAGCATTTTTAGGAGCTATGTTATTAGTTTTAGCTGACTTAGGGGCAAGAACAGTAAATCCTCCTAAAGAACTTGCGATAGGAATTATGGTAGCTCTTGTTGGAGTTCCGTTCTTCCTCTATATAGCACGTAAAGTTGGGAGGGAACTATAAGTGAAGGATCTTTTGAACACAGATAAGAAGAGAGCTATTACTGTAACTACAATTTTCGGTTGTGTTGGTATCGCTGTCATTTTAATTAGTTTAAATACAGGAACATTGAGTATAGCGCCACTTAAAGTAATTCAAACGCTTTTCGGTTATGGTGATTTTGAAAGTGCAACCGTGCTATATGATTATCGTATGCCAAGAATTATAATCACAATGTTAGCTGGTATTGGCCTTGGAGTTTCCGGTGCGATTTTGCAAGGGTTATCACGTAATGCACTTGCAGATCCTGGTATTCTTGGACTGCATGCAGGTGCATCTTTTGGGCTAATTCTATTCGTTACTTTCTTTCATTCTATTAATGAGAATGCATCGATTTTAATACCGTTATTTACATTTGGCGGGGGAGTGTTAGCTGCATTTTTAATTATTTTACTTGCGAGTGATCGATCAAAAGGTTTACTTCCCATTAGACTTATTCTCGTTGGTATTGCTGTTTCAGCTGGATTTAGTGCGATTTCGTTATTTTTCTCTCTCAAGTTAAATGATGAGACGTATATATTCGCTTCTAAATGGCTCGTTGGTAACGTGTGGGGAAGGGATTGGATTCATGTTCTAGCATTATTACCTTGGATTTTCATACTAACCCCGTATGCGTGGCTAAAATCTAAAACGTTAAATGCACTGTCATTAGGTGATAGTGTAGCAGCAGGACTTGGTGTTTCTGTTCAAAAAGAACGGTTGCTACTTTTAGCTACAGCGGTTGGATTATCGTGCGCAAGTGTATCGATGGCAGGAGGGATTGGTTTTATCGGTTTAGTTGCCCCGCATATCGCAAGAAAGTTAGTAGGCACTACCTATCAACATTTCCTTCCGCTAGCTGGCATTATCGGCATGATTATTTTAGTACTAGCAGATACGATAGGTCGTTCTATATTTGAGCCAAACTCTATTCCAGCTGGTGTAGTAGTGGCGGCTTTAGGAGCACCTTATTTTCTTTATTTACTTACAAAAACAAAATAAATACTTCAAAGAGGAGAGCATATGAAAAAGAAACTTACTATTTTATTTAGCATTATGTGTATTTTTGTATTAGCAGCATGTGGTCAAACGAAACCTAATGAAGAGGCAACGAAAAAAACGGAAAAAAGTAATGATCCAAAAATCGCTTCTATGTCTATTCACTTAACGAATAATTTACTTGCATTAGGAATTACACCAGTAGGTTCTGTAATTGGTGGAGATTTAAAAGATTTCTTACCGCACGCAAAAGAACAGCTGAAAGATACGAAGAAACTTGGTGTTGTAACAGATCCGAATATGGAAGCATTACTTCAGTTAAAACCATCTGAAATTTATGTGGATGAAAAATACGCTGGCAAAGATTTAGCGAAATACGAAAAAATTGCAAAAACACATTCTTTCAATTTAGATGAAGGTACGTGGAGAGACCATTTAAAACAAGTTGGTAAACTTGTAAACCGTGAGAAAGAAGCGGATAAATATATTCAAGATTACGAAGAGCAATCAAAACGAGTAAAAAGTTTAATAGATAAAGAGTTAGGTAATAACGAAAAAGTAATGGCAATTCGTGTTACTGCAAAAGAATTAAGAGTATTTAGCACGAAAAGACCGATGGGACCAATTTTATTCCAAGACTTAGGATTACAACCTGCAAATGGTGTAGAGAAAATCGATGGAAACCGTCCTTTCGAAGTCATTTCACAAGAAGTATTACCTGACTTTGATGCAGATGCGATTTTCGTTGTTGTAAACAGAGACGATAAGGCAAAAGCTGCATTTAAGCAACTTCAAGAAACACCAATTTGGCAAGACTTAAAAGCTGTTAAAGGCAAGCACGTATACATTATCAATGACCAACCATGGCTTGACTATTCTGCTTTAGGTAACAAAATGGCAATGGATGAAGCGGAGAAAATGTTTACGAAATAATAGAGTTTTGCTATTAGGAAAGGCCCTCTGAATTTGGAGGGCCTTTTTGTTATTGTTAGAATAAATAAAAAATTATACAATGAATTTAATTTAATGTAGAGGAGATGTGCCAATGTCAGCGCTTATTGTAAGTATCCCGTTTATAAAACAGTTTATGGAACAAGGGGATAAATAGACTAAAATAAGTGTCCCCGTTATTAAAAAAGGGGGAATTTGAAATGACGATGAATCTTTTTCAAAATAAAACTGTTAAATTATCCGCTATTAGAGAATCAGATGCTAAAGTAATGGCTATGTGGCAAGAAGATAGTGAGTATTTAAGAAATGTCGATACAGATGTAGCGTTTCCACAATCGTTACAAGAAATAGTAAGTGATGGGCTATTAAAGGGACGGAGATCGAATAGTGTATCTTTCATGTTGAGGACAGTTCAAGATGATCGCTTAATTGGTTTTGTGGCAATTCATGGCATAGAGTGGAATAACAGAACGGGTTTATTAGCCATTGGTATAGGAGATGCAAATGATAGAGGGAAGGGATATGGAAGAGAAGCAATCCATCTTATCTTAAAATATGCTTTCTATGAATTGAATTTACACCGCGTTGGTCTTGATGTTATTTCTTATAATAAAGCTGCTATTGAGTTGTATAAAAAGATGGGTTTTCAGATAGAAGGCTGTATGAGAGAAGCAGTGCAAAGAGATGGGAAGTGTTTTGATCGTATCATTATGGGGATATTGCGGGATGAATGGATAGAGCTGCAAGGTTAGAAAGTACATTCTAAATTATATATGTAGTATGCAGGAGATATAATGATAATTGGCGAAAATTTACAGTGTACTGATCGAATTTATCCCGCGTTAACGGGCAGTAAAACTCCCACCTTAAAATTCAGTTGGAGCAAAGAAGTTAGGTGGGAGTCGGGCTGTCCGTAAACGTCCGATTGGTTCAACTAATAATCAGTGGGGGATGAACAAAACCCCCACTGATTAAAGTTTCACTTTATAAGGAGCTATGCAAAATGAATTTAGAAAAAGCAAAACCAGTAAATGAAGAGGTCGCTGAATTAAAAGAGCTAATTAAAGAATTGCACGGAAGTGTACATCAACTTCAAAGTGAAGTGCAGCAACTAAGGCACGAAAGACCGGTTGTTGAAGTTCGAAAGGGTGTTCAACTATCACCAGCAATCATTGGACAAATTGGTGGTATGATTTTAGGTGGGTTAGCAATTATAGGTATATTTTGGTGATAAAAAAGGTATGCAGTTTAACGCTGCATACCTTTTTAGTGTCGTTATTTGTCGGTAAGTCGATATTCTCTGTCGAACCGTCGATATATTTAGAAAATCGTTGATATATTCGAAGAAACGATTGATATATTTTAAAAACCGTCGATATAATTTCACACACCATAACATTTACATTAAATAACGTAAATATATATAAGCGTGTGATAACAATAATGCAATAATTGTTAACGGAAAACCAATTTTTAAGAAGTCCATATAAGAGAAAGCATGTCCTTCACGTTTCGCAATACCAGCAACGACTACGTTTGCTGATGCTCCAATCAATGTTCCGTTTCCTCCTAAGCAAGCTCCAAGTGATAACGCCCACCATAGTACTTCGATTTGCGGGGAATCGACAGATAGTCCGAGCCCTGTAGCTAAATCTTGAATAAGCGGGATCATCGTTGCGACAAATGGGATGTTGTCAATTGTTGCAGATGCGATGCCAGATACCCATAAAATAAGTACCGCAGCGAAACCGATATCGCCATTTGTTACGTCGAGTACTTCTTTTGCGAGTGAAGAAATAAGCCCAATATCAATTAACCCGCCAACGAGAACGAATAGTCCGGCGAAGAAGAAAATGGTTACCCATTCAACGTGAGCAAATACATCTTCAATATCATGTTCTTTTACTCCGATTAGCATAAGAAGTGTAGCGCCTGTCATTGCAATTACCGCAGCGTCTACATGAATAATGGAATGAAATACAAAGCCTAAAATAGTTAGTCCTAAAATCGAAATGGATTTTAAAAGGAGGCTTTGATCTTTAATATAATCTTTTTCGTTTAATTCCATTAATATTTTAATTTGTTCAGTTGTTGTTTTTAGTTTGTTGCGATACAGGAAGTAAATAATGCCAAGTGTAACGATAGAAATAATAATTACGATTGGAGCTAAGTTTAGTAAAAAGGCATTAAAATCTAAATGCTTATTTGCCGATCCGATCATTATGTTAGGTGGATCACCGATTAATGTTGCTGTTCCGCCTATATTTGAAAAAAGCACTTCTGAAATCAAATAAGGAACAGGGTTTACTTTTAAAATACGTGTAATGGATAGTGTAACAGGTACGATTAGTAAAACGGTTGTTACATTGTCCAAAAATGCTGATCCGACAGCAGTTAATAAGGATAGTAATAATAAAATGCGGATTGGTTTTCCGCCAGCTGCCTTCGCTGCTTTAATGGCCACAAATTCAAATACGCCCGATTGGCTCGTAATATGTACGAGAATCATCATCCCAATTAAAAGGGTGATCGTTTCCCATTGAATATGTGATGTGAAAGCAGTATGTAAGTCTACAATTCCAAAAATAATCATAATAGCAGCACCGAATAGTGCAATTACAGCACGATTCAATTTCTCAGAAATAATAAATCCGTACGTGACTAAAAATACGGCAATTGCAAAATAATATTGCCAATTTGCTACTTCATGTGCTGATTGTTCCAATCATGTCACCTTCTTTAAAGTATGTATTCAATTGTCGAAATGTATCTCGCTATATGAATACGGGATAAAATATATTGTAGCAAATTCAAAAAAGAAAGAAAACTATTTAACAAAGTGAAGGAAAAAATGTGTTTTTTACATATGATATAAAAAAATAAAGAAACACAGTGCAAATTATTAGGAAAAGTGAGAGTTGTCCTCTAATATAGAGATAGCAATTTACATTATTTTTGCGTAAAATGGTTTAAAGAGGTGAATTCCGATGGAAATAGTAAAAGATAGTTCTCTTATTCAAAATGAAATTGAACGTTTTGTAAATAAAGATGTATATATTCATTTAGAAACGACGAACGGAGCGTATGCGTCACACTTTAATGAAAAGATGATGACAGTTGGGGCATTCATTCGAAATGCAATTATTCGCTTTGAGCGCGGAAAAATAACTGGAACAAACCCATACCGAGTTGGTTTGAAAATGGATCATGGCTGGGTATATGCTGAAGGTATTACGCACTGGGAATTAGACGATAAAGAACGTTTATTACTAGCAGGGCATGATAATCAAGGCCGCTTAGCAGTTGCGCTTGAGTTAAGCTTAACGCCATTTAAGTAAGAAGGAGGGAAACTTATGGAGAGACATGTACTTGTTGTATTTCCGCATCCAGATGATGAAGCATTTGCTGCGGGAGGAACAATTCGCTTATTAACAGATCAAGGAGTACCTGTAACGTATGCATGCGGTACTTTAGGACAAATGGGACGTAACATGGGGAAAAACGTGTTCGCTAACCGTGAAACGATTCCAAATATCCGTAAAAAAGAATTGAAAGATGCATGTGAAGCGATGGGGATTCAAGATTTAAGAATGCTTGGTTTCCATGATAAAACGTTAGAATTTGAAGATGTTGATTTCGTTTCTGATAAAATTGAAGCGATCATCCAAGAAGTAAATCCATCTCGAATTATTACATTTTATCCAGAGCACGGCGTACATCCAGATCATGATGCATTTGGCCGCGCTGTAGTTCGCGCCGTATCACGTATGCCAAAAGAAGAACGTCCAGTCATTCATGCAGTTGCAATTACGAAAAATCGTGAAGCAGTACTCGGGGAGCCCGATGTTGTAAATAATATTAGCGAAGTATTTGAACATAAATTAGCTGCACTAGGTGCGCACCGTTCACAAACAGAAGCAATGCTTGAAGAAACACACGCGAAAATCAAAAACAAAGATGCAGCAACATTAAAATGGCTGCAACTGGAACAATTTTGGACTTATAAATGGGAGTAGGCTAGAAGGGAACCTTCTAGTAGCTCTTACATAGAAAAAAGCACCGTCATTTGTGACGGTGCTTTTTTTGTTGAAGGCTATATATTTCTTAGAGATATGCTTCAAAGTTTTAAAATTAATGTGCAGTATAGCCTCCATCAACAAGAAGTGTTGTACCATTAATAAAACTAGCATCATCACTTGCTAAAAATAAGACAGCTTTTGCTACTTCTTCTGGTGTTCCAAGTCTGCCTTGTGGATGAAGTGAAGCTAAATATTCTTTCTGTTGAGGATTAACACTACTAAGTAAAGGGGTGTCAATATAGCCAGGGCAGACCGCGTTAATACGTATTCCATATTTAGCGTAGGCAGTACATAAATTTTGAGTTAATAGTTTCACACCACCTTTTGCAGATGAGTATGCTGTTGGGGTAGGTAATGAAACAAAACTATGAATCGAACCAGCATTAACGATGACACCGCCTGTACCTTGTTTAAGAAATTGTTCAATCGAATATTTATCAGAAAGGAATACCCCAGACAAGTTAATATCAATGGTTCTTTTCCATTTTTCGTAGGATAATTCGTTTGCCGGTGCATCATCAGCAACGCCGGCATTGGCATACATAATATCTAATTTACCGTATGTACTTACTGTCTCATGGATTAGCTGTTTAATATCTGCCTCTTTTGTTACATCGGTTTTAATAAATAACGTATTATATCCATGTGCATTCAATTCATCTGATAGATCTTTTCCACGTTCAGAAAAGTCAGCAATAACTACTTTTGCACCTTCTTTGATAAAAAGACGAACAGTAGATTCGCCAATTCCACTTGCACCACCAGTTATGATCGCTACTTTGTCTTTTAATTTCATATAAACCTCTCCATTCATCAATGAATTTAAGTCGAATTTTTTTAATTTGGTTATATTACCATTAACCTTAAATAGTAAGTAGATAGAAGAAAAAGCTTGCGTTTACTTAATTGTGAGAGTGCTATTTTTTTTATTGTAATTTTTATACAGTGATGGACGAAAATATTAATTAGGTCAACTTTATCATTAGATTGAATGTTCGGTAAAGTATTCTCGAATAGGGTGAGTGCTGAAGCTAAACTACTGATCTACATAGATATAACGAGGGAGATTTACATATAGTTGCTCTTTGTATTTTATTAATTAACAAATTTTTAAACTTGCTGATGATGTAGTGGAATTAAATAAGTCGGTTATTTTCAGGTTGAATCAGAACTGAAAACAGCAAAAATAAATCGTTGAATAATAATTATTTATTGAAAAACGATAAATAACATGTTAATATCAAATTGGAAATTAGTAAGAGAGGTGTTTTTTATAAAATGTAAAACGAATGTTATGTACTAAAAAAGAAATTGATAGAAATTAGGAAAGTTATATATTTTAATAGCAAAAAAAGAAAAGGGAGTAGAGCATGATTAATAAAACAGTAAAGAAAGTTATCTTGATTGCAGGTGGTTTGTATATTACATATTTAGTAGGTGTAGCCATATTAGCGGAATCTATACCATATCCTACATCTCAACAACTTAAAGAAGCCGAAAAAGTAGTTGAACGTTATGTAGGTGAAAATAATGGAGTGGAAATGATAAATACATCTAGCAGCTTCACGGCTGAGATGTTCGATCGTTCAATTCATATTGAAGGGAATTCAAAAGAGAATCCGGAACAAGTATTTCGAATGGATTTAGATCAAGTTTCTAGTGAAAGTGAAAAGATAACCGAAAAATCGATAAATAAAATTTGTAAATCAAATGATGCAGGAAAGAAATTTACGTGTGCTGATGCTGAATAACTAAAGGTAGGAATGTGTAGCTGCATAGTAACGATTGATAACTACTATTCAAGTTAAATAGGAAAAAGCCTCGCAGGGGGGCGAGGCTTTAAACAGGGTATTAAAAATTATCGATTCATTAAGAATAATTTCTTTTGAATAAACTAATTTTAGCATGATAACTCATATATATGTGTTACGAATTTATGAACGAAAAACCAATGATAATAATTTATGTATAATCTGCATCATTACATAAAGTTCGAGTGGAATAGAGAGTATGCTTTTGTAAGGTGTAATAAAGATATAGTCTGCCTACGGAAATAGGTGGGCTATTTTTTATAAAGAAAAGATAACTTGAGGTAAAGCCCTTGTTAGGAAATAGGGTAAAAACAAGATTTTTTAAGGAGAGATAAGGACGTTCAACAGATAAAGATATCGTATTTGAAACACGTGATTATTCGTGGATTAAGTTCTATTTTTGATAAAAAATCTTTAAAAGGCCTTACAGTTCCTAAAATTGATATTTAGTAATGATCTGTAAGAAACATATATTTTGAATTAATTAATAGAATAATATATATTTATATTGATTTAATGGTTTTAGATTGTTAAAAATGGGGAAATCGATATGAAGGTTAAATTTGCCGTAATAAAAGATGAGAACTTTGATTGTAGTTTATTGGAAACAAAATTATTGAAAACTTTTAAAGAAGTAGATTGTGAAGCAGATATTGTAAAGGTTGAGGCTGAAATTTTTGAAAACAATGATATACAAACGCATTTATCACAAATAACCATTCATGTTACTGGAAAAAATATTGGATATAGATCCGTTTCAGCTAGTATATTTATTGTTCTAGAGAGCTTATCAATACAGCTATTTCGTATTCATATTAGTATACTTTAAGCAGTTCAAAAAGTGGCTTCTTCAGAAAATCATACTGATTATATTGAGTTGTAAATATGAAAACAATAGAAATTATTGTAGGTGCTCCCGAATGTTGGATTGCACCTTGTTTGTTGTTAAATAAACAAGGGGTTCCTTTTCAAATTTTAATTTATCTTAATCGCATATTATCTTAACGCTGAAATTGACAGTCTCAAGGCTGAGCAAAAAGAAATGATGAGAGACATTCGAAATTTAGAAACGCGTATCACTATTAATGAGAAAGACATAGCAACAATCAAGAAGCAATTAGAAAAAATAAGTACAAACACAACTTAGATTTTGCGGATTAATATTAGTGCGATAGTAATGTCAAAAAGGGATGATTTAATCTTGTGAAATAGGACGATATAAAAGAAAGTGGGGAGCTCCCTCTTTCTTTTATATCAATGAGAAGCTATAAATTTTCCGTTTCTTTTTCATCTGCATACTTTTCCTCTAAAGAAATTAATAGAGTAATTAACCCAATTACTACGATAATTAATGTAATTATAAAAGATTTAGAAAGAGAGAAAGGACCTTCAATTAAAAGTGGTAAAAACTTGAATGAAAGTATACTAGCTATTAAGGAAATTACTAAAATACTAAAAAGGGATATATTTTTATTTTTTATAGATGCTTGTAGAAAATCTTTAATAAAGCCTGTAGCGACAAATATAGTTAGTATGATAAGAGAAATAAAATAATGTGTTACATTTGTCATACTAATAGTAGGATCGTCTATTATGTAGGCAAGTAATTTAGATAATAATATACCACCAAACAATAGAATGATAAAAGCGAGTAATTCTGTTGATATATAAGTGCTGAAACTATCTTTCTTTTTAAAGATCTTGTAGCTTAGAGTAGCCTGGATCATTTGAATGACAAATAAAGCGATAATCCATACATAATATACAATTGGTAATTCTCCTGAGAATAGAGAGATTAGGAAGTTTATTACTGTCCTTAAAATTTCAATCATTACGAAAGTCCTCCTGTTTGTAAGCTTTACGACTTTAAAATGTGCTAGTTTATTGTTAAATAATTAGGTGTACAATTCCAAACTATTTCTAATTATTCCATAAAAAGGTGGTTGTATCAAGTTATCTCTTTAATAAATCTGCCAAGGCCGAGTACTAGAAAAAGAAACGCAATATGTAATATAATTGAAAAAGTATATTTTAAAATCAATGTTAATATTACCCTCCTATAAGTATTAACATACGTAATTGAGGTGTTTTCTTTGTTGTTTTATGAGCGAATTTCTATAATGGCCCCTCCTGTTCCGTAGCTAAGGAAAGTCTTTTTATTTCTGAGATTTTCAAAGTTATAGGAGGGTATGAAAAATGAAAAAAGTCTCAGTACCATCACTTTTGTTAATGATTATTCTTGTCGCGTTTCCGCAAATTAGTGAAACGATATATACACCGTCTTTACCTGACATTTCAAAGGCGTTACATGTAAGTAATAATGAGGTGCAGTTCACGCTAAGTGTGTATTTCGCTGGATTTGCTTTAGGTGTATTTTTTATTGGATGGTTATCAGATATAATTGGTCGTCGTCCGGCGATGTTATTTGGAATTGTCGTATATGGTGTAGGTAGTTTCTTATGCTTTATTGCAAATTCCATTGAAGTTTTATTGGTAAGTCGTTTTATTCAAGCGTTTGGAGCAAGTGCAGGATCAGTTGTAACGCAAACGATTCTTCGTGAAAGTGTAGAAGGGCATAAGAGGCATGTTATGTTTGCTCAAATCTCGGCAGTTATTGCTTTTACACCAGCGATAGGACCGTTAATTGGTGGCTTTCTTGATCAAATGTTTGGATTTAAAATAGTATTTTTAAGTTTAGTAGTTATGAGTATCGGGATTTTTCTGTATACGTTTGTTTCTCTTCCGGAAACAAAAACGAGTGCAGTAACGGATAAAATAAATGTCTTTTCAGTATGGAAGAGGTTAATTACAAATCCAAAAGTAGTAACATATGGGCTATTAATTGGGGGAGCAAATGGTGTTTTATTTAGCTATTATGCAGAAGCGCCGTTTATCTTTATTGAATACTTTCAGTTATCGCCTAGTATGTATGGATTTTTAGGGATTGTTGTTGCGTCTGCTTCTATTATTGGAGCGAAAGTTTCAAAACGTTTACTTGCTACTTATAAACCAGAGAAAATTATATATATCGGTTGTCTTGTAATGGTAGTTGGAGCAGTCGCTTTATCTATTATTACTTCAGTTGGATCAAATCCAAACATAATATATATGATTGGATTTTTAGTAGCGATGTTTATATTGCTATTAGGAATTGGAGTAGCATTACCTAACTGTTTAAGTTTAGCATTAATAGATTTTCAAGATGTCATTGGTACAGCGGGTGCATTGTTTAGCCTAGGGTACTATGTAATTGTAACAATAACAATTTGGGGAATGAGTCAATTTCATACGGGCTCGTTACTGGTGATGCCACTTTATTTTCTAGTTATAGTAGTTGTCATGATGGTGTTTACTAAAGTGTTTGTTTTAGGTAAACAAACTTCAAAAACGATTTAAATATGAAATGGTAAAAGAGTCTCATTTTTTTATGAGACTCTTTTATATTTTATTCCGCAATTTTGAGGTAGCAAGATTCCTGCCTCAAAATTGGGCTGGAATGAAGCAGTTAGTAGTGTATTAATATATTAAATTTCTGATTGGTATATGAATGGGACGAGTAGGAATTTACGTTATCAACTATAAAGATTGAAGTACATGCGGTCTGAAACCGAGGAAGAAATGCTCTCGTCAATTATTTATATTGTCATAACATTCATACCGGAATCATATTGAATAGATGTATTTTATTGTTAATTTAGTTAAAAATTAATCATACTTATGTATAATAATTTATTGAAAAAATAATTGAATTTTTCAGATTAATGAATTAATATAAGGTAAGTAATTTTAAGATTTATAGAATAATGGAAGATGAAAGGTTTTGAGAATTTTATAAGAAGCAACAAAACGATTTTAGGATAGCTTTAAAGCTAGTGTAAAATGACGTTTGCTTCATCATTTTCAGGGCCGAAAGGAATTAGGAGAAAGCATCTTGTTTTAAAATGCGGCTATGAATCATCTAAGAGGGGGAAGTGAAGTGGCAAACAAAGAATTGAAAAGAGGTTTAGAAGCACGTCATATTCAAATGATTGCTTTAGGCGGAACAATTGGTGTTGGTTTGTTTATGGGGTCAGCCAGCACGATTAAATGGACAGGTCCGTCAGTTATGCTTGCGTATGCAATTGCAGGTATTTTTATCTTCTTCATCATGCGTGCCATGGGAGAAATGTTGTATATGGAGCCAAGTACAGGTTCATTTGCGACATTCGGTCATAAGTATATTCATCCGCTAGCTGGTTACATGACAGCGTGGAGTAACTGGTTCCAGTGGGTCATCGTTGGGATGTCAGAGATTATCGCGGTTGGAGCGTATATGCAATATTGGTTCCCAGATTTACCAGCATGGATACCAGGTGTAATCGCAATGGTTATTCTTGGCGCAGCTAACTTAATTTCTGTTAAGTCATTTGGTGAATTTGAATTTTGGTTTGCGATGATTAAAATAGTTACGATTCTATTAATGATTATTGCGGGATTTGGACTTATTTTCTTTGGAATTGGTAACGGCGGAGAAGCGATTGGCATATCAAATCTTTGGTCAAATGGCGGTTTCTTTACAGGTGGTTTTTCTGGATTCTTCTTTGCATTATCACTTGTAGTTGGAGCGTATCAAGGTGTGGAATTAATCGGTATTACTGCTGGTGAAGCGAAAGATCCGAAGAAGACACTTACAAGAGCGATTCAAAGTACAATTTGGCGTATTTTAATTTTCTATATTGGTGCTATTTTCGTTATTGTAACTGTGTATCCGTGGGATCAATTAAGTACAATTGGTAGCCCGTTCGTAGCGACTTTTGCGAAAGTTGGTATTACGGCTGCGGCTGGACTTATTAACTTCGTTGTTATTACAGCAGCAATGTCTGGTTGTAATAGTGGTATTTATAGTGCTGGACGTATGCTGTATACGTTAGGTGTAAATGGACAAGCACCGAAATATTTCAAGAAACTTTCTGGAAATGGTGTACCATTATTCGGTACAGTCGGTGTAATTATCGGTTTAGCGGTTGGTGTAGTTCTAAGTTATATTGCACCAAAAAACTTATTCGTATATGTATATAGTGCGAGTGTACTTCCTGGTATGGTACCGTGGTTCGTTATATTAATTAGTCAAATTAATTTTAGAAAAGAAAAAGGGGCAGAGATGAAAGATCATCCGTTCAAGATGCCATTTGCTCCTGTTACAAACTATTTGACGATTGCCTTTTTAATTATGGTATTAATCGGAATGTGGTTTAACGATGATACTCGTATTTCATTAGTTGTAGGTATTATTTTCTTAGCTATCGTTACAATTAGTTTCTATGCTTTCGGAATAGGGAAGCGTGCTCCGTTAGACATACAAAAAGATAATGAAATTTCAAGTAAATAAAGATAGTGAAAAGTCCGATTTCTCATTTAGAAATCGGACTTTTTGTTATTAAAACTTTTCTAAAACGATTTTCCCAATGGTGCGCCCACTTTCAAGTAGTGTATGTGCTTTCTTTAAGTTTTCAGCGTTAATTGGTGTGAATGTTTCATTTAAAGTAGTCTTTAAAACGCCTTCATCCAATAGTTCGCTTACTTTATTTAATAGTTCGTGCTGCGTAATCATATCGCCAGTTTCATACATCGCTTTTGTGAACATAAATTCCCAAACGAGTGTAGCACTTTTACTTTTTAAAATACCCATTTCAAGAGGGTGTTCATTTTCTACGATAGAGCAAATTTTTCCTTGTGGTTTAATAAGCTCACAAATTGCTTGCCAATGTTGATCTGTATTATTTAAGCAGAAAATATAATCTACATCTTTTAGCCCGAACTCTACTATTTGTTCTTGTAAAGGTTGGTGATGGTTAATGATATAATCGGCACCGAATTTTTCAACCCAGTGTATTGTTTCATTGCGGGATGCAGTTGTGATTACATTCAATCCAGCCCATTTCGCCAGTTGTATGGCAATTGAACCGACACCACCAGCTCCGCCGATAATTAAAATGTTTTTAAATGTATTTGTATCTTTCTTATTATAATCAATGCCTAAACGTTCGAATAAACCTTCCCAAGCCGTAATAGCTGTTAAAGGAATTGCTGCAGATTCAGCATCATTTAACGTTTTTGGTTTTTTACCAACAATTCTTTCATCAACTAAATGATATTCACTATATGTACCTTGTCTCGTAATACTACCGGCATAAAACACTTCGTCGCCTTCTTTAAATAATGTACAACTTTCGCCAGTTTGCACAACAACACCACTCGCATCCCAGCCAAGTATTTTCGCTACCTCTTCTTTTTTATCTTTCGGAGAGCGAACTTTTGTATCAACTGGATTAACGGAAATAGCATTAACTTTTATGAGTAAATCTCTTCCGCTGGCAACAGGCTTTTCAACTTCCATATCAATTAAACTGTTTTCATCTTCAATAGGTAAGTATTCATGTAAACCAATTGCTTTCATTTGTATTCCCTCCATTAAAGTAAGAGTTTTTCTCTTTTATTATAGTAGGTAAAGTGTCATTATGTAAAAAAGTTAAGTCCTTTCCATTTTGTCAAAGGCCTGTTTCAGCCTCATATAGAACTTTGTAACTGGGGAGGACTAGTCATCGTTTGATTTTATAAGCATTGAATGAAAGGTATACTTATTTTTCCAGTGTACCTTGCAATGAACAATACCGAGTGTTATATTATACTTGTAGTTACTTATTATAAAACAGTACTGAATAATAAACAGTAGTGGATGTCAATTAGAATAGGGTGAATGAATATTGAATGTACAATTTAAAAAAGGAGTTTTAGAACTTTGTGTTCTTGTCTTACTGGATAAGCAAGACCGTTATGGATATGAATTAGTTAGAAATATTTCCAATCAAATTGAAATATCAGAAGGGTCTGTTTATCCTCTACTTCGTAGATTAACTAAAGAAGAATATTTTACAACGTATTTACAGGAGTCTTCAGAAGGGCCTTCAAGGAAGTATTATGCACTGACGGATAAAGGTAGAACGTATTTGTACCAACTATTGGAGGAATGGAATGAGTTCTCACAAGGTGTCAATCAATTAATAAAAGAAGGTGTACGTAATGACGAAAAATAAATTTTTACAACAATTAAATGCATCTCTAAAAAGATTATCTGAAAAAGAGCGTGCAGATATTTTAAAAGATTATGAAGAACATTTTACTTTCGGATTAGAGGAAGGAAAAAGTGAAGAAGAAATTGTAGCTTCATTAGGTTCTCCAGCTCAAATCGCCAAAGAGTTATTAGCAGATTATCATATTGAGAAAGTAACAACAAGTGCAACAACAGGAAATGTTTTTCGTGCAATTTGGGCAGTAATTGGATTAGGTTTTTTCAATTTGTTAATCGTACTTGGACCTGCAATTACATTAGCGGCATTGATTTTTTCAGGTTGGGTTCTAGGTATCTCATTTTTAGGTGCACCATTACTTGTTTTAGTTGATACTATTATACATCCAAATACATTCTTGTTATTTAATCTTTTCGTTTCTTTAGCACTTTGTGGACTTGGATATTTCATTGTTATTGCTATGTTATTTTTAACGAAGCTATCAAAGAATGGATTTGTTCGTTATTTAAAGTTCAATATAGCACTAGTAAAAGGTGGTTTGAAGCATGATAAATAAAAAGAGTCTTTCAATCATTGCAGGTATTATTTTCATTATTGGCATTATCGGAAGTTTATTCACTTATCGTTCAATTGCTGCAGTACCAATTTCAGAAGAAAAGGTCATTAATAATAATGTGTCAAGCGTCATTATCGATACGAATAACGTTCGTGTTAACATCAACCCTACAACAGATAGTAACGTGAAAGTAAAATTAGATGGCGAGGTTAATCCAAACGTAAAAAAAACATTAGCTACGGATGAGAAAGATTCAACGCTTCTCATTTCTTATAAAGAAAAACAACAGAGCTGGTTCAATTTTAATATTTCTGAAGTATTGGCGCCATTAACATTAAATGTGTATCTACCTGAAAAACAATATGATTCATTAAAAGTTTCTAATAGTAATGGTTTCGTTTCTATAAAAAAATTACACACAACGTATTTGAATGCCAATACAAACAATGGACGTGTTGAATTAAAAGAAATCAATTCGCCAAAAATTATCGCGGAAACAAATAATGGAATTATGGGATTTAAAGATATAATAGCGCAAAATATTCATGTGCAGTCGAATAATGGGAGAATTATGCTAGAGCATGTTGAAGGTGAAATAGAGGGACAGTCTAAGAATGGAAGCCTTACCCTTAAAACAAATGAACTGGATCGAAATCTCAATTTCACGACTCACAATGGAAAAATCAATATTGAAACTGAAAAAGAACCAACAAATGTTCAATTTAATGTTTCTGTCCACAATGGCAGCGCGAATATCCTGGATAAATATAACGGAAATACGATTATTGGAAAGGGAGAAAATGTAATTAAATTAAACACACGTAACGGAAATATTGCAGTGAAAAAACAATAGCATATTACCTTTTATAATCTCAGCTCGCCACACATAAAGAGCAATAATAAATAAAAAAAGAACCGACTCCTTTTCTCAACATGTAGGTAGTCGGTTTTTTTATATGTAACATTCGGTTAAGTGTGTATCCTTTGTATATTTCAAAATACAAACAGTTGTTTTATTACTCTCGATTCTTAGGAAAATAACGAATAGTAATTAACAATGTAAGAAGAATTTGTGAATGACTCAAAAATAATCGTTGAAACAATGAAAGAAGAGAAGGAGTTTTTTTCTAACAGGAGGAATTTTTTACTGTGTACTTTATCCCAAATTAAATGTAAAGGTGGATACATAATGACAGTAAAGAAGCTTTATTTCCTTCCAGCTGGTCGGTGTATGTTAGATCATTCTTCTGTGAATAGTACACTCACACCGGGAAATTTATTGAATTTACCTGTATGGTGTTATCTTTTAGAGACAGAAGAGGGACCTATTTTAGTAGATACAGGTATGCCAGAAAGTGCAGTTAATAATGAAAACTTGTTTGAAGGGACATTTGCAGAAGGGCAGATTTTACCGGAAATGACTGAAGAAGATAGAATCGTCAATATTTTAAAACGTGTAGGGTATAAGCCGGAAGACCTTCTATATATTATTAATTCTCACTTGCATTTTGATCATGCAGGAGGAAACGGTGCTTTTACAAATACACCAATCATTGTGCAACGAGCGGAATATGAGGCAGCACTTCATAGAGAAGAATATATGAAAGAATGTATATTAACGCATTTGAACTACAAAATTATTGAAGGGGATTATGAAGTTATACCAGGTGTTCGGTTATTGTATACACCTGGTCATTCTCCAGGGCATCAGTCATTATTAATTGAGACGGAAAAATCCGGTCCTGTATTATTAACGATTGATGCATCTTATACGAAAGAAAATTTTGAAGATGAAGTGCCGTTTGCGGGATTTGATTCGGAATTAGCTTTATCTTCAATTAAGCGTTTAAAAGAAGTTGAGATGAAAGAGAAGCCGATTGTTTTCTTTGGACATGATATAGAACAGGAAAAGGGATGTAAAGTGTTCCCAGAATATATATAGTGGAAAAAGTCATGAGCTTACGTGCTCATGACTTTTTCGTTTAAATAATTTTTTTAAATAAGTTATAAACTTTTTTTGAACTATCTTTATTCAATTGATAATACGTAAGGGTTATATCATCAGGAGTATCTTGCTGAGCAATCATCACTTCGTTACTGTCATGATCAACTACCCATATGAAATATTTTTTATAAGTCCCATCCTCGAAAGTAATCCACATATCACAATCTATTAAATCTGATCCTTCTTCATCTAATGTTAATTTTCCTTTTTTTGCGGTATCCATACTATTAATAAACGTTTTTAATTCATCTGTTTTTGTGAGGAAGACATCCTTTTTTGTTTTAAGTGACTCGACATGTATATCTTTGATTTCCTGCTTTCCTAAAAAGACAGGAGGCTCATTTGGATCTCTTTGCGTTGAAATGATAGTCACTTTCTTTTTCGGTTTGTTTGCAGTATAAAGATCTTGAATAGATTTTCCGGAGTTTACAAACCATACGATTCCACAAATAATCAATGTGCTACAAAGCAGTAAAATGATTTTCTTAATAGAATATTCTCCTCTCTATTACTTCGTATGAAGAGCTTTTCTATTAATATATGATAGGTAAGCGTAAAGTATTATAGTTGAACGTGGCTATTCTTAACAGTTTTAAGGGGACGATCAACGAGTAAATTGTAAGTAAGCCCGACTAATACGAAAACACCGCCGATAATCTTTCCAGTTGAGAGTTCATTTGTCAGGAAGAAATCAATGATAGTCCCTGCAAATAATTGTCCGATAAAGATGAGTAACGTTAAATAAAATGCTGATATTTTAGGAGTAATATAGTTCGACAATGAAATAACGATAACGCCTACTAATCCGCCTAAATATACAGCGATAGGTATGGATTGTAACGTATGCATTGGAATATATAATGAATCTGAACTAAAAATTAAAAATAACATAGAGAAAAATAAGCCAGTAATATAATTGAAAAAAGTTCCTTCCCAATTGCCAATTTTCTTTGCTAAATTCGCGTTAATAATTCTAGCAACAACGATAGAAACACCAGCTAAAATAGCGATCGTAATATATAACATTTTCTTGCCCCCATTAATAAATTGTCATGATTATAATTCCAGAAGAGATGAAACATAATCCAATTAGCTTTTTCTTTTCAAACTTTGCAACTTTCATTCCTAATAAGCCGAAATGATCAATAACGATGGAAGCGATGGATTGGCCGAGTAAACTTAATGCAATCGTAATAGAGGCACCAAGGACGGAGAAACTTATATTATTAAACAGAACAGTGAATACTCCAATCGCCCCAGCGCTATATAAAAAAAATGGAATACTTTTATCAAAATGGATTTTATTTTTGTTTATGATTAAAATGAAAATAACTGCAATTAAACCGACAAGATGAATGACAACGCTTGCTGTATACTTGCCAATTAACTCAGATAAAATCCCATTCAATGGGAGCATAACGGCGATGAGCACACCAATAAAGACAGAAAGAAAGTTATACAATGTAATATCCCCTTTATATTTCATATTTGTAATGACTGTATCATGCTGAAATTGTGTATTACTATGACATATGTCATAGTGGAAGAAGAAAATTTTGATTACAATGGGGATGAGTTGTAAAGGTGGGGGATTATGAAGAAAGTATGTAATTCTATTAAATTAGCAGAGTATATGAAACAAAATAATATTGACTCCTTTTTTAGTAATGATATGAATCCGTATATGGAACTAATATTTTTTAAAAAGAATGAGTTTATTTGTAGAGAAAATGAAGAGATAGATTATTTATATTTTTTTGTTGAAGGAAAAGCGAAAGCGTTTAATACATTAAGTAACGGGAAATCTGTATTATTATGTTTTTATGACAGTTTGCAGTTACTTGGAGATGTGGAGTTAATTCATTCACAAAGGATCACTTCAAATGTACAAGTAATGGCAGATTCATATTGTGTTGCTTTACCATTAGGAAAAGTGAGAAACCAGCTATTTCACGATGCGAAATTTTTAAGATGTATTTGCGGATCGTTAGCACATAAATTAAACCGACTTTCAAAAAATAGTACAATTAATTTACTATATCCACTTGAAAATAGACTTGCGAGTTACATGTTAGCAGCAGGAGAACGAGCAGTACAGCACGGAAATAGAATTGTATTTAGTGGGAATTTAACGGAAACAGCGGAATTGTTAGGGACGAGTTATCGGCACTTATTACGTACATTAAATATTTTTTGTGATAAAGAGATTATAAAGAAAAACAATGGTTGCTTTGAAGTAGTGAATGTGGATGTTTTGAGGGAATTGGCGGCAGATGTTTATAAGTAGGAGAGGATTATAAATGATTACACCTATATTTAGAATTTTTGATATTGAAAAAGCAACGCTATTTTATTTGGATTTTTTAGGATTTAAAATGGATTGGGAACATCGGTATGAGGAGCATATGCCATTATATATACAAATTTCGTTACATGATGCTGTGATACATTTATCAGAACATCATGGTGATGCCTCACCAGGTGGTGCGATTCGGATCAAAATAGATGATGTAAAGGATTATCATTCTGTATTATTAAGTAAAGAACATGCTTATTCGAAGCTTGATATAGAAGAAACACCTTGGGGTACAATTGAATTAACTGTGATTGATCCGTTTTCAAATAGAATCGTATTTTATGAGGAGAGGGTTTAGAAATATTTTATCAAAATAGGGGGTTACAATGAAGGGGAGTTTACTTGATGGTAAACTGCTCTTTTTATTTTGAATACATATTGAATGATATAAAAATAAAATGTTATTATTATGGAAACGTATGAATACATGAACAAGTATTCATATGTTTAAGAGGAGGAGGGATTAGAGTGAAAGATCTAATTATTATTGGGGCGGGTCAAGCTGGATTAACAATGGGATACTACTTGAAGCAAGAAGGATATAATTTTTTACTACTCGAGGCAGGAAACCGAGTTGGTGATTCATGGAGAAATCGATATGATTCTTTGCAGCTTTTTACCCCAAGGTCTTACAGTAGCTTGCCAGGTATGGCGTTAATAGGTGAAAAAAATGAATTTCCATATAAAGATGAAATTGCAACTTATTTAGAAGAATATGCAAGGCACTTTCAATTACCGGTCCAAGTGCAAACCAAAGTTTTTAAAATAAATAAAGAAAGAGATATATTTGAATTACATACTCCTACAGAAATTCTACAAACGAAAAAAGTTATTATCGCAACAGGTGGTTTTCAGCAACCATTTATTCCCTCAGTTTCAGCAAATCTATCATCACATGTTTTTCAAATACATTCATCACAATATAAATCATCATCACAAATTCCTAAGGGGAAAGTACTAGTAGTAGGTGGCGGGAATTCAGGAATGCAAATTGCATTAGAACTTGCACAAACTCATGAAGTTACAATGTCTATTAGTCATCCTTTAACGTTTTTACCGTTACATATTTTTAGAAAAAGCATTTTTAGTTGGTTAAAAAAATTGGGTTTATTGTACGCTGAAGTAAATACAAAGAGGGGAAAATGGTTTCAGAAGAGAAAAGATCCCATTTTTGGTTTTGAAGGTAAGGAACTCATTCGTAATGGAGCAATTAAACTAGAGGGAAAAGTGGTTAGTGCATCAGAAAATGGCATTATGTTTCAAAATGGTGGTACGTATAGCGGAGGAAGCATTATATGGTCAACTGGTTTTATTCAGAACTATAAATGGATTGAAATAGAAAAGGCAGTGAATGAGAAAGGATTTCCTAATCATGTAAGAGGTATAAGTCCAGTAAAAGGATTGTATTATATCGGTTTGCCGTGGCAATCTCAAAGGGGCTCTGCACTTATTTGTGGTGTAGGAAAGGATGCAGCTTATTTACTTTCCGAAATCAAAAAAATAGATCAGTAGCAGCGACTACTGATCATCCATATGTACATGAATTAGGAGAGGTCAAACATTTATTAACTTTATTATAATTGATTTTCATAAGAATAAAAACTGAAAATTCTAATTTTATGTTGAGAAAGTTTTTTGTATCGAAATATATAAAAGAATAGGGATTTTTAGTAAAAGGAAATATGATATTTATATTTTAATAAATTGTGATATAGTTTATAAAGAGCAGATTACATAAAATGTTATTTTATTACATATAAAGGGAGGGGGATGATTGTGAAGTTTGATGATCAACGCTTACTAGGAATCCGATTAGGTTCGATGCTCGTAACAGAGGAAAATCAATATTTAGTAATTAAGAAAAAAAATCATTATGCATTATTGAACATACATACTCTAGAATGCACTCATGTTGAAGTGCAGCTAGAACATATTGAAGAAATGTTGCGGGAAGATTTCCAAGAAAGTATAAAAGAAATTATTGCACCAGAACATATAAAAATTGTTGCGAAAAATGTTATATAGAGAAAGAAGCTGGAAGAACAGCTTCTTTCTTTTTTATTATAAGGATAACGTTTTTATAACATCACCAATAATCCCTTCCATTTGATGAACACCTAAGTCAGCGTTCGTCATTATAACGGCACCATTACCTCGGTATGGATAGCATACCATTATACATTGAAATCCCACGCCCCATCCAAGTGAATAAATTTGTAAGTCCTCATCCGAATCATCTAGAAAAACACCTAATCCAGTCCATTTTGAGCAACCTTGAGGAGAAATCATGTCTTGTACTGTTTTTTGAGAAAGTTTTAGTTTTCCCTTTCCTTGTAAGGAATGAATGATTTCAATTACTAAAGTTGATAAGTCAGTTGGTGTTGTCCAAATGCCTGAAGCAGCTGCGAATGGATAAAATGGATACTTCTCATTTGTAACGGTGCCATCTTTATTATGTCCACAAGAGAATGTATCTAATTTATTTATATTTTTAGTAGAGAATACGGTACTATTCTTCAGTTGCAATGGCTGAAAGATATATTTTTCAAGTAAAAGATTGAATGGTTTTCCAGTTATATCTTCAAGTAGTAGTTCAATAATACAAAAGTTTGCATCAGAGTAGTGAAATTCACTTTCTGGTTCATAATTCAGGTCTATAGGTACTGGGCAATATGATGTTTTACCGGCAAGGAGTTCTGACATGTTTGGTCGCCCTTGTGCAAGTGTATAATTCTCAAAACTATTAGGAGGATCAATAATTCCAGATTGGTGACTTAATAAATTTCGCAACGTGATTTTTTTCTGTGAGGTAAGTAGATTGGTAGGTGTGTTCCAAGATGTGAGTCTATCATTTATGTCTTCATCTAAATGCACGATTTCTTGATCTGACAACGTCAGTACAAGCATTGTAGTGGAGAATTTACTAATTGAACAAGAATTGAATATAGAATTCATAGTGACAGTTCTATTTGTTCCAGCTTCAAGTGTTCCAAAAGCAATCGCTTCGTCTAGTTTGCCGTCACGTATAACGGCAAGACTTAACCCTGCAACGGAATATTGGCCCATTTTCTCGTATATATTGTTACTTTTTAAGTTCATAGTGACTCCTTCCTTCAAAAAAGACAGAATGTTAGTTCTATTATACAGTAGTAAATAGAGAGAATGAGAGAAAAAGAAAAAACTTCATCTTTTATCGATGAAGTTTTTAAGTTAATCCGAAGTGAATGTTTTAAGAAATTTGTCTCGGTACATGTACATTAACCATGAGATTGTTAGTAAGGAAATAATGACTTCTTTATTTTTAATTGGCTCATTGAAAATAAGCCAACCAACTATATCAAATAATAAATGTAGTGCAATTGAAAGAACTACAAATTGTAGTAATGTCTTAAAAAATCTTTTCATAAAGTGTCCCCTTAAAATATAAGGTTTTATCAACAGTGTTGTATATTACTATTATACATTAAATGTGTCATGTGGTAAAATTTACATAAGTTAGTGAAATAAAACAAATGAAAGCTAATGAGGAGGAATAGTCATGGAATTTTGGATGATCATACCGATAGCGATCTTTGGGTTTATTTATATCGTTGAAAAATTAAATAAAATTGAAAAGAAAACGGATGCACGTTTAAAGCGGATGGAAGATAGATTACAGCTAATTACGAAAGAAATGGGAATTGTAGATAGAGAACCCGAAATTAATAAAGAGTTGCGCCAGCTTATGGAAGAAGGAAAAACAGTTACAGCAGTTAAGAGAGTAAGAGAAGCATTTGGGTTTTCATTGTTAGAAGCGAAGCAATATGTTGATAAATTATAAAAAGATCATCCATTTGGGTGATCTTTTTTACTGAATCGTACATGTATTTATTTTTACATACAATGGATTTGTTGAAATAAGAAATTGTGGGAATATAAAAGCGAGGAGAAACAAGTTTCTCCTCGCTTTCTTCTAGCTATATTTAAATGCAAAGCTGTCGATTACACCTGCATACGTTACTGAGATTTTAATTCCAAGTATACAAATACCAGTACCGTCATAATTGCTATAACAACGTAAGTAGCATCAAGCATGATAAGTGTCTTTAAAGTTTCAGTCATCCTAATTCACCCCTGGTATAAAAATCATAAAGATAACAATGTACATGAAATTTCTTAAGTAGTTTCTATATAAATATATCATATAAATAATGTAAACAATGTTAAGATAATGTAAATGTATTGTAAATAAAGAGCTTTCCCATAAAATCGGTAATCAAAAAATAGCTAGTTGGTAATAGTTCTCTAAATCTATTAACTAGCTATTTGAAAGTACCAACAAAGATGTACATTTTTCAGTAATGTTTTTAGAGTCAATAAAAATATTATGTCAACAATATGAACTGTCACAAATTTTTATATATTATTGTGATTGATATCACATCCTTTTATTTCACCGGGTATTATGCTTAGTTTGTAAGCAATGATTGGGAGAGGGTGGGATGATATGTTTTGTTATCAATGTGAGCAAACCCCAACAGGCGGATGTAAAATAATAGGTGTTTGCGGAAAGAATGAAACAATTGCAAGTTTACAAGATACAATTGTGTTTGGGTTAAAAGGAATTGCAGCTTATCGTACGCATGCTGCTCAGCTAGGGTATACGGATGCATTTGTAGATGCTACAACGCAAGAAGCACTATATATGACATTAACAAATTCAAACTTTAATGAACAAGAACATATTGATATGGCTATGAAAGTAGGGAAATCAGCTTTACGAGTAATGGAGTTGTTGGATGAGGCACATACGAATCACTTTGGCGTTCCAGAGCCTGTTCAAATTACACAAAACCATGTAGAAGGTAAGGCGATTGTAGTTACTGGTCATAATTTATTTGCATTAGAAGAACTATTAAAGCAAACAGAAGGAAAAGACATTAATATTTATACGCATTCTGAAATGCTGCCAGCACACGGTTATCCGCAGCTGAAAAAATATAAACATTTAAAAGGGAATATTGGGAAGGCATGGTATGATCAACGACGTCTTTTCGAAAAATTTACAGGTGCTATATTAGCGACAACGAATTGTGTTATGCCAATTAAAGGATCATACTCTGATCGATTCTTTTCATATGATATTGCAGGTTTAGAGGGTGTACAAAAAATTGAAAATGATGATTTTGAACCATTGATTCAAAAAGCGCTAGAACTCCCAGAAGTACATATGGAGTCGGATGAGCAGTTAGTAACAGGGTTTCATCATAATACAGTATTATCATTAGCTCCGGAAATTATTAATGCAGTAAAAGAAGGAAAGATTAAGCGATTCTTTGTCATCGCAGGTTGTGATGCACCAGGAAAAGGCGGAGAATATTATCGTGAATTAGCAACGTCACTTCCGCCAGAAACAGTTATTTTAACAACTTCTTGCGGGAAATTCCGCTTTAATGATGTGAGTTATGGTGTTGTACCTGGTACAGAGATTCCGCGTTACATTGACTTAGGGCAATGCAATAATTCAATTTCTACAGTGAAAATAGCGGCTGCTTTAGCAGATGCTTTCCAATGTGAAGTGAATGAATTGCCAGTTAGTATTGTCTTATCATGGTTTGAACAAAAAGCGATTGCCATTTTACTTGGACTATTTAGTCTTGGTATTCAAGATATTCGTATCGGTCCAAAGGCGCCTGAATTTATTTCACCTGGCGTGCTTGATGTATTACAAGAAACATTCGGTTTAAAACTAATTACAACTGCAGCAGAAGATATGGATATGATGTTATCGTAACGAAAAAATGTTTTTATTTAATTATGGCTATATAAATCATTTGTATGTGCGTGAGTAAACGTACATACAAATGATTTATCTTATTAATAAAAGGAAGCTGCTATATCTATAAAATTTATGATTTTATAAGGCTTTTAAAGGGTCCCACCACATGCTCATCAACTTAAGATTTGTAAGTATCCCCAAAATGAAATTTCCACATGAATATATATAATTTCACCTCTTTTTCATTTGAATTGAAAATATTGAAAAAAGCCCAACTCATTTTGATTACACTTTTCAACATGTAGGGCTTTTTTTACTGTAACAAAAAGTTGGGGTACAGACGCATACCCATCAACCTTTTATTATAAAGTAACCTCTGAACGTATTATATTATTGTTTTTTCTTGCCAGACATAAAAATGATATATTTGTCTTGTTGATAATTAGTAAACAATATTATAAAATGTTTATGTATATACAAACTTATTTTATTTTCGTTTGGTTTTATTGGATATGCAGGAAAAGTTAATGATAATAAAATAATGGGTATATCACCTGCGAAAAGAGTGGAACTAATACGGAAAGGATGCGTTTGTTAAAAAATTAAAAAAGTAAGCATTGTTAGCTCTTGAAGAAAAATGAATAAAAAAGTTACAAGCATATGGAGAATAGGTGTATATAAAAAAGTCCTAAAGGGGGACGGAATTATGAAACAAAGAAAGTATTTGGTAACACCTCAAGATCGAATGAATTATGTATTAGGTCTTTATTCTGCAGATCAACAAATTAATGCAGTTCTTTATTTTTCTGTAGGTATATCAAAGGAAATACTTGAAGAATCAGTAAGGATAACGTTACAATTGCAGCCAGTTTTGAACAGCCGGTTTGTAGAAAATGATATTCCTTACTGGGAGGAACATTCATCTGGCACTAAATCACCCATTTTCTTTTTTGCAGAAGGAAATAATCAAGAACTTGAAATAATGGCAATGGATTTTATTAAGGAACCTGGTGATCGTATTGATGGGCCTATGGTTCAAACAAAATTATTACGAGGCACTACAATAGATATGTTAGTTGTGAAATTATCTCATCTATGTTCAGATGGTACAGGAGTCAAGGAATATATTAATTTACTTGGAACAATTTATACTCAACTTTCCTTGGGACGATCTAAGAATCAAATTATAAAGGAATTTGGTGAGGAAAATGAGAGTTTTCGAGATCAATCACATGTATTCAAATATGCTGGAATATCGGACATAAAAAGTGCGTATCGTCCTAACCAAGAACAACAGGCATCGTTATGGTCTTTTCCATCTAAACCTAATAAAAATAAATTCCCCCAAATGTCCGTACGACGGTTGAGCCATGAGCAAACTCTACGTCTAACCCAATGGGCAAAAGGACAACAGGCTACTTTGAATGATGTAATCATGGCTGCATACTTCCGAGCTTTATCACATTTCACTGTGTATGCAGAACCTCGCACCGCAGAAAAAATGATTGGTTTGACAATTGATTTACGTCGATATCTGCCTAATAATACAACTGGTGCTATTTGCAACTTATCCGGTATGGAAATGCCAGTGATTAAATTGGAAGAAGATGAAACATTTAATCAGACTCTTGTTCGAGTTAAACAATCAATGGATAAAATAAAGTCTCAAAATCCAGGTCTTTCTTCAGCTGCAGGAATGGAGCTACTGGCAGAAATGAAGCTATCTACAGTGAAAGAAATGTATAATCAGCAATACGAACAGGCTGTACAGATGGGGATGGCGTTGCCATTACTGACAAATTTGGGAGTAATCGCTGATGAAGCTATTCAGTTTGGTCAAATTCAAGCTGAGGACGGGTATATGACATCGCCTATTATGTATGCACCATTCTTTTCAATGGGAGCAAGCTCTTATAATGGAAGACTTACATTTACGATTGGTTATCATGCGCCGGCTACATCAAAAGAAAAGGTAGAAGAATTTTTAGATAGTGTTGTGAATCAACTATCAGAAATAAAATAAAAGAGAATATAGAGAAAAAATTTCTAGCAGAGTTGTATTTTAGGGGCTCGTATCATGTACGGCTAATCTCTGGAAATTTTCTCTGATCACACTTGCCTTTATGCTTTGTATACAAGGGGAATCGTAGTGAGAAACAATTTGTATCGTGAAAAAACAAGATATATCGGTATAAAAACAATAAAACAGAGCAGATTTAAATTACCCTTTGAATCAGCTCTGTTTTGCTAGTTTGATGGCCCTTACAACAAAAAATGTATATGTTTTTGTTGTAGAGCATTCTTTAACTTACTAGTTATATGGATAGTTCAACATAAAAAAAGTAGCCTGTATCCGATTGGGATATAGCGGATTTTAAATTTTTTTGAAAATAAAGTTGACATTCTCTCTACTTAGTCATACAATGTAGTTGTAATAAGTAATACTGAATAGTGTGGTTTTACTCAAAAGCTATTCAGTAAAAATTCGCCTTAGTACTCTGTGATACTGAATATAAGTCAGACAGAATAGGGGGTAAAGGAGGATCAGAACATGGAAAATTTAACTGAAATGCTGAAAGGTTCGCTGGAAGGGTGTGTGCTGGAAATCATTAGCCGCCGTGAAACGTATGGTTATGAGATTACCCGCCATTTAAATGATCTAGGGTTTACCGAAGTCGTGGAAGGAACGGTCTATACCATCCTCGTACGATTAGAGAAGAAAAAGCTTGTAAATATTGAAAAGAAACCATCAGATATGGGGCCGCCTCGTAAGTTTTATTCATTAAATGAGGATGGACGTCAGGAACTTGAATTGTTTTGGAAAAAATGGGATTTTGTATCGTCAAAAATTAACGTCTTGAAGTCAAACTAGCCTCATAATATTAAATGTTCCGGCTCGTATTTGGAGAGTTTCTTGTTCGGCTTTATAAAAAAGGAGGAAAATAAGATGTTGGAAATGTTCAAAAAATTAATTGGTGATAAAAAAGAGTACAAAATGATGATGGCACGTGTTGCAGCACTGCCAGAGGACTATCAGTTTGTGTTTAAGAAAATTCAAAACTACATGTGGAATTTTTCGACCGGAAACGGGATGGATATGCTGCACATTCAGTATGAATTAATTGATTTGTTTGAAGCCGGTGCAGCTGAAGGTAGAGAAGTGCTTGATATTACTGGGGAAGATGTGGCATCCTTTGCTGACGAACTAGTGGCAAATGCTAAAACGTATGTCTCTAAATATCGTGAAGATTTGAATGAAAGTATCATGAAAAAATTGAGAAAAAAATAAATGCAATAAGTAATACCGACTGATTAGCTGGTTACAAATGTGAACTACCGCCATCGCTATTCAGTTATATTTTTAAACCACTACTAAGTAATACGGATTATCAGTGATACTAAATAGAGGGTGAAGGTAATTTATTTTTATAAGGGGGAAAAAGTATGAGCAATGCAGCGATTTCTGTAAAAGGACTAAAAAAATCTTTTAAAGATAAAGAAGTTTTAAAGGGAGTGGATTTTGAGGTGCAGCGTGGCGAAATTTTCGCGCTGCTAGGTTCAAATGGTGCTGGCAAGACGACGACGGTCAACATCCTCTCGACGCTAATGAAGCAAGGTGGCGGTGAAGTAAGTATTTGCGGGTTTGATGTCCAGAGTCAACCAGATTATGTTCGCCAAAGCATCAGTTTGACAGGACAGTTCGCAGCTTTAGACGGTATGCTTACTGGCCGAGAAAACTTGATAATGATCGCCAAGTTACGTGGTATTTCTAATCCCGCTCAAGTCGCTGACAATCTACTTGCAAGATTTAGTCTGACTGATGCGGCAAACCAAAGGGCAGATCAGTATTCAGGCGGGATGAAGCGCCGGCTTGATATCGCGATGAGTTTGATTGGGGCGCCAGCAGTTATTTTTCTTGACGAACCAACTACTGGACTTGATCCGGAAGCGCGAATCGAAGTGTGGGATACAGTCAAGGAACTTGCTGGTGGAGGAACAACCATTTTACTAACAACCCAGTACTTGGAGGAAGCAGAACAACTAGCTGATCGTATCGCGATTTTGCATGGTGGAAAAATCATTACGACAGGCACTCTTACTGAATTGAAAGAGATGTTCCCGCCAGCAAAAGTAGAGTATATCGAGAAGCAGCCGACATTGGAAGAAATATTCCTTGCGATCATTGGCAAAAAGGAGGAGATGTAAATGAAAAGCAAAACAGGTGTATTACTTGGGCGCTTAATGCGCAATATTATGCGTAGTCCGGATACAATTATTACGGTAGCGATTACACCGATTATGATGATGCTATTGTTTGTTTATGTATTTGGTGGTGCTATACAGACAGGAACAGATAACTACGTCAATTATTTATTGCCGGGAATTTTGCTAATGGCGATTGCATCTGGTGTCGCTTATACATCCGTACGGTTGTTTTCAGATGTAAAGAGCGGGCTTATGGCACGTTTCATTACGATGCCTATCAAACGCTCATCGATATTGTGGGCTCACGTATTAACCTCACTCGTTGCTAATGTACTTACTATCGTGGTGGTTATTCTTGTTGCACTCTTAATGGGCTTTCGTTCCAGTGCTAATATTTTAGATTGGCTTGCAGTAGCTGGAATACTAGGGATGTTTACGTTAGCGCTAACATGGTTGGCTATCATTCCAGGGCTGAAAGCGAAGTCTATGGAAGGGGCAACAGCCTACTCGTACCCACTAATTTTCCTCCCATTTATTAGTTCGGCCTTCGTACCTACCGAAACGATGCCCAAAATTGTCCGTGCGTTTGCTGAGAATCAGCCTGTAACTTCAATCGTGAATGCGATTCGTGCTCTTTTATATGAAGGAACTATTGGCAACGATATTTGGATTGCACTTGCTTGGTGTGTAGGCATAATGATCATCTCTTACTTTTTCGCTAGTAAGGCATTTAAACGTCAGTTAGGGTAAGTAAATTAAATCTTCCGAAATAATATATATCTTTGAAAAAGCACGGGAAGGTTTTCCATGCTTTAATACTACATTCATGCTTCGCCTAATTGTAGTAGTTTTAAAGTAAATAGGAGAATAATAAATCAAATACACATGCCTTGAAGTGTAGTATGTTAACATTCAACTGAAATAAACAGAATATTCTATATGAAAATAGAGATTAAAGATGTTATGTGCTATATTTATACTTATAAGGTATAAAATGTATAAAACAATCGTTTAGGGGATGGAAAAGGGAGAGGTTCAAATGAAATGGTATTTATATACTCTCAAAAACTATGCGAAATTTAGTGGGAGAGCTACGAGAAAAGAGTACTGGATTTTTACTTTAGTTAATAAGGTTACGTTTTGGTCATTAATATATTTGGCCTCTTATTCTTCGTCTGCCTTTTACTTAAGAGCCAATATTACTTTGCTATTTATTGCAATTTTTATTGTTCCTACTCTGGCAGTGGGAGCTCGTCGATTACATGATAGTGGAAAAACGGGATGGTGGCAGCTATTAAATTTGGTGCCATTTGGAGGAGCGGTTCTACTTGTGTTTTGTATCATTGAAAGTGATGAAGGTGAGAATAAGTATGGACCAAATCCACATTCAAATCTTAAACAAGCAATTTAATGTGTTTATAGTAAACTCTAATATAAAAAGGTGTGAACTAAGAGCTAGTTCACACCTTTTTTATTGTATTATTCCTAGAAGCTTCGTTCAGCGATGATAGCAAATATAATGTTTTCCCTAGGTATTAGAAAAATATAGACAACTGGTAATGAATTAAACTCAATATTTTGGGGTTACACCAATCAATGCTTATGGGGAGTATAAACATAATCTCTCTTGTAAACCTGCTAATATTTCTTCAGGCATTTCCCTGATTGTAATATCCTTCCCTAGGAAAAGCACCCAATTTATTATTTCCATCACTTCATCGGAATTGTTAACATTAATAAATGTTTTTAAAATGGCTGTGGATTGGTAAGGATTTGTATAAGATATTGAAATTTTGAAAGGGTGGTATTTTTTGAACTGGGCAATTGCTTTTGGACCAAGTTCAAGTACAAGATTAATTGCTTCATCCTTCTTATTTAGTTTTTCTAAAATCTTTTTCTTATTTAGCTTTTTTTTCGTCGTGTATGGTTCGATATTGATGAGATGATCCACAGGAAACATCCTCTTCTTTTCTTCTTTTAAGTCAAACCCTTCAATGATCCATTGGCTTTTTTCTTGATACAGGTGTAATAGATAAATGGAATAAGACTTGATTTCTTTCTCTTCTTTGATGGTAATCAATAAATGGCTATCCAAAAGAAGCATTTGAATGAGTTTTTCTAACAAAGGGTGGGGGAGGTCAGAAAGTTCAAGTAAATCAGGATTATGAGGGTTAGTCCCTTCAAACAGCAAGAGTTGATTTAAAAGAACAATATCATCTTGCTGGGTTTCAGAGATAAGCCCTAACAGTTTTTCAGCTAAAGATTGACGACTTTTTAGATAGGGAAGTTGTTGATTTCTTGTAGCCATAAAAGCAATAAAAAGAGCTTTCACTTCGTTATCAGTAAAGCGAACAACGGGCAGGATAGAGTTATGCATGACAAAATATCCACCAGTCCTCCCAACTTCAGCGACAAGTGGCATGCCCATAGCTTCAATTTCTCTAATGTCTCTAATAGCTGTCGATCGTGATATGTTAAATTCTCGTATGATTTCTGAAATTGTAAAGTGGGAGCGGTTGTTGATATACCGCATAATTGTATTAATCCGTTCAACTTTTTTCATTTTAGTCTCCTAAACAGTATCATTTTTTGACATGATTTAAAGATATTATAAACTCATCAGATGAAAAGAGAAATCATTTGATTCATTTTAAAAAAGGAAGGTTTTGAATATGAAAAATTATACGATTGAAGAAAAAGATAGCTTTATTGTGTTAGGTATTGGAACTGAAATTAAAAGTGAATATACAGATTTTGTTGGAATCAATAAAGAAAAGGAAGACTTTTGGTCGGCTGTTAAAGAAGATGGGAGGCTGGATACTTTAAAAGCTCTAGCTACAAATGATTACATTTTTTCTGTGAGCGAAGCGGTGAATAACAAGATGATGTATTATGCGGGTGTTATGACAGAAGCACAAATAGAAGAAGAATCTAGAGTGATCCAGTTTCCTAAGGGAGAATACTTAGTAGTAAAAGGGGAAGACAAAACAGCTGAAGAGTTAAGTAATAAGCTTACTGGCATCGCCTTCGGTCAGGCCTTACGAGAAGCAACAGATTTTGCTTATGTTGGTGGGCCAAATACAACGGTTGAGATGGGGGAAAGAAACGGTTTAGTATTTGGTGAAATGTGGATTCCGGTTGTTAGGAAGTAAAAAGATAAAAGGTTCAATTAAGGAAAGTAAAGGCTAACAATCTTGAATTGTTGGCCTTTTTGACATGAATATAATATTCATAACCTACTACACATTATGTTCTGATAAAATAGAATAAAAGGGAATTATTGTAAGGTGGTGGTGGAGTGAATAAAAAAAGACTATTTGAGCTATTTATAGTAACGTTTGTTTTTCTATTCCTTCATGTAAGCACATTTACTAATGAAAAATTTAATGATAAATTGGGTTCCTTTACTTTCTTTGTGCTATTTCTTATGGTTTATATCCATGCTAAATTTATAGACCGGTATTTTGATGATATACAAAAGTGGATTCGAAATATCACATTTTGTTTTGCTTTGTTAGTTGTTATTGGATTATCACTATGGATCGGTTACTTTTAATCCTTACTTAAGAGAATGAGAAGTATGTGATTACAATACATTTAACCCGATAATATTCCTTAGCTACATCGGCTTATATTAATCTTTTCTCTCCTCACTCATGATAAAATGTACAATAGGAAATTTTATGTAAGATAAAGGGGGAAGGTTTATGGTCAGCTTGAGTACTTTGATAGCTTTTGCAATTGTTTCGCTTAGCATGGTTTGTTCACCGGGGCCTAATATGATTTATCTCATTTCCCGTTCCATTACGCAGGGACGTATGGCAGGATTTATTTCTTTATTGGGCATCATGCTTGGTTTCGTAATCTATATAATCGCAACAATGTTCGGACTTACAGTTCTTTTCCTCGCCGTTCCCGCTGTCTATGAAGCAGTCAAATGGGCAGGTGCCGCTTACTTGCTCTGGCTAGCTTGGAATTCGATTAAACCTGGTGCTACATCTATTATGGAGCCTAGTACGATTTCTAATGAGCCGCCACGGAAATTATTTTTGATGGGACTCATGACCAATCTTCTGAATCCAAAGATTGCTATTTTGTATGTATCACTTCTACCTCAATTTGAAGATCCTGAGAAGGGATCGTTGCTTCTACAAGGTGCAGTTTTGGGTCTTACGCAAATCACTGTTAGTTTTATAGTCAACCTCCTAATTGTGTTGACAGCAAGTCGGATTGCGAAATGGTTTGGCACACGCCCAACGTGGCTACGAGTGCAGCGTTGGCTTATGGCAAGTGTTTTAACGGGGCTTGCTGTACGTCTTGCTTTTGAACGTCGACAGTAAGAGAAGAGGTATGTAAAAAAACAAATTGGTTGTATGCATAATATACAACGTCTAAAAAGCTACCTTTGCTAAAAACTATTCACCCCTCTCATAAACAGAAGCCACTTTTTATGAGAGGGATTTATTCAATTTAAGTCTATAAAAATTGAATGAAAGCAATATAAGTTCTCACTTATTTAGAATAAGAGGAAAGATGATGTTTTATTTGTTCAATAAAATACTGATGATGTATATTATCGTTAGATACTCGACTTGCCATAATAGCGCCCTCCATTGAAGATGCAAGAAAGGAAGCGAGCGATATAATGTCTATATCTTCTTTAAGTTCTTGTTTCTCTATTCCTTCTTTTATGAGAGAAGCCATTAACATTACTGTATCATCATAGCCTTTTGCTGCTGCTTTTTGTAATTCTGGAAATACTCCAGTACTTTCAATTGCACTATTAAGCAATGGACAGCCTCCAGCAATAGGGGGATTATTAGCTGCATCTTGATATACAAGGAAAATTGCAAGGATTTTATCAATTGCTGTCTTTTTATTTTCCATTGCTTTATGAAAATGACTCCACATAATCTCACCACTTTTGTCGTAGGCAGCAAGGACAATTTCTTCTTTATTTTTGAATCTACGATAAATAGATCCTTTAGGTAGTTCAGTAGCTGTCATTATATCCTGGATGGATGTGCGAGTTATTCCATTGGTATTAAATAAATATAAAGATGTTTCAATAATCTTTTCTTTTACCGTATCAACTTTAGTCATGCTTTGTAATCCTCCTAATAAAAATGAGCTTAATATTTTAGGTAATGTTTACCCTCTATTTTCTTGATTTTTTTGTAAGTATAAATAAGTTTGGAGTAAAAAATATCATATCAATCCCTATCTTATGGAAACCTCAAACGATACAGTTTGAAAAGAGGTTAATCAAATTGTAGTATCTGTATTATTCGAGTGAATTTTCTGTCAAAAAAACGTGACCAATTGTTTAATTGAGTCACTTTATACAAATAATTTTACTTGAAATCGTATAATGTGTAAAAATATATAGTTAATTTTAACGTATAGACATATGAGTAGTATATATAATTTTAATTAATATGTTTAGCTAAAATGTTTGAACTACTCCCACTTTCATTTTGTTTAATTAGGATATCTTCTGGTTAAAAGCCGTATCATTTCATACTATAAAAGATTAATCGTTAATAATGAATGAGTACGGGAATTTGATTGTAAATAAGAAACTGAGGTATAAATTTATTTGTTTTTTCCCGTTTTGATTGTGTTAATAATTTGTAAAGGGGGTTTGAAAAACTAGAAACTTATAGTATCATTAGATTCCGGACCGAACCGTCCGGTTTGAAATCTTATATAAATATATTTAGAAGGAGTACGTTATGCAGAAAGAAAATTCAAAGATTCTAGGTAATTTCATTATGGAGGTAATAAAGTGAACTTTATTAAAATGAATACAAAAGAACTTATTATGCTAATAGTTTATACAATGTTTGCATTACTTCAAATTGGCTTGTTCATATTATTTGGCATATCACTTTTAACTAACAGCAATTTAGTTGAATCAGAATTTGCTCTTAGTGCCATCGGTTTGACTGTACCTGCTATTGTAGGAATAATTTTCTTTAGGAAAGAAATTATTGAAAGTTTTACTTATTTTAAAGAGAAGACAATTTTGAAAATAGTAAGTATTCCTATGGTGGTTTTATTTACGGTAATTGTAGAACAGGCTGTTATGCGTTTTCTAGCAACTGGTCAGCCAGAGAACCAAGAACAGCTCCTTGAAACGGGCGCGGAGATACCTCTTATATTTACATTGCTTGTATTTGGTATTCTAGGTCCAATACTTGAAGAAATTATATTTCGTTATATAATATTAAATCGTTTTTCACATTATATTGGTACTGCTATTGCATCTATCATTTCGATTATAATTTTTACACTTCTTCATACGAACCAGATTTCGGATATTGCTATTTATTTACCTGGTGCAGTGATACTTACTGCGGCTTATCTTATTTCTAAAAGATCCCTTGCATATGTCATGGCGATACATATATTAAACAATTGCCTTGGTTTCATTCTGTAAGAAATTAAACTTAGCTCTGTTACGAAGTTGAAAACTAGATACAGATATTGATAAATGAGGAGTACAATTTAGACAGTGACTTATGATTCATGTAATTCCTTATACTTCAAAAAACCACAGTTTGGGTGTAAACTGTGGTTTTTTATATAGAGGCCCCACACCTCGCAAACAAGTTAAGCTCATACAACGTCAATTTTGATCTTGTTAGCTTAATAGTAGCCCTATTACAATTAAAAAAATATGTCCATATTGTTTTAATTACTTTTTTAATAATATAACTTAATAAATTTCAATATATGTTATGTATAACAGATATTTTATTTAATAAAATAGGGGGAATATCATGGCTGAAACAAATGAATCTTCAAGAAGCTATTTACAAAAAGATGTGAAGTTTTCTATTATAATTCCTGCACATAATGAAGAAAAGTACATTAGAAAATGTTTAGATTCAATTGCAAAGGCATCAGAGGCATATAAAGAGCAAACGGAAGTTATAGTTGTTTTAAATCGTTGCACAGATAAAACAGAGGAAATAGCAAAATCTTATAATTGTATTACATTGAAAAATAACGATAAAAACTTATCTAAAATCCGAAATGCAGGGGCAGAAATAGCTAGTGGAGAAATAATCGTTACTATAGACGCTGATACTATAATGACAGAGTCCGTGTTGTCTAATGTAGATAAATATTTATCTTCAGGTAAATACATTGGTGGTGGGGTGAATGGGAAGTTTGAAAGAATATCTTTAGGAATATTCTTTTCTGCAATGTTAATAATAATCCCCTTACTTTTTAAGTATGGAGCTATATCTGTAGGGATTTTTTGGTGCTATAAAAAAGATTTTATGGCAATTAACGGATTTAATGAAAACATGCTTATGGCAGAAGATGCAGATTTTGCTAAACGATTAAAAGAATGGGGAAAGCGAAATAATAAGAAATTCGGTACCATTAAAAATGGAATGATAACTTCATGCAGAAGATTTGATACATATGGAGACTGGGACTTATTTAAAAATCCAAAAGTAATATTAGCTTATATAAAAGGAAATGATCAAAAATATGCAGATAAGACATATTATGATAATCAAGAAAGATAACGATAGAGAAAATCGGCAGGAAATAGTGAGAACAGCAGATTTTCTTATACATAATGAGAGCCCAACTTAATTTAATAGATGTGATAAGAAAACCATCAATTTGATTAGTCCTTTTTCAAATCAATGGTTTTTATTTTTGAAATAAAAATCTATTTTTTTATAAAAATATTTTTTGACCCCCATAAAACTTTGTATTGCTCCGAATATGTATAGTGAAGAAAATAAATAGAAGAAAACTGACCTTGAAAGAATATTGAAGTGTTAATAAAATTACTAGATTAAGTGGGGCATCCGAAATAAAAGGGTGAAATTACCAATGATATAGAGAAGAGTTATTCAAGGATTGCAGATAAAATAGAAACAGAGCAAGCAAAACAAGGGGAAGAAAATAAGAAAGTACATTAAAATATAAGCTGAACTATAGTGCCGAGAGAAAAGCAAGATCATTAGGAAAACAGTGAAAAAAGTTAGTCTCGAAAAAATATAAGTAACAGCAAGAAGACAAGACCAAAGAAAAGTACTAACAAAATGTGGTTAAATGGTCACTTGTTTAGTGACCATTTTTCTATTTAAAGCAGAAGGAGGCTGAGAGATTACCAGTGTTGAGTTTAGTAATGAAGATCTTAAGAAAACCAAAAATAGAAGATATCGTATGTAACATACAAAACAATGGAGAAGATAAGGAAGCCTTTATCGTTCAGTATCAGCCTTTTATTAGAAAATCAATATCGTCTGTCTGCCGCCGATATATTACAGAACAGGATGATGAATATAGTATTGGATTGTTTGCGTTTAACGAAGCAATTGAACAGTATTCGTATAAAAAAGGAAAATCTTTTCTAGCGTTTGCTGATCTTCTTATAAAAAGAGATGTAATTGACTATATACGCAAGGAGTCTAAGCATAACCGTGTCTTTTTAAAAGAAGATGAGCAAGAGGAAATGTTAGAAATGCAAGTATCGCTTACAGAGTATATGAAAGAGATGGACAATAGTAATCGTAAGGAAGAAATTCTTCATTTTCAAAGTGTGTTAGCTGAGTTTAAAATCACATTTTCAGAGCTTGCTAAAGAATCTCCTAAGCATCGTGACACGCGTGAGCACTTAATAGAAATTGTGAAGATGATTATAAAAGAAGAGGAAATGATGGAGGAGCTGTTCCGAAAGAAAAAGTTACCGCTTAAACATATTGAACCGCGTGTTAGGGTAAGTCGTAAAACGTTGGAGCGGCATAGAAAATATATCATTGCAATGTGTATTATCTTCGCAAACAACTATACATACATTCTTGATTATATAAGGGGAGGGAAGCATGATGAATAAAGGAATTGTGATGGATATAAAAAAACATAGCGTAGTTGTTTTAACACCAAATGGAGAGTTTATTACGTGTAAAAGAAAAGGGGATTCTTGCATGATTGGAGAGGAAATCTCGTTTGAAGAACAAGAACAAAAAGCATCACGTTTTTCAATCCCTTATTTCTTAAAGCCGGCATCATTACTTGTTGCTTGTTTTCTATGTGCGCTGTTATTTTTCTACAACCAACCGGAAGAAAAAGTATTTGCTTACGTCTCAGTTGATATAAATCCAAGTTTAGAGGTGAGCGTAACGAAGGATCTTCGCGTTATAGATTTGCAAGCTTGTAATGATGATGGAAGGCGTATTTTAAAAGAATTGAAGCAATGGGAAAATAAACAATTGCAAGACGTAATACGTACGATTATAAAGCAAAGTCAAGAGGATAAGTATTTAACGAATGATAAGCAAGTTATGCTAACGGCTGTTGCAAAGGACAAGTTGCTAGAACCACAGTTGGTAAAGGAAATGAAAGAATTAAAGAAAGAATATGAGCTAAAACATATTACAGTCGAATATCAAAGTAGCACGATGCAAGTACGAGAGGATGCTAGAAAGGCTGGAATTGGCACAGGAGTCTATATAAAGCAAGAGAATGAGAAGAACAAATCGCTTACTCCACCTGCCACGCCGTCTAATCCAGTGGAAAACGAAGAAGAGGTGCAATCGCAGCAGGAGTCAGCTCCTGATGCATCACCAGATTTGTCTCCTGTAAAAGAAAAAAAATATGAGAAACCAGAGCATAAAGAACAAAAGAAACCAGAGGAACAGCCATCTAGGCAAATAAAAGAAAATAAGGGTAGAGGATCTCAGCAAGAAAATAGAGGGAATCAGCAGGAGAATAACGGTAGAGAATCTCAACAAGGAAATAATGGAAATCAGCAAGGGAACAATGGAAGAGGATCTCAACAAGGAAATAATGGAAATCAGCAAGGGAACAATGGTAGAGATCCTCAACAAGGAAATAA